>NZ_JAMQKA010000051.1:0-46852 GCF_031569985.1 Aliifodinibius sp. S!AR15-10 | reverse complement strand
CTGCGAGCTAGATTGATCAGCAAAGTAGCCTCTGTAACGCTATTACAGTACATCAATTGGCAAAACGATCAACCCATCAATCGTATTAAACATGCATTAGCTGTTTAAGATTAACCCCTAAACGCGTAATACTTAATAATTACTATATGATGGATTAATACCGCCTTTTCACTTGAAATGTAAGCCGCCTCCACTACCTCCATCGTATGAATCGCATCATTTACTGAATTTACATAATTATAGTCTGGGGTCTCAAGCTTCTGCATCAGTCCAGCCATTGGCCCAATGAACGCATCCGGGAACCAAGAGCCTTCCACCTCTTTTGTCTTCCACTCGTTCCCGGTCACAGAACAAATATATTCAAATTTGTCGGGACGTCCCTTGGGATAGTCCAGGTTAACTCCCACCTGTATCCTGATTGCTCCCTCAGTGCCTTCGAGCTTGATGTACGACTCTTGGTGCTTTGGTCCGAACTCATGGCCGTGATTCGTGTTTATTATCGCCCGCTTCAGCTCCCCGTAATCCATTATGATGCTGGATTTAGTATTTTCCAGCTCTTTCATTTTGGGGTGTTTCACCGTCTTTGCGTATATGCTTACCGGGTTCCCCCAAAAGTAACGTACCAAGTCAATATAATATAATGGATACTGTGGTATAGAATTTCGACTCTCGGCAACTCGTATAGAAATTCCCATAGGTGCCAGGGGGTATAGACACACATCTTTATGTCAATGTCATGAAGCTCTCCAATTTCTCCCCGATCAACCAGTTCAACTGCAGTCTGGATGTAGGGGGCGTGCCGCAGTTGAAAATTTATTCCTGCAGTCATTTCCTGCTGATGGCATGTTTGTAGAATCTTTCGAGCCTGGTCCAGGGTTTCTCCCATCGGTTTTTGAATCAACACTCCGGAACCGTCGGGAAGCCCAGACAACACCTCTAAAATAGCTTTGGCTGGAAGCGCCAAATCGAATACACAGTCATGCTTTTGCGCCACCTCTACAAATTCTGCCAATTCATTTGCCACAACGGGAATCTGAAACTGGTTTGCCACTCGTTCCGCTTTAGTTATATCCAGGTCAAAAATCACCTTTACTTCGAAGCCCGCTTTTCGGTACGCCGGCAAGTGCGCATCTTTTACAATCCCACCCGCGCCTGCAATGGCAATGGGTCTCCTTTTTTTCGGCATCGAAATCATAACACGTTAATTATTTACTTCATTATAGAGTCTTTAAAATCGGAACTTGCCCCCGGTTCCTCCGGTACCTGGTAGTATCCATCGGCAAGCTTAGCCGGGAACTTGAAGTAGTCTCTCAGATGTGGGATATGCTCCAGGAATAGTGGCTCATGTCCTACATACAGCTGGTTAAACAGTACCAGGTGCTGGTGAATTTGTCCCATATCCCCCACATGCGGCACCACCGGAATGCCAAACTTTTTAGACAGCAGGCTGATGGTAATAAACTCCGAAATACCCCCGACCCGTACCGCATCTACCTGGTTAAAGCTCATGGCCCCCGACTGCAGGAAGTTTTTAAACACCACCCGGTTTGGGATGTGCTCCCCCATCGCCAGCCGGAGAGGATGAACCTGCCGGGCCAATTCCCGGTGGGCCGAAATATCGTCCGGGTGGGTCGGCTCCTCAATCCAGTATGGATCGATCTCTTCCAGCTTTTGGCACACCTCGATCGCCTCCGGCAGGGACCAGCGCTGGTTGGCATCCACCATAATCTGGGCGTGCTCTCCCGCAGCGTCCCGCACAAGGTGGGCCCGCTGGATATCCCGCTCCTGCTCATCAGCACCCACTTTCAACTTAAGGGCGGTAAAGCCCTGCCCGATAGACTGCTTCACCTTCTGCTGGATCTGTGCATTGCTATAGTTGAACCACCCGATGGAGGTATCATACCCCCGGTACCCGGTTCGCACCACCTGTTCTATGTGCGACTTACTTCGCCTGTTTTTGTGCAGCAGCTCTATTACCTCACTGCGAGTGAGCACCTCTTCCAAGTACGAAAGATCCAGCGTGCCGGCTATGTCTTCCGGGGAGAGATCAAGCAATAATTTCCACAGCGGGACCCCGCGGGACTTGGCCCAAAGGTCAAAACAGGCATTGGTGACAGCGGCCAGGGCCAGGTGTACAATCCCCTTATGCGGACCAAGCCATCGCAGGTTCGGGGCATTTGACATTTCCCGGAAGACCGCCCCGAATCCGGCCATCAGCTGCTCTATTTCCCTGCCTTCAATAAACCGGGCCAGGTACCCGATTGCCTCGCATACCAGTTCGTTGCCTGCCCCCAGGGTAAACGCCAGCCCTGTTCCCTGTATTTGCCTGTTGGTCGTAAGCTTGCACACCGCGTATGAATACTGGGGCGTTTGGTTCACGGCATCGGATCCTTCTCCCTCTTTTAGATCAAACCTGATGTCACGGGTAAGACACTCTTTAATTATTACTGAATGGTTGGTCATATCCTCTTACTAGCTCTATCGTTCAATGGTACCCAGTTCTTGTGCCGGCCGGTTTAGCTCCAAGGCAACCACGGATGCCACGTCGTTTGGCAACCGTGAGGGCAGACTGATTTTCAGATTACCATGGGCCTGCCGCAAATTCAGTTTCTGGTCTGTACGTAAAAGGCGGGCATTGTTTACTTGTACACCTTCAGGCAGAGGAAGGGTAAGTTCAGAACCCGGATGCGCTAACAGATGTAGATATATCTTATTTCCTTTGCGCGTGCTCACCATGGTTTCGGTCGGCCTATAGGGGCCACCCCGGATCCGGTAGACACTTTCCCCGTGCCGCCTCAGCCAGTCCCCGACCTGGTGGAGTCGGCGGATTTGTCGTTGCTCGATGCGCCCGTCCATCATCGGGCCGACATTCAGCAGCAGGTTGCCATCGCCCCCTACGGTATTAAGCAGCAGATGTAGTAACTGTTTGGTCGATTTAAGCTTATCGTTGGGGCGCCATGCCCACTGCCGGCCAATGGTAATACAGGATTCCCACGGCGTTTCGGTATTATAATTACCGACTTCTTGCTCGGGAGTCCCAAAATCACCGGCATACTTCTCAGAAATCGTCATTCCCGCCATCCCCTGGCGCCCCTTGTCTACCCGGTTATTAATCAGGATATCGGGATTCAGTCCTTTTACATAGGCATACAACTCCATCCCCATTTGGTGGGTCCAGGGGGACTCCCATTCCCCGTCAAACCAGAGCACCGCCGGATCGTAATTTTCGATGATCTCCTTCAGCTGTCCCTTCATATACGGGATATAGTCAGCCATCGCTTCTTTTTTTTTGGCCTCACTGGCCGATTGGTAGGCTGGTTTCAGCGAACGCTGATTCACCGGGTAATCCGGATGGTGCCAATCAGCAATGGAATAATAGATCCCAAATTCAATACCCTGCTTCTCACATTCCTCTGAGAGGGCCTCCAGCACATCCTTCCCGTAGGGGGTGCTCATCATGTCATAGTCGGATCGTTTCGAATCCCACAGGGCAAACCCGTCGTGGTGTTTGGAGGTAATGATCAGGTACTTCATGCCGGCCTGTTTGGCCGTACGGACCCACTGCTTGGCATCAAACAGTACCGGGTTAAACTCCTGGTACAGCTGATCATAGTCCTCGATGGGCACTTGCTCTCCCCTGGACCAGCCGATTTCCGTGCCCCGCAGGGTAACCGGACCCCAGTGGATAAACATCCCAAAGCGCATATCCTGCCAATCTTCCAGCGATTCCAGGTTTGTTTGCAGGTTCGGATGGGCCTCCCCGCCCCCCGACAGCTGAGCGGCCAACTCAGTGCTTAAAAAACTGATAAGGATAACAACCAACAATATGACTTTGTGCATGTTCAACATAATGAATGAGTGTCGTTTAGGTTAATTGCGGCTTACCGGTTACTCGTGATGGAATACCTCTTCCATTGTTGTCCACCACTCCCCCTGCTTGCGGGAATCCAGCGGTATCTGGTAGGAATCGGTAAGCTTCCACCACTCCTGGGTGACCGAGTCCGCTGCCATTTTTTTCATGTCCCGCTGGTAGTTGTCCCCCACATACTCAAAATAGCTAAACAGGTAATATCTGCCTTCTATCTTCTGCAGGAAGATGGAGTAGTTCCGGATGTTACTCTCGTTCAGCTGCTCCAGTACCCCGGGCCAGGCATTCGCATGGAGCTGTTTGTACTGCTCAATTTTATCTGGCTTTAATCCAATCACCATGCCAAACCGTTGCGCTTCACTGGTCGTTGTTTGCAGCGTATCCTTGCCGGTACCCGTGGCTTCTTTATGCTGGTTATCCTCGGCCGAGCGGCTACAGGAAATGATAGACAAAACAAAGAAACATAATGTAAATCTGCATAAGAGCTTCATATTCATCTTACCTGAATGTTATGTAGAGAAGGATCATAATCACAATGAGCAGCAGCGAAAATTGCAGCGGTCTTGTTCCTCCTTCTTCCACCCGGCTGGTTAAAAAGGCTAAGGGGGATGAGAGGGTGTAATCCTCAATTTTATCGTAATCCGGCTCGGGTGTCACCAGGCTTGTGAGTACATAAATAACCGAACATGCCACAAAAAGCCACCAGGCCTGCATCATAAAGGAGATGCCCAGTCCCTCGGTGAGGAGTTTGGTATCGCCAACAATGGGGAAATCGATCAAAAAAGCAGTCACACCCAGTATAAATCCTCCCACAAACGTGGCAACTGCGGCGGGGTTGTTTCCTCTCTTCCAGAAGACGCCCCATACAAACACTGCGGTTATGGGTGGAGAGATTACGGTCAACAGCACATTTATCGCTTCAAATATACTGTCAAATTGGGCAATAATGGGGGACCAGAGGATGGCAACGATCATCACAACGACGGCCGTAATGCGTCCGACAAACACCTGCTTTTTGTCGGATACGCCCGGCTTTACACTTTTATAGATATCGATCGATACCAGCGTGCCCGCACTGTTCAGGGCCGCGGCGATGGTGCTCATCAGCGCGGCTAGCAGGGCCGCCGACATCAGCCCCACCATCCCGGGCGGCATTAGCTCCGTAATCAGAACCAGCAGGGTGTCATCGGCATCGGTAATTTGCCCGTTGAACAACACATAGCCCAACACGCCCGGCAGTACCATGATAAACACGGGAAGTATTTTAAGGAAGCCGGCAAAGAGGGGGCCTATTTTGGCATCGTGCATTGTTTTCGCCCCCAGCACGCGCTGCACGATGGTCTGATCCGCGCACCAATACCAAATTCCCAGGATCGGGTAGCCCAACAGGATGGCTTGCCAGGTGAGCCTGGAGGAATTAGCATCCGTAGGAATAATGCTCAACTGCTCCGGCTTCGCCGCCTTCACCAACCCATTCCAGGAGGTGATGCCGTGCTCGGGCAACGCCCAAATCCCCAGCACCGTCAACACGATGGAGCCAAAAATCAATATGACGGTTTGGATTGTTTCTGTTATCACAACCGACTGGAGTCCGCCAATAACAGTATAGAGTGCCGTGACAACAGAAATCAGGAGAATCGAAACATAGATATTAATCCCAAACAGATTCTCAAATACCACCGCTCCTGCATACAGGCTCACCCCGATATGAATAAACAGGGCACCTAAAATACCGAGCACGGCAAGACACATCCGGGCAAAGTGCCCGTATCGTTTTTCTAAGAATTCCGGGAGCGTGGCAATCTCGTTCTTAAAATAAAAGGGAGAGAAGACCAGCGCGAGCAGGATCAGCACAAAGGCAGCCATCCACTCGTAGTTACCCCAAACCAGTCCATCGTTATACCCTGAAGCCGCCAATCCAACCAAGTGTATGGTAGAAATATTCGAAGCAAATAAGGCCGCTCCAATGGCGGGCCAACGCAATGTATGACCGGCCAAAAAATACCCCTCGGCATTCATCTTTTTCTTCCGGACTATCCATAATCCCAACCCAACTATAGCAATTAGATAAGTAAATATTACAATAAGATCGATTACAGCAATATTACTCATCTTGTCACCATATCCTTAATTTTATTTTCGGTCCAGAGAATATATACCAACCATCGAATGGAAAAAATCCTGCTTTTAATCTTTAAGGAAGTCAACTTGCTGATTCCATAATTTTCATTTCAAATAAATTCCCATGAAATGATAAACTATTAATATATTTTAAGGTCTCTACCAGTTCATATTGTAAACATGATATTTATTTTGCATTCGAATTATTCAGTTCCCGTATTAGTACTATACGATTCTATAGGACTGGAAAATTGTTGCCAATCTTGCTGACTCTAAGCAATTACTTTTCAGGCTCCTCACTCACCTCTTTATAGGAGTTAAATAAGCGGATTCCGTGCTTTTTCAGTCTTTCTGTGCTTGGTGATAGGCATCTGCCTATTCAAGTCCACATAGTGAGGTAAAAGTGATATGTTAATAGTCCTTTGCCGCTTTCATATACGCCAGTACAACCTCTGGATGATATACTACCGCAGAAAATAGTCCAATAAATCTATCCTTATTTACTGCCTGGAAATAATTAAACTTATTGAGGAAAGAACTACTTCGAACTTGCCTTATCAGTTTCATTAATGATGAGATACAATTAATATTCTTTTAGGTCATTTAGCTAACGTGTACTTTTAAAAATTTGGTAACTACGGTTATCAGGTTTCAGTTGAATCTCTTGCGTTTCTCCATCATACCACTGAATGTGAATACTTTGGACTTCTCGGCTTTCGCCTATTCCCAGTACCTGCACTGCACCGTTTTGAGACCAGTAACCCGACCCTGCCTGAATTTCCCGCATAGGTCCGGTTGCACCCTCTTTATAGACCAACTGCACGGACGAACCGATGGCTGATCTATTTTCGCCAGCACCAACCAAATTAACGGAAATCCCACCTGAAGCAGTCTGATTTAAATAAAGCTTGGTAGTCGAATCATTTTGAGTTACGGCCAGGTCCACTTTCCCATCACTGTTAAAATCACTGACTGCGGCTCCTCGCTGCTCGCCATACACTTTAATTCCACTAACCTGACCAGGAACAGCTTTAAATTGTCCCGTGCCATTTCCCTCTAGCAGCTGGCCACGTCCGGCATCCAGCCTAGGTACATCCGGGGGCGTTCCAAAGAAGTTTTGGCTCAGGAAAAGATCTTCATTGCCGTCGTTATTGTAATCAAACACGGTAGCGCCAAATGCAGCCGAAAACTGCGTTTCATCAGGCAGGGAACGGGCTTCAAATCGGTCGCCGCGATTGATAAATAGCGTATGAGCCAACCTGTTTATGTTCCGCGATGGAAGGCTCTCAGGCTTGACCTGCAGGAGTCCACGCAGAGAGGTACGGCCATATTCTGAGTGGCTGGAAACCCCTCTCAGTAAAACTGATGATAGGGGCTGCAGAGCTTCAAGTTGCTGGCGGGGGACGTAGGCTCCTAGCTCTGATGAGTAGTACGATTCGATAATATCGGTACTACCGTCGCGATTAAAATCCCGGTAATACATGGTGAGGGGGAAATTCGCATTGAGCTGATAGGGTGAATTCAGGCCCCAGTTAGTAGCTACAATATCTGGCCGTCCGTCGTTGTTAAAGTCCCCAGTGCTGACCCCCTTCCACCACCCGCGGAGATACTGCAAACCGTATTCAGATGACACATCCCCAAAAGTCCCATTCTCATTTTCCAATAGTAGTAAGGAGTCCCACTCCCTGCTTAGCAAAAGATCAGGATCGCCGTCGCTGTCGAAATCAGAAAACACCGCGCCAGTAACCAGTCCAAAATCCTTCAATATTTGGGCATTGGTTTGATCCAGCTTAAAATTCCCATTTTCGTTGATAAACAACCTCGACGTTGCGCCTGCAGGATACTGTGCCGGCACAAAACGCCCACCCACAAAAAGGTCGATATCACCGTCACCATCATAGTCCGTAGCTGCAATCGGACCGGTTGTGGAAAACAAGCCGGGAATGCTGTCTCGTTTGGCTACAGCTCCATCGCGAAATCCGTAGTTCAAGACCGAGGGTGTCTTTTGATCCCTAGTTTCATAGTTCATATTCCCCAGCAGCAGGCTGGTTCCCCAAGTTGTGTTCCAGCCCAGCAAAGTAGTTTGGTCAGAGATTGTCTGGGCGGTTAGCCCATCCAATGATAGCGGAGAAAACTCCCCATTTCCGAGGTTTTCAAAAGCGCCAAGGCTTCCCCCTTTACCGGAAGGTATAAACAAGTCATCATCACCATCCTGATCGTAATCTATCCAAGAAATGCCAGGTCCAAGTCCACTCAGTTTAATGGGCAGTAGAGGCTGCACCTGCCTGTCATCGTGCCAATCCTCGTGGTGGTGGTGATGATCAATTTTCTCGGAAACATCAACAAATAATGGCCCTTGTTCATTACTTATTGGAGAGGATATTTCCGCATTTGTATTGTTGTTTGCTTCCGGCTGAGTCACTTCATAGATACGGTTCGCTTGAACACTGTCTATTTTTGTAACGGCGTCGTTTGGCCAGTTGATTTTGAGGATATGATTTGAATTATCCGGATCAGCCGCAAAAGCAAAGTGTGGGGCCGAGCTTGACAGATAATCTCCCCCGGAAGCGAGTTCCTTGGTTTGCTTTACGGGACCGCCCTCAAGGATGACCTCAGCACCTATAATTTGAGACTGCTTATCTTTACCTTTAAGCCGCACACCAATGCGCGGGGCGTTTGAAGTATTTTCAAAAATAACGACTTCAAAATTAAATCGGCTATTGACCACATCCAAGTCGCCATCGTTATCCAGATCGGCAGTAGCCAGCCCGTACGATACATCCTGCTCTGTGAAACCCCAGTCCTCACTTTTTTCGGTGAAGGTTAGGTCACGATTGTTGCGAAAAATTTTATTTCTGAGATTAAGGATGGGGGTTTCATCCAGATCAATGGCCCGCTTGCTGTGGTTTGACTCCATATAATAATCCATATCAATTGAGTCGTAGGCAAATCCAGTATTGATGATAATATCCTCATACCCATCCAGATCCACATCTAGGAACCGTGTAGCCCAAGACCATTCAGATGCTTCTACTCCACTGAAGTAACTGATTTCAGCGAAGGTATAATCACCCCGGTTCAAGTAGAGAGAGTTCCTCATATACTGCGGCTGATAGTTGATCTCGTTTATTTTCACGAGATGCTGCTCTTCGGAGGTTTGCTGGCTGGTACGACGGCTGTGCAGCTGGCTGAGCATCTCTGTTACGAACATATCCTGGTAGCCATCCCGGTTAATATCCGCTACATCTACCCCCATTGATGAGTAGCTGTAGTTACGCACCGCAAGGGGATCGATCTCCTTAAATCGGCCATCTCCTCGATTAATCCAGATACGGTCAGGATCAAAATAATCGTTGCAGACGTATAGATCCGGTCTACCGTCTCCGTTGATATCTTGGAACAGGGCTGTCAGGCTCCATTCTGCCTTGTGTATATAGGGCTGTCCATTATGATCGACAAACCTACCATCTTCGTTCGTAACATCCCGAAAAGTTCCATCGCCCTCATTCAGAAAAAGCTTGTTTTTCGTACCTAGTTCACCAAGCCTATTCGGTTGATTTTTCCGATATAGTATATCGTAGTATTGACCGAACGGTTCCTTTAATTTGTACTTGGTTTCATCACCGGTGGGCTGTTCAACCACGTTGCTGGATTTGAGTTGCTCAGGAGTAAAAATATCATACACTCGTTTCAGCTTATTGTTGGCCACGAACAGGTCCAGATCACCGTCGCTGTCAATATCGGCCATGGTCAGTGTGGAGCCGCCGTTGCCCTCCCCCAGTCCGCTGTTCTCTACGGGTATAAACTGACCCGTCCCATCATTCTTGTAGACTCCCAGTGGTCCTTCCATGGTGTTCACCAGCAGATCAGGATCGCCATCGCCATCAATATCAGTGAACAGTACGCCGGTGCTGTAATAGCCCTCGTGCGCTACGCCCGCTTGTTCCGTGATATCCTCAAACAGAAAATCGCCTTTATTTCGATACAGTTTATTAGGCCCGTTAAGTTGACCAAAATAGATATCGACCAAGCCATCGCCATCCACATCGGCAGTGGCAACGCCGGCCCCGTGCAGCAGCATCTGGTTTTCTGCGATCTCTTCCGGTGTTAGCGAAACCTCCATCGAGACGTTTGTATGCTGGGGATCCAGCTTCTCAAAACCGGTGCTCCCGAAATAGCCAAGTTCTACTTCGGCCCAGCTATAGAGGTCTTCCTGCCTCCATTCCAGCTCTTGGCTGGCCGGTTGACAACTAACTAAAAGAACCAAAGCCCATAAAAAGGGTAGCTTGTTTAAAATTGTATTTGCAGTTGGTCCCCAATTCATATTGCCTCTCATTTATAGAGGGTTTAGCGTAACCCTGTATTTTTAATTATCTAAATCTGAACTGGACCAGTTTACGTTAACAGTTAGTTCCCTGAATTTTACATCACCAAAAATGTCCAATTCTCTCATCCACAGTTTATTCCGACAATATATCTTTTATACAGATTCAGTTTCTGCAGTTGCTTTCTCAAGATTATATCTGCTGCTGAGGAACCCGTACCCGGCGATGAGAATAAAGCAGGCCAATGGCACCCAATAGGCGGTATGGATGCTGCCCGTAGTATCGGAAATCCACCCCATAAGGGCCGGCAGTGCGGCGCCACCACCTATGGCCATAATCAGTCCGGAACTGCCAATCTTGGTATCTTGCCCCAGCCCTTCGGAGGCAAGCCCGAAGATGGTGGGAAACATCAGCGACATGAAGCCTGAGATAGCGATGAGGGCGACTACCCCAAACATTCCGCTGCCTACAATAACCAATAAGGTAGAAATTACGCCGAGCATGGCCGAGCCCATTAGCAGGTTGGCCGGGCGGAAATATTTCATTAGCCAGGTATTAATAAACCGGAACAGGGTAAAAACGATGAGCGCAGCGATGTAGTAGTTGGAAGCAGTTGCTTCGACGACATCCAGTTCCTGCATAACGTAACGGATGGTAAATGACCACACACAGATCTGGGCCCCTACATAGAAGAACTGGGCGACTACACCTCCTACGTAATTCTTTCTTTTGACGAGCCGCTTAATCGTCGGCCACAGGTCAATGTTTGTGGATTCGGTGGAAGCTTTCGGCATTTTGCGAGCCGCTATCACGATCCAGAGAACCAGCAGTAATACTCCTATAGTGACATAAGGCCCCATCACTGCGCTAAGTTCCGCCTGCTGTATGGATTGAAGTTGATCGGCCGACATCTCTGCCCGTTCCTGGGCGCTGGCCCGGTCCAGATTGGAAAGAATAAAAAACTTGCTGATCACCACACCGGAAATCGAACCGATCGGATTAAACGACTGTGCCAGATTCAGCCGGCGGGTTCCTGTCTTGGGATCCCCCATCGCGATAATATAGGGATTGGCTGCCGTTTCGAGAATAGAAAGTCCACCAGCCAGTACAAATAATGATACCAGAAAAAAGCCATATTGCATGGCCCCGCTAGCCGGGTAAAACAGCAGTGCCCCAAGTACATACAAGCCGAGTCCCAATAAGACTCCTGATTTGTAGGTAAACCGTTTAATAAAGACGGCAGCAGGCAGAGCGAGGCAGAAATAAGAGCCGTAGAAGGCTACCTGAATCCACGAGGTCTGGAAATCACTTAGGCTCATGATTCGTTTGAAGGCGGCCAGTAACGTGTCAGTTAGGTTATTGGCCAAACCCCACATAAAGAAGAGACTGGTGATTAGCATAAAGGGAACAATCGGGGCCCGCAGTCCACCAGATTCATCGCTAAATATCTTCTTTATTTCTGACATACATTAGTTGTTTTGTAGTACTTTATTTATCGTATTGAATTTATTGGGGAACTTATCCGCTAAGTTACTTCTACCATCGCCTTGATAACACCGGCCTCCGGCTTCAGCCATCCGTCAAACTCATCGATCATATCGTCAAATTGGGCTCGATGGGTGATCCAAGGATCGGTATCAATCTTACCTTCTTCCACCAAACGTATAATCTGCTTGAAATCTTCTGCAAGAGCATTGCGGCTGGCCATAAGGGTCAGCTCTTTTTTGTGAAAGTCCGGATCGTGGAAGGTAAGATCTCCCTGAATAAGCCCGATGTAGACGAGCTTTCCACCATGGGCTACCAAGTCGAACGCGTTCTCCATCGACTGCTTGTTACCTGTGGCATCGAGTACCACCGAAGGCAGATCACCGCCAAACAGGGACTTCAGTTGATCTTTCGCATCTTCATCCAGCGGGTTGATGCCACCGGCCAGGTCGAATGACTCTTGGCAGAATTCCATTCGCCCTTTGTCTATTTCCATAATCGCTACTTCGGCGCCCGTTGCAAGGGCAAACTGCAATGCTCCCAGCCCTATCGGTCCGGCGCCGATCACCAGCACGCGGTCATCGGAAGTGATATCTGCCCGATTCACAGCATGGCAACCAATGCCCAACGGCTCTACCAATGCTAATTGATCATAAGACATCTTTTCAGAAACATGCAGGAACTTAGCCGGAAATTTAAAATACTCTCTCATTCCGCCATCTTCATGCACACCCAATACTGACATATGTTCGGCACAATTTGGCTTCCCACTTTTTACGGCCTGGTCTTCGGGATTATATCGGTAGGGCTCCACTGAACACCGGTCCCCGACTGATATATTGTCTACCCTTGATCCCGTTTCAACAACTTCAACTCCAAGCTCATGGCCCAGGATTCGGGGATAACTGAAAAAAGGTTGTTCACCAGCATATGCATGCAGATCTGTACCACAGATACCAATCCGATGCACTTTTAATAAAGCCTCGTCCGGTGCCAGAGTTGTATCGAGTTCTGTTTCTGTTTCATAAAAGTCACCTGGTTCTTCCAGGACAACAGTCTGAATGTTCATTTAATCAATTGATTTCAATAAAACCTCAGTTACTTCTTCAAACACCTGCTTATTTAACGGCCCTTCCTGCCAGTTATTAATGGACTTTTTAAGCTCCTCTAGATTTGTCGGTCCTAAAACCACACGGTCAGCCTCTTTTATGGAAAAAAGGTATCGTAAAGCCAATTCAGTAAGAGACATACCATTTTTTTGGGCAACCTCATTTACCATTATAGCATTATCTATATGATCTTGCCGTATCCACTCGGTATCGGGGGGATCATCAACAAACTCCTGGAAACGGGAACCAAGTAGCCCCATGTGTAGGGATGAAGCAGCATAAATTGCGAGTCCTTCGTCAATAAATGTGGGTATATCATGAGCAAATCCCTCAAGAGTACTGGCATCCATCTTCAGAAATGTCGAAACCACATCGAAGTAGTTGCTGTCTACATAATCCCAGAATTCCCCTTCGGGATTTCCACCGATGCCGAGCATACCTACAATGCCCTCCTGTTTAAATGATTCGAGTGTATTGAGAATAGAATCGATCTTTTTGAGCGGCACTAAGTGCGGTTCATGCAAAAATAAAAGGTCGATATAATCAACGCCTAAAAGATTTAAACTCTCCTCCATACTTTTTTTCATCCCCCCGGGAGAGTACTCCAGGTAAACCTCATCTGCCTTTTCTGCTGGTAAGCGCCCTATTTTAGTACTTATAAAAGGATGAATACCATCCCATTTGCGTAATGCTTTTCCAACATATGCTTGAGCATTATTGTAAGAAGGGGAGGTGTCAATTACATCTATGCCTTGTTCCAGGGCATATAAAAGGGCATCTATCGATTCCTGCTCATCGACTTCTCCCCATACTCCGCCAAGGCCCGATGTTCCCAATACTAAGCGACTACCACGATTAAACTTTCCATTTTTCCTAAAACCATTCTGAATAAAGGTAGGTTTACGTGCCAGATTCATTAAATTACTCGCCTTCAGATTATCAAATTTATTTGTAAAGAGAATACCCTTTAAAAGTTATTCTATTCAGCAGGAATCAGGTTGTACTTCTGGCCCTGCTCGGTCTCAAAAGAGATGAGATAACCGTGGTCGGTTTCCCTCGATACCTGGTTGGTGCCTTCCAGTTGAAGGGGGTGGCTCGTTCGTATCTCACACACCTTCCCATTGAGGGACTTCACTTCGAGGGTGGTGAGTTCTCTTTCAGTCCACGCCATATCGATCTCAAAGCCGCCGCGGGCACGCAGTCCCTGTACTTCGCCTTCACTCCACTGGTCCGGGATAGCCGGCAGCAGGTGAATGGCATCTAAATGACTCTGGATGAGCATCTCAGCAATCCCGGCTGTGCCTCCGAAGTTGCCATCAATCTGGAACGGAGGATGCGCACAAAACAGGTTCGGATAGGTACCCCCTTCTCCACTGTAATCGGTGTCGTTGCTACGCGTGAGCTGCAGCAGATCCCTCACCAGCTTATGGGCGTGGTTGCCCTCAAGCAGTCGGGCCCAAAAATTGATTTTCCACGCCAAGCTCCACCCGGTTCCTGCATCCCCGCGGATTTCCAGAGTCCGGCGGGCCGCATCGGCGAGTTCGGGTGTGGTCATTGGAGAAATACTGTGACCCGGATGCAGTGCATACAAGTGCGAAATATGCCGGTGATGAATATCGGTGGCTTCCCAGTCTCGGTACCACTCCTGCAGGTTCCCACGGTTTCCTATTTTATAGGGATAAAGTTGCTCTCGTGTTTTCTGCAAGTGCTCCCGGAAGCCCTCATCAATTCCAAGTTCCCTGCTGGCCTTAATCAGGTTGGTAAACAAATCGCGGATTATCGCCATATCCATCGTTGCAGCAGCAGAAACATTGGCCGATTTACCCTCCCCATATTCAAATGCGATCTCTGGAGAGGTCGAAGGCACAGTCACCAGATAGCCGTCCGGACCTTCAACGAGCAGATCGAGGCTGAACTCGGCCGCATTTTTGAGGATCGGATAGGCCGTGTTTCGTAAATACGCTTTATCCCCGGTAAACAGGTAATACTCCCACAGCTGCCGGGATAGCCAGTTACCGCCCATTGGCCAGTTGGCCCATTGCGGACTGCCCCGCCCCACATCGCCCACGGGGTTGGAGAGCGCCCAGATATCGGTATTGTGATGGGCCACCCAGCCGTCGGCATTGTAGAAATTTTGTGCGGTAGCTTGTCCTGTTTGGGATAAATTTTCAACCAGATTGAGCAGTGGCATATGCATCTCGGAAAGGTTGGCAACCTGGGCCGGCCAGTAGTTCATCTCCGTGTTAATGTTGATCGTGTAGTTGGAGCTCCACGGGGGACGCATGTGCGGGTTCCAGATACCCTGCAGGTTGGCCGGGGCGCCCGGGGTACGTGAACTGGATATCATCAGGTAGCGACCGAATTGAAAATAGAGCGCTTCCAGGGCAGTATCCTCGACTCCATCGGCATAGGATTCGAGGCGCTCATCGGTTGGCAGGCTCCGCTGGCTGGATGCCGTTTCATCTCCCAAAGAAATTGAAACGCGATTAAAGTAGCTGTGATAATCGCTGAGGTGCTCCCGCAACAGCTGGTCGAATGTTTTGTAAGATACGTTCTGCAGATGCTTTTTGGCGATCGCCGTCTCATCCCTGCCGTTTTTATCTGGGCAGGTGTCGTAACTGTTAAAACTGGTAGCCACCGAAAGGACGATTACAGCCTCCGTCGCATTTCTTATCTCAATCCCGTTGTCGGTCGTAGAAATGCTGCCATCCGTATCATGCCCTTTAAGTCGCAGATTGTACCGCATGCCATCACATTTATCGGGATCGCGGTAGATGATCGGCTGCTCGTTGTAATTTACGTAATTGGGGTCGACTTGCGCCGGGGCTTTGCCACTCAGGGTCCACTCATTTTCGCTGATTTTTTCGGTACTTTGGCTCAGCCGGCTTATAGCTGAAACAGTGGCATTAAGAGCGCCGGGCTCGCTGGCGTGCATCCGTACCACCATCACCTGGTCCGGCGCCGACACAAACACTTCGCGGCGATATTCCACGTCTCCGGACGTAAAACGGGTGGTGGTAGTGGCGTCAGAGATGTTGAGATCGCGGTAGTAGTTTGAAGGCGTGGTATCGGAGAGCGTGTGGTGAATAACTAGCTCCCCCAGCGGCATATAACTTTGGGAATAGACGCCCTGCATCAGTTTGGCCAGGCTGTCAGCTTTTTGATACTCACCACTGAATACCGCCTCCCGAATGGCCGGCATGTGGCTGGCTGCATCCGGGTTGACGTTCTGAGCTACCGGTCCGCCCGACCAGAACGTGGCCTCATTCAGCTGAATGCGCTCCTCCGCAGCCTTTCCCCAGACCATGCCTCCAATCCGCCCGTTGCCAACCGGCAGGGCTTCGGTCCAGGTTTCAGCAGGTTGATCATACCAGAGTTTCAGATCCTTCTGTGCAAGTGTATGCCCGGGCAGCATCAAGAGTACCAGAACTAACAGGGAAAATATTTTTTTCATCATCGACAATATTTTGTTGATTGTTGTTTCAATTAAGTGATAACCTTTTCTTGATCTTAAAGTCGATCCATTTATAAAATTAGGTTTACAATATCCTGCGTTTTTGGGTTGGGGTTCAGACTTCTTCAAGCAGCTTTTTTTAATCACTGAAAGTGCAGGGTTAAGCCCCGTTCTGGGACCAATTAAATACCCCGAGACAGAACCAGCGGGATATTAAAATTGTCTCTGCATCATTCGATATTTTGCTTATTATTATCACTTCATTTATCCATGAAAATTACATCTTGCTCCCTTTCCTTTGGGGTAACCTTTAACTCCTTGACCTCCCCATCTTGTATTACCGCTTCTACCGTTGTTTCTTGCGGGGCATGGAGTTTAAATTGTACATCCCATTCCTTCGGCAGGGCCGGTTTAATCCGGATTTTCCCGTCGTGGGTCTGCATAATCATTTCCTGGAGGCCAATCATACCTGAACCACCGACATTATGGTCCGGTGCGTAGTCGCCTCCCGGGAAGTATGCCGGAAAGCGGAACGGTCCGTTCCCTAGTTTATCAAATATGAGATTTCCTGCTTTATCTGCCATTCCAAGTCGTGCGGCATGGATGACACTTTGCGACCATCCCCCAGAACTTGCTCGGTACGCCTCAGAGGTCGTGAATAGGTACGTATTTTTCTGAAGGTCCAGATCAGGCATGCCTAACCCATACTGCTGATAGGGATACAGCCCATACATTTCCGGATTGTGCGAAGGATGATTGCGTTCATAATTTTCGGCCGGTTTAAAATATTTAAACCCTTCAAAGTCTCGATTATATTGATTACCGGATGTCATGCCCATCGGGTAATCGGGCAGGGTTGCCAAAATACTTTTCCAACGCTTTTTCTTTTTCGGAGATTGAATTGAGTCAGGAAGCTCAAGCAAACCGGACAACACGGCCCGCATGCCGGCAATTACGGACGTGGGGTTTTTCGCATTCGGATGGTATTCGAGCGCATTGGTTGGGTATATGATAAGTTTGCCATTCTCATCCAGTTCTTTTCCTGTCCGCTGTTTTGCATGCATCCGGTAGTGTTCGTCGTAAAAGATGACGGCTTGTTCAATAAAATCTATATACTCGGAAACATCTTTCCCGGTATATTCCCGGTACTGCAACATCATAAAAGCAAATTCAAGCTGAGACTGAAATAACCTGCCGATAAATGGATTATTGGTAACGCCTTTTTCATAATCCTTGGGACGGTGTCTGAAACCGGTAACCCGTTCATCTGCAAATCCAAACTCAGCCATTCCCAATAATCCTGTAGCACTAGGTGCCTCTACGCAAACTAAGCCATCGTGCCCCCACAAATGCTCTACCTTGGTTTTGGTAGTGGCCATGGTGTTTTTGTAAAAATCCAATTGTGGCAGCATACCATCAAAGTCGCCACTTTTAAGCATCGGCCAGTATAATAATCGTTGATTCTGGGCATGAAATCCGGCTCCCCATCGCCTGTAATCGGGAGTGTATGCACTCATTGCAGACTCATCACCCGATTTAAAAACATAGCGTTGTTCATTTTCATATTTTGGATCAAAAGTCAATACCCCGCCATTAAATTTCGTAGGTTCCTTGCCATAAAAACCACTGACCAGCATATACCGGAACAGATTGTAGTTTCTGGCTAATCGCCATGCCGCATCCTCGGGGCCCTTGTCCTTATTGAGAACAATATGACTCCGCTCCCAAAAGTGTTTCCACCAAGCCTGATTTTTTTTCCAAAGCTGTTGATCATCCTGATTCCTCTGCACTTTGTCCATCAGTTGGCTTTTCCACTCACCGACCGTTTCCGTTTGCGCAATATGGGTGTACAGTTTTAACTCAACCGATTTTGCAGGTTCCTGGGTTTCATATTGCCATCCTTTAAAATCGGTTTGTGCATAGTGGCCACTCGTTGTTTTTGAAAATGTCAGATTATCACCTGTTAGTATGCCTCCAAATGTTGAATTGGTCACCGGATCCCATAATTGGTCTTTGACTTCGGTGAGGCCTTGTTGTTTTACAATTTTGGGAAAATAACTTTCTTCATTACGCATCCTATGGTAAAAAACCATTGAGTTGTCCCCGGCTTCAAATTCGTCAGGGTATATATAGGCCACTTCAGGATTCCCGGGGAGGTTGTTCCATGAAATATAACGTTGTTCATGGCCTGCTGTGTCATGAGGTAGCAATAATTTGTCGGTCCGCCAATTTTCGTACGTGGCCGTTACATCAAGTTCTACATCAGACTCCACTTCGGTATGTACCACGGGTTCACGGATTTCAGCCCAAAGCTTTATGTTCGTTTCGCCATGTTCTTTAGAATTAGTGGTAATGTAAACAGCGCCATCGCTGAGTCTCAGCTCTTGTTTAAATGTTGCATCATCAAATATATTTGGCTCAAACGAAATTCTCATTCGGCCAAATTTCATAAGAGCCCCATTCTCTTCACGCGCACCCGGACTTGAGAAATAAAAGAGCAATTCGTCATTTTCGACCCAAATGTTAGTGCCAATGTTACCTCCAACCATAGGCATTGAGGCACCGGAGTTGTGGCTTTGGGAATCCCAGGCGATGTTGTAATTATCAACATTGAATTGCAGCTCCTGGGCGTTACACCCTAAGTTTATTGTGAGAAAGAACACAGCAAGAATTGTTGTTAATACCCCGATTTTATTAACATCTTTCTTCCGGGTATAGCTTGTGAATATGCTCATCGTCTTATCTATTTCAGTTAAGTTTTCTACAATATTTCAACAATTTTCAGTACAGTTTCTGTGAAGAACTTAAGCCTCAGGATGAGAGGAATGGTCATATAACGGGCTGGACTTTGGATGTCGGCATCATATCCCTTCAGGAACCTCTAATTAGAGATAGGCATTTTGAATTTCCATTTCTGACTTTCACTGTTATCCCACTCCGCCTGGATGACGTGGGGGCCCACTCCGATAGAGTCATTGGTAATATCAGCAACCTTCCCAGAATGCATGTTCGTAATACGATAGGTCCCGTCGTTATTTTCTTGGATTTCCCATAACTGCTCCTCTCCATCACCATCATTCCACGTTTGTTGAACTAATGATGCCCCATCCTGCATCGATGCGTTTTCCACTGATAACACTTTTTGCCAGTCCATTTCCAAGCTGTGGGTCACCTCCAGACGGTACGCTCCGTTGCCTATGTAGGTGACCAACCAGCGCTGGTTGGTTGCATTATCCCAATTTCTTAAATGAGTCGGTGCACCGTCCTCGTTTTCACCCCCTATGACACTCATTACCATGTTAGTCTCCGAATTTTCAATACGGTAGGCCCCTTCGCTAACCGGTCCTCTTGGCTTGCTGCTTCCTAACGGAGACAAGGGGACGGCGATTGTTTTATCATTGTGGTTGTCACCTCCCAGGTTTCGATCTTTGGCAACGTCGGTTACGGCGAAGTATATGTAGGTAGCAACGCCGTTTTCAACCAATACCTTCGGTCTTTCTATTTTATACCAAAGGGTGCTCGCCCCGTTTTCATAATGCGTGATGCCAGGAACGTACGCATTATAACGGCTAGGGAGAATCCAATTAATCCCATCTTGGGAATACATGTAGAAGGCTGCTCTACGACTCCATTCATTGGCAATGAGATGGTAATATCCACCTTCCCTCCATACCACTTGGTCTTCTACATCAACAAAGCCCTCGGGCACCCAGTTTGTGGCTACCTCCCTATAGGAACCGGTGAGTGAATCTGCCTGGTAGATATTATGCGGGGTACGGTTGACCACTACTATAGAACCATCATCGCGAACTACGGGAGCCGGATTGGACCAGCCCTCCATGCCCTCGATGGACAGGTTCATCGGCGTCCAGGGTCCCTCTAAAGAATTTGCCAAGGCGATATCATACCCCTCTCGCGATATGAAATACAGGGCATACGTTCCATTATGTTCAATTATGGCCGGATTGTGCCCATGGATTTCGCCCAGGATGTCTTTTTGCCATGTAAACGGACCCTCAGGATTATCAGCAGTACACCAGGCAATTCGTGAGGTGCGTTCTTCCTCTTTAGGATAATGGCCTTGCTTTTCCGGCCAGCGGGCTACAAACATGTGATATTTCCCTTCGGGTCCTTTTATCACATCCCCGCCCCAGTAGGCCCAGTCAGGGGACTCAATACCATTTTCTGCATCACGGGGCAGCACATACGAACGCCCCCACAGGTTTGATTCCAGGCCATTTGTAACCGGCACATCCATGAACCGATCTATAAACGGGGTCGGAGGTTCATTGATTTCTTTCTTTTGCTTCTCAGTCTCACAACCGAAAAAAAACAACAAGCTGAATGTTATCAGTAAAAGCACATCACGAATAATTTTTCCCATATCTCAGCAAGGTTATTTTAATTTCTAGTCTAACTCTCCTGCATATGCAGGGTGATAGCAATATCATTCGAAGATAGCTAGGGGGATATTTGTTGAGAATATCCCCCTCCATGTTTTTAAAGCCTGAGTCCAGCAACGGATACCAAGTATATTCCCTGGAGATCGCTGTTCAGGGAGGAAAGTCAGAAGTTCAATCTTCGAAGGTTTGGAATAAACCAGCACCTCAACCATATAGAAAATCATTGTTCAAACAATTAATTGATGTAATGATTTACATGAAATCTCACGGTGAAGAAACTTTTCTAATCCAATCAGAGGGGTTAGAATCACCTAAATTAACATGGATTTTTATCGACTTATCTTTAGGTAACTGCAACGTACAATTTTCCTCCCCTTTTTCAGGGTGTTCTACCAAGACACCATCGGACGCACTAATTGATTCGATACCATAACCAACCATTAGTGTAATATCTTGCTCTCTCAACGATGTAATTGTCAGATCAACTGTTTTTTCCTTCATATTCCAGGCCATTTTATCCACTGTGGCAAAAGTGCGGAGATTTATTCCTTTAATATTTCCCTTCTCCAACGTATGAGGGAGCGCTGGTAATAAACCAATAACACCTGGTCTGGAATAAACAAGCATCTCCATCATTATAGTAAGAATGGAACCTTGAGAATCAGGCATAAACCCAGTATAAGGATTATGGGAGGATGTAAGAGCAGGTCCAAAATAGCCTTGCTCTATAAGTTGCTTTAACTCAAAGTTAACCAGATAGCTATCTTTCAACTTTGCTGCTGCCAAAGCACGCTGAGAAAGTCCATGACCAGATGCATCGCCTTGCGCTCGTTTACGATTTGCCAACCAAGCAGCTTTAGCCAACCCCGGGGTTTTATCAGGAGTAATTTCATCACTCCAGGCAACCCCGTGAAGGTGAGAAGAGTGGCGGTGATCTTGCCTTTCGGACAAGGTAGGCCAAGCCCATTCTTTAAGAGCGCCATCTTGATCCAAAAGATAGTTTGGCATCTTTTCCAACATATTCTTCCATTTGGGAATATTTTCAGCTTCCATCCCAAGTATTTTTGAACCCGTAATTAGGTGAGTCAACACTTCGCGGCAAATCATTATGTCCATGGTAGCGTTAATAACCGCTTGTACGTCGTTACTCCTGCCATTTTTATAAGGTCTACCATCGTAAATTTCAGAAGGCCAATTTTCTGGAGAATAAGAGGGTACAAAAATATAATTGCCCGTGGAGTCAGTTTCCGTCAGATAATCTTCATAAAATAACGCCAGTTCCTTTAACCCCGGCATAATCCGGTTCCTGAGAAATTCCTTGTCCCCGGTTACAAGATAATGCTCCCAAAACTGATTGTATGCCCAACCACCAGCCGATATCCAATAATGATGTGGCCAATTATAATCCCAATGATATAAAACACCTTGCTGTTGATCAGGATGTACCGAAAACAATGCGCCTCTTGCGCCAAAAATATTTTCTGCATTCTTCTTGGCATCAGGTAAACTCCCTTCAATCCAGCTATAAAAAGAATCCATTGCTTCTGGCAAATTGGCCATTGCCCCTCCTGATACCTGGAGATTTACATTAACATTTAAGTGACCGTATATCGGTGGAAAACTACCGATGCCCCCTCCTTCCAACATCAGCCAATAACGGCTCATATCAAAAAGTTTGGACAACAACGTGGTATTGTAGCCAATCCGGGTTCTCTGGTCAGCAAGTAATTCTTCACCTGCCATGGCATTTTCTTGGGGGGTACGGTCAAAATTCAGGGAAGCCCGGTTAAAGATGAGAGCTTGAGCTTTTTCGTTCCGGGCAAGCAACTCATTATAATCTCGAGTAATGGTTTCCAGCTCATTAATCACCTTATTTACTTTTTTCTCATCGATATTTTGGAACCATTCAATCTTGGTCAAAAGCATTAGGGATTTCACCCCTTCAACCACCAAAATATCATCGTCTACGCTTACTTCCCCTCCGTCAGGAATAACACGTACAACGCCAGCATATCCAACATTCATCTCTTGCGGACTAAAATGTCCTTCAAGAACCAATCGTTGTTTGTTATAATCCCTCTCGTATGTAATTGAAGTTGAATCTGTGTTTCCATACGGAGTTAATGGCGCCGGCTCTGGTTGAAACGTATTCAATTTAATCCGCGTACTCAGCGACTCACCCTGTGGCGCGGTGAGTAATTGAACAATAGCATCATCAGGGCGTGAAACAAATGCCCTTCTTTCCCACTGCCCCTTCTGATCTTCCCAATGTACCTTGATTTCACCATTTTCAAAGTTTACGGTTCGCAGGTAATTCTTTACAGGTCCGTTAGCCGGTTTCTCAATATTCATACTAAAGGCCGGGATATCATCGTGATTTTGTGTTCCGGGTGGCATTCCGGCTTCAGTAGCTGCTTCAAAGGAAAGTTCAAGTGCACGTTTGTACTGATCTTGCAACATGAGGCTCCGAACTTCTGGCAAGACATGGGCAATATCCGGTGCTTCAAAGGGCAACTTCCAGGGAATCACCAATCGTTCATGACGAAATACTATTTGTTCAGACAATGGATCACCGTATACCTGAACATCCATTTTACCATTGCCCGACATAAGCATATCATTGTGACCGCCCCCTGGTATAATGCTTGCTAATCCTTTTTCAGGCACCATATTGCGTTTCACCCTTTCATGTAGGGGCATAGGCGAAATCTGCTGATTCTCTGGAACAAGGGAATAGCTCGAAACAGGCTTTTTATGAAATAAACGGTTATTCTGGCCATAAGCCGACAAAGAGATTATTGAAAATGCCAGGAATAATGAGGACCAACTAATCCACTTAATATTTTTTTTTACATCCATCTTTGCTTCCCGTTATGATGATTAAATAACACAGTCTTATATATTATATTTTTCCAAAATTAAAACCACTATATAATACAAATAGTCAGACATATCAATATCTGGTTTACGGGTATAATTACCTGGTACATAACTCATGCCAATGTACATTCACTTTTATGAATAAGTGATTAATCTAATCTTCGTTTGAGCTCTGCTTAAAAAATAGTTTAACTCAAGTTGACAATTTTGTAATCAATAGAGCGAAATCGCAATATCAAAATAGAAGGGTCATAAGAATGGAAACCCGGGATCTTTTCCGTTCCCGGGCTTCAACATCACAATATTTAATAGTCAGGATTCTGCTCTAATTCACCATTACTTTGGTCTATTTGCGACTGAGGTAACGGCCACAGATAATGTTTTTCTTCAAAAGTATAAGAAAGGATACCGTCATCAACATTATTTAGGACCTCTTCAGCAATCCTCCAGCGTTTCAGGTCGTAATAGCGCAGCCCTTCGAAGGCGAGCTCAATACGTCGCTCATGCCGTATTTTCTCCCGCATTTCGGCCTGTGTTAAGTTATCGTCAAGATCAGGAAGTCCTGCGCGATTTCGTATTGGGTTAATGGCTTCATGTACGGATTCATTTGGGCCATTCAACTCATTCTGCGCCTCAGCATACATAAGCATTATCTCGGCATACCGGAAAATTACCCAGTCTTGGTCGCTTAAGGTTGCATAGCCATAAGGCAGATGACCAGGTTCCAGGAATTTTTTTAATCCATACTCGGTTGGTACGTCATTGGTAGGGGAGTGTGCCCCTCCCTCTTCAAATGAAGGGCCATCCCGGAATACAGTTTTAGTCAATCGTGCATCCCGATTTTCAAATGGATTTTCGGGATCATAAACGGCCGACTGGTCAATGGGCTCCCCATCACTCGCCTCATACGAGTCCACAAAACTAGGCAGTGGACTTACCACAAGCCAGTCTCCATACATCTGATCTCCATGATGGATTTTATCCGGGGCAAGATATTTAGCTGAAAATATGATCTCAGGATTACCTTCCTGGGTTCCTTCTCGGAATACATCTACGTAATTCGTGGCTAAGGAATAACCGCCCTGCATAATACTTTGCGTTATATCCCTAACCTGCTCAAGTATCTGGGGTTGTGGATTGCCATTACTGTCATAGCCGTTATACAGCAGGGCTCTGGCTTTTAATGCCTGTGCACTTGCTTTGACAAGATGGCCGCCATTCTCGGAATAATGGACATCCTCAAGATTGTTTATTGCAAAGTTTACATCCTCGAGAAATGCATTAAATACCTCTTCAGCACTATTTTTAGGCTGGTTTTGGTTTTCTAGGGTAAGCGGCTGTTTTATAACTGGAACCGCTCCGTAAAAGAAGTAAAGCTTCCAGTAGTTGAAGGCCCTAAAAAAACGAGCTTGTGCCTCGTAATCTGACCTTACTTCTTCACCAATCCCATCCCCTTCAAAGTTCTGCAAGTTTTGCAGAAAGATATTGACACGGGCAATATTTTCATAGGAGTGAGAGTAAGCATCATTAATATATCCACCTGTTGTAGGAGTAATATTGCCTTGAACTAATTGTTGAGACCCTCCATAGTTATGTTGACCATAGGAGTTGTCTGTTAAGTTATCCAAATTAGGATAAAGGACCGAGTTCATGGCAAATTCTTCCCATGGGTAGCCATTTCCCGCCATATCTCCGTAAATTGCAGTCAATCCAATTTCAAAATCTCTTTGGGACTGCCAAAACGTAGACTCGGTAGGTTGATCATTGGGTGTTTTATTAAGGAAGTCTTCGCATGCCCCAATAGTGAATACTAGTGTTATTAACAGAATATATTTAAGCGTTTTCATAGTTTAATTCCCTTTTAAAATTCAACATTTACACCAAATGAGTAGACCTTGTTTTGTGGATATCTGACAAAATTTCCACTACCTGCCCTTTCAGGATCTAAACCAGGAAAAGGTGTGAATGTCAGTAGGTTATCACCTGAGAAAAAGATACGTGCAGAACGTAAGCCAATAGTACCAACCAGTTCTGAGCCAAAAGTGTACCCTACATTTACATTTTTAAGCCTCAGATAGGATCCATTCTCTAACCAAAAAGTGGACGGGCGTGTCAACTTTTGGGGTGCATTAAATCCAAAATATATCCTGGGCAAGGATTCTGATGGATTTTCTTCTGTCCACCGATCTTTCCAATACTCTGCCGGTGGAGAGCCCTGTGTAAATGGTAGCTGCCCCCAGTTGGTAGCAAAGTATTTTTGGCCTTTGACTCCTTGGAAAAACAGAGAGGCATCAAATCCCTTCCACTGACCACTTAAATTAAAGGAATAGTTGAAATCAGGGTGCCGCCCGTCTATTATTACCCGATCATCCTGATTGATTACTCCATCACCGTTTTGATCTTTATATCTCAGATCGCCCGGTTGAGTGTTATCACTAAATTGTGGTGGAGCGTTGTTAACCTCCTCGGTGGACTGAAAGATACCCTCCGTTTCTAACATATAAAAAGCATCCCACTCTTCACCTTCTTGCAAAATAGAATAACTGCGTATTTCGCGTTCGCCGAACGTAACCAACTCATTGGTGTATTTGTCAAAGTTAACACCTATTTGATATTGCAGGCCGTCAAGTGCTCCTCCATTCACAAACTTCCTGTACTGAATACCCAACTCTACGCCTTTATTCAACATCTCACCGCTGTTTACCACAGGAGCAGATAATCCCACGAGATCTGTAACCTGTGAAGAGCGCAAGATATCTTCGGTTCGCTTACTATACCAGTCAAACGTAATATCCAGGCTTTCAAATAGTGTCAAATCCATTCCGATATCCAGTACGGTTGTGCTTTCCCATTTCAGATTTCGGTTTGAAAGACTGGTTTGGGCTACACCAGGAGAAAGTTGACTATTGTCGAATGAGTAATTTCCGGTAAATGTCAGCAGACTTTGATAAGGATATAAACCAATATTTTGGTTACCCAGCTCCCCATAAGAAGCGCGAAGCTTCAACTCACTGAGCCAAGAACTTGCACTACTGTTGCTGATAAAATTTTCTTCGCTTATCCTCCAACCAACAGAATATGAGGGAAAAAGTCCCCATCGTTCTTGTGGTGATATCCTTGAAGTTCCGTCATATCTAAGATTTGCCTCCAAGAAATAACGCTCATCGTAATTGTAGTTCACCCTGCCGAATATTGACATCAGGGCCCAAGATTCTTCAAGTCCACTGGCTCTCTGAATTGAGGGGGTCCCTGCATTCAATACTCGCAGGTTACTAGTAACATACTCTTGCCTGAAGCCTTCAAGATATTGGTAGGTATTTTCTTCTTGGCTGTAACCTACCTGTGCATGAAAGTTATGGAACTGCCCATAGGTATCTGTATAATTGAAATAACTGTAGAGATTGGTGAAGATATTTCGGTTATCATTTACGGTCAATCCTCTCCCTCCAACATCCAAAAAACTCATAGGCTCACCAGTATGGTAATTGTACAGCTGAACCTCCGGTCGGAAGGTTTTATTTTCATCAAAGTCGGCATTAACAGCACCCTTGGTATACCATGTCAATTTATCTGAAAAATCAATATTTACCCATAACTGCGAGTTCACTGTGTAATTAGTGATATTACTGAATACTTCATTCTCAACAATAGCTACCGTATTCTTGTTATTGTATTCAAATGGATATGCTTTGAAAGTATATCTTCCATCGGGTAATGTAGGCCTATAGGTTGGAGCCTGTGATAATGTTGAAAGATAGGTATCCTCTCCACTCTGAGCAGGGTTTTCACGCATACCTTTTTGAAGTCCAATATTCCCCCCAAATTCTATAGCCTCAGTTACTTGGGAGCTCACCTTAACTCTTGTATTGAACCTCTCATAGTTAAAACCCCTCATAACCCCATCTTGGTTTGTATAAGCTAATGACACACGGTAGGTGGTGGCCTCATTACCCCCGCTGAAATTAAGCTGGTGTTCATGAACCGGGGCAGGATCAATCATGATGTCCATCCAATCGGTACTTGGATATTGTTCACTATCACCATTCTCATATTTTGCAATCTCCTCTTCGGGATACAATCCACTTGTTATCCCTGTATTACGCCTAGCTTCATTGAAAAGCCGCATATATTCAGCTGAATTCGTAATTAGATCCAAACTTTTCGTAGGGGTATGGATGGCATATTGTCCTTGGTAGGAGACTAAAAATTCGCCTGAACGTCCCTCCTTTGTCTCAACTATTATTACACCATTTGCACCTCTTGCACCATAAATTGATGCCGATGCCGCATCTTTTAACACACTTATGTTGCTTATATCGTTGGGAGCTACATCCGAGAGACTGCCCGGCACTCCATCAATCAAAACTAAAGGTTCGGAACCGGCACCACTAAATGTACCTTGCCCTCTGATTTGAATGTTGACATCTTCGGCTCCAGGCTGACCTGAATTTTGAACGACCTGAATACCTGGTGCACGACCTTGCAAAAGTGAAGCTGTATTTGTCACAGGACGCTTGGCGATTTCATCACCGCCTATTGATGAGACAGATCCAGTCAAATTCGCTTTTTCCTGCGTACCATAACCTACCACAACTAGCTCTTCTCCGCTAATTGCTTGCGACTGCAAAGCAATATCTATGCTTGACCTTCCATCGATAGGAACACTTTGTGTCTGATAGCCGATAAAAGAAAATACCAACGTGTCTTGTAGCGATGGTACATTTAGGCTGTAATTTCCTTCGGAATCAGTTGATGTACCCGACGTTGTACCTTGTACCACCACATTAACACCTGGTAGACTTTCTCCTGTTTCTGCGTCGGTAACGACGCCCTCAACTTGTTGGGCATGCCCAACATGCACAATGAAAGTTGCTAACACCATCAAAAGTGCAAACTTTTTAAATTGTATATAAAGAGTCATGATTATCCCCTTACCCTTTTGTTGTTATTATTTCCTCACGAGGTTAAATCTCGTGGTATTCAAACGTTTGAATATATTATAGTATAACCAATCATAACTTATCTGCAACATTTTTTCTTCAATTCAATTATTATTACAAATACACTACAAAAAATTCTAAAAATAAGGTGTTTAATTACACCAAAGAACACTTTTTATAATCAAACGTTTGAATTACCTACTAATAGGAATCACTCTTTAGACTCACAGACTGTAAATATCAACAAAATTTATTGCCTATCTTGTGCGAAAAAGGGACTAACAAACAACACAAAGACACATTATTTCCAATAATTTTTCAAGAAATCTACTTTTTGATTCACATACTTAGTGTATCTATATTCAATCGCTTGATTTTTTTTGAAAAAACATCATTATGAAGAAAAAGAATGCAACACTAACAGATATTGCCAACGAACTTGACATCGATGTCTCAACAGTATCTAAAGCATTAAAAAATCATCCTAATATAAGTGAGACCACCAAAAAAAAAGTAAGTAAGGTTGCAAGGCAGCTGAACTACCGTCCTAATGCTATAGCTACTGCCCTAGTAAAAGGGAGTAGTAATCTTATTGGGGTAATGGTACCCCACACTGATGAGAGTTTTTTTGCCTCCGCCATAAGGGGTATTGAAGAAATTGCTCAACAGGCAGGCTATAACATTGTGATATTTCAGTCCCATGACGATCAGAATACTGAAATAAAAAACCTTGAAACAATGTACCGGGCTAGAGTAGATGGAATTATTGCCTCTCACGCTATGTATACATCGGACTTCAGTCACTATCAAGATGTAATCGATCAAGACATTCCACTTATTCTATTCGACCGATTTGATAATTCGTTGGATTCGGATGTGGTTGCCGTAGATGATTATAAAGGAGCTTATAAAGCTGTAACCCATTTAATTGAGCAAGGATGTAAAAAAATTGTCCATATTTCTGGTAATATGGGGGTTCATATCTACGATGAACGTCTAAGAGGGTATAAACAAGCCTTAAAAGACAATGATATCAATTTTGAAGAGGATTTAGTTTTTGAGAGTGATACCAGTATTGAAGATGGACAACAACTAACCACTAAATTGTGGGACCGGTCTGTAAAGCCTGATGCCATATTCGCAGCCTCCGATAATCCGGCTTTAGGAGCTCTTCAAGTACTAAAAGCGAAAGGGGTGAAAATTCCTGACGATGTAGCTATTGTTGGATTCAGCAATGAAAAATTTACTTCATACGTTACGCCAACCATTACATCTGTGGAGCAACACAGTAGAAGACTAGGAGAAATAGCGGCCCAAATTTTTATAGATCGAATTTCTAAGGATAGACAAGAAAACGACAATAAACTTCCTCAGAAAGTAATTCTCACCCCCGAGCTTATTGTGAGAGAATCATCGCAAAGAAAAAGAAAATGATAATGCTACCTTCCGAGGCTTGTTAAGGCCTCGGAGTTGCTTACATTAGGTCTAGCCAGTAAGAGATTGCCAGCTATTCTACCCCTTAGAAACCCGGTAACTCCATTGATCCGGTTCAATTAGTACCTCCTGGATTTCTCCGTCATACCAATGAATGCGAATACGTTGGGCTTCCCGGCGTTCATCTATTCCTAGCACTTGCATGGCACTGTTTTGCGACCAGCACCCTGAGCCTGCCTGGATTTCACGCATCGGTCCGATTGTACCATCGCTATAAACCAGCTGGACGGAGGATCCGATAGCCGATTTATTTTCCCCGTCGCCCACTAAATGAACAGAAATCCCACGTCTTGTTGTCTGATTCGTATAGAGCTTGGTCGTCGAATCATTTTGAGTTACGGCCAAATCCGCTTTCCCATCTTTGTTAAAATCACTAACCGCGGCCCCCCGCTGCTCGCCATACACCTTTATTCCGCTGACCTGTCCGGGCACAGCACTGAAATGCCCTGTGCCATCCCCCTCCAGCAGCTGGCCGCGACCGGCATCCAGTCTTGGCATATCAGGAGGTGTTCCAAAGAAATTTTGACTCAGGAAAAGATCTTCATTCCCATCATTATTATAATCAAACACGGTAGCGCCAAATGCAGCTGAAAACTGCGTTTCGTCAGGCAAGGAAAGGGCTTCAAATTGGTCGCCACGATTGATAAACAGCGTATGGGCCAACCTGTTTATACCCCGCGACGGAAGGCTTTCCGGTCTGACTTGCAGGAGTCCACGCAAAGAGGTTCGGCCATATTCTGTATGGCTGGAGACTCCGCGCAGTAACACCGAAGAAAGCGGTTGCAAGGCTTCAAGCTGCTGGCGGGGGACGTATGCTCCGATCTCTTGCGAGTAGTACGATTCAATAATATCGGTACTTCCGTCACGATTAAAATCACGGTAATGCATAGTGAGGGGGAAATTGGTATCAAGCTTGTATGGAGAATTCAACCCCCAGTTCGTGGCTACAATGTCAGTGCGCCCGTCGTTATTAAAATCACCGGTCGCAATCCCATTCCACCAACCGCTTAGATACTCAAGCCCGTATGCAGAAGAGACATCCTCAAAAGTGCCATTCTCATTTTCTAGCAGTAGTAAGGAGTCCCACTCACGGCTTAGCAATAAATCAGGATCCCCGTTGCTATCAACATCAGAAAACACCGCGCCGGTTACCAGACCAACATCCTTCAATATTTCAGCATTAGTTTGATCCAGCGTAAACTCCCCATTTTCGTTGATAAACAACCGCGAGGTGGCACTTACTGGATACTGTGCCGGAACAAAACGACCGCCCACAAATAGGTCGAGATCACCGTCGCCATCATAGTCGGCAGCGGCAGTGGGACCGGTTGTGGAGAACAGGCCTGGAATACTGCCTCGTTTAGCTACAGGCCCATCCCGGAAAACGTAATTCAACACTGAGGGAGTCCTTTGATCCCTGGTTTCATAGTTCATATTTCCCAGCAACAGGTTGGTTCCTCCTGTTGAATTCCAGCCCAGTATAGTGGTTTGATCGGAGTTCGTTGCGGCGGTGAGTCCATCCAATGAGAGGGGAGAAAATTCCCCTTTACCGAGATTTTCAAAGGCTCCAAGACTCCCCCCTTTGCCGGAAGGTATAAACAGGTCGTCATCGCCATCCTGATCGTAATCTATCCAAGAAATACCAGGTCCGAGGTAGCTCAGTTTAATGGGTAGTAGGGGCTGCACCAGCCTGTCGTCGTGCCAATCTTCATGGTGGTGATGATCAATTCTCTCTGAAACATCAGCAAACAACTGGCCTTGTTCTGAACTTGCGGGAGAGGATGTATCCACATTTGTATTTTTATTACCTTTCGGCAGAGTTATTTCATAAATACGGTTCGCCTGAACGCTGTCAATTTGCGTAACGGTGCCGTTTGGCCAGTGGATTTCCAAGAGATGATTTAAATTTTCCGGATCAGCAGCAAAAGCAAAGTGTGCAGTTGAGCTCGACAAATAATCTCCCCCGGAAGTAAGTTCCTTGGTTGCTTTACGGGACCACCCTCAAGGATGAGTTCGGTACCTATAACCTGAGACTCCTTCTCACGGCCTTTAAGCCGTACCCCGATGCGTGTGGGCATTTGATTTATTTTCAAAAATAGCAACGTCAAAATTAAAGCGACTGTTGACAATATCCAGGTCACCGTCGTTGTCCAGGTCGGCAGTAGCCAGACCGTATGATACATCCTGTTCAGTGAAACCCCAGTCCTCACTTTTTTCGGTGAAGGTCAGATCACGATTATTGCGAAAAATCTTGTTCCTGAGATTCAGGCTTGGAGTCTCATCGAGATTAATGGCCCGCTTTCTATGGTTTGACTCCGTATAATAATCCATATCAATAGAGTCGTAGGCGAACCCGGTATTAATGACAATATCCTCGTATCCATCCAGGTCCACATCCAGAAATCGAGTGGCCCAAGACCATTCGGAGGCATCTACCCCACTAAAGTAACTGATTTCTGCGAAGGTATAATCGCCCCGGTTCAGATAAAGCGAATTACGCATATACTGCGGCTGATAGTCGACTATTTCAGCTTATAATAGTTGAGGTTCAGTGGAGGTCAGTTGTATGCCTTTGACGGCCTGCAGGGCCTGCGAGGAGAGCCCGAACGCCTCTTCCAGGCGGGCCTGCAGCTGGCCGGTGGTGATGCCAAGGGCTTGTTCCATGGCGCACAGGCGCCCGTCGGAGATGTAGTAGGGCTTTTTAAACCACTGGTGGAAGGCATTGAGCCGGACGTCAGGGAACACCTCACTGCGGAACTCGTTATAGGAGTCATGCTGGCGAAAGAGTTCTCGTTTGATGAGCCCCAGGCGGATGCGATTGATTTCGAATTTGGTTATCGGTCCGTTCATCGATTAATGATCTTTTAAAGTGTTGAGGTAAATGGTATAATCATGGGCGGCATCGGCTCGGAAAACCGATACCCATAGGGGGTAAAGTAGTGACGGGATAACATCAAAAACAACTAAAACTGTTGCGATGGGAACTATTGTAGGAAAGGGCTCGTTCCATTTGCAACAGAAACAACCACTTGAGGAAAGGGAAAAAGTTGAAAAAAAAATCAGGCGAAATACTGCAGGAGAATGTCCAGTATCTGCTCGAAGAATATTACGAGGGGAACGTCTCCAAAATGCAGCGCGGAACGGGTGTCAACCGGTCGGTCCTTTCCGAACTTAAAAACGGGACCAAGACCGAGGTCAACAGCTCTACGCTGGTCCGCCTCGCCGAATCCGGAATTAACCTCAACTGGTTGCTGACGGGAACGGGGACCCCATTCACCGCCAGCGATCAGGAGGAAGCCGCCGAGCTGGGTGCCCGGCAGCTGCTGGACAATCGTACCACCCAGATCAAGAAGTTGACAAGTGAGATTGAAGCCCTGCTATCGGCCGAAACAGAGCTCCGGCTCGATCGGGATGTTCAGACTGCACTTCTTGAACTACTGAAGACAGCCGTTCGATAAGTCTAAGGAGCTCTTTTTTACGATTAACCTGTGCCGAACCCTTTACTTATTTTGTAGAAAGGGCATCTTTAACGCCGTTTGTCATGGCGCTTTTCACTCGTGTAGATTTACTTTTTGCCTATTGTTGTATCCAAAAACGAAAATGATATAAAGAGATACTCGCGGTTGGTTTGTTACACTTTTGGGGAAATGTTTCTTTCTTACTTTTTATGCTAAAATTATTAGTCAGTCTGCGGGTGATCTAATGCGAAATACAAAAACCATCATATTTCATCCATTTGATCAACAGACTGTACTAGCGGGCGCTGCTGTAGCCACTCTCTAATTTCACTTTCCAGCCATCCCACCGTGCGGGTAAAAATTTGCTTGCGCCGAGGGAGCTCACCTCGTTTTTCCATGTGCCAGATGGTTACGGTGGAAACCGAAAGTAGTTCAGCAAGCTGTTTAGGACGTACAATTTGAAGGGTGCTCATGATATCAACATTAATTACAAGTTATTGGTTGATATCATGGTAAGCCTCCTGAAAGCTGGAATACAAGTCCTCGGGCCTCCGGTGATAGATGGTATTTAGGCTGGCAAGAGTGGAATTTGAATTTAGAGCGTGCGAGAAGTTGTTACCTCCTCCCCGAAGATCTGCTGCCCATAGGTGGTGATCCAGTTTCTGATGGTCTTGGGATCAGGATGGACGGGGATCTTGGCGCTTACGATCCGCTTAATCGCTTCGACGTGACGCCTGAGGCTATTCAGATTATGTGCCAGGATGTATTCCCGGGTCTCGGTCATCGCCATGGCAACGATATCAACCTCATAGACTGCGTATTTCGCTCGCCGCTGGAAGTCGCGGGCGACCAGCCACGGATCGGGCATATTTCGTCAGGCATGATCGACCTCAGAGAAGTCCCGGCCCGAAATAAGATGTTCGAGCATGGTTTCCAGAGGCAGTTTCGTGCGGGCCAGTCGCTCGGCTACTTGCAGGATAGGTTCACGACTCCTGGCGAGTGACAGAAGCCGGCCGGCAGTTACTTCCTTCAGCTGGCCGGTGACAAATCGGTTGGACGTGATAATTTCGGGGATCCAATAGTTTGTAAGTCTCTCAAGTGTTGCTCCACCTACAATAGCCACATCAAACAGGTGACGGATCTCGCGAAATATTAGCGGACGGTCTGATCTAGCCGTTTTGGGACGTTCTAGGTTCGGCTGGTCGCGTAACGCTTGCCCGGTTTCCCGGTAAAAAACTTTAAGCACCTCAGCGATCTGTTGGTTAATGTGCCAGACCTGGGTTGCTTGCCGCTCAATTTGAAGGGATAGGGCATTCCTGTAGGCGCTCATCTGCCCGGTAAGATCAATCGGGGGCCTGCTCAAGTCAAATTGACCGGCGACCTTCCGGTAGTCTTCCCTACTTTTCTCTACGGAAGTCAATCTCCTGCTGATAAACCGGTACAGTGGGCGCACGAAACCAGTAGGATTGTTGCTCTGCCCGAGTAAGTCTCCACTATTCCGGGAAATGTTGCTTTTACCCTGATCAGCCGGGAAGCTGATGGGACCATTTGAGGTAGAATATGTGATGGGGTCCGGGAGCTCAAAGAATTCCTCCCAGTTTTCATGCTCCTCATTCCGGTCTTGCCATCCCAACAGGTGCCCACCCGCAGCCAATCGCGATGAATAGTCTTGCAGGGTAGGGGACTGCTTGTTAGATACATTTTGATTCATTTCTTGCAGCAATAAAAAAGTTTAGAATCTATCAGTAGATAATTTTTACTAGGTGAAAAAAGAGTGGATTGAACTTACCAACGTTTCCAACAAATTTCCCGAAAAAGGTATAGAAAATGAATTTCGCGCACAAGATTTCAGGACATTTCACAAAAATATTTTCATGCCGTTAATCCAATTTGTTGTCCCCCTGTTGTCCCCGAATAAATTTGGAGTGCTTATTTTAGCGGATTTTTAACAAATAAAAAAGCCCTTAACTCATTGTGAGTCAAGGGCTTATGGGAAAGCGATCCGGACGAGATTCGAACTCGCGACCTCCTGCGTGACAGGCAGGCGTTCTAACCAGCTGAACTACCGGACCGTAAAATCAATATTTCAAAAAAGCAGTAAGCTTACCCGCCGTTTTAAGAGCTTCAAATATAACGTTCTTTCTACACCTATGTCAAGATGAAATTCAATAAAAATAGGATTCGAAAAAAAGGAAATTTCAGTTATAATATGAGAAAATATTACAGGAAACCGTGATGCAACATACAAAGACCTTTACAGAAATCTCGCATGATGTAGAAGTGGAAGTCCGTCCGCTCTATCTGGAAGACCAATCGAATCCCGTTGAGCGTAAAAACGTGTTCGTATACTTCATTACCATACGTAATCATGGCGATGAGAATGTGCGGCTGCTCAAACGCCACTGGGCAATAGAAGACTCCATTGGACAAACGTACGAAGTGGACGGAGATGGCGTAGTTGGGAAAAAACCCGTTATTGAACCGGGCGAAGAGTTTGAGTATAACAGTTCGTGCGTACTCAAATCATACAGTGGTGTTATGGAAGGATACTACATCATGGAGCATGAGACGATGGGCACCATCAAAGTAAAAATACCGCGATTTGTGCTCCGATCCCACAGACTCAATTGAAAATAGGGAAATGGGAAACCCACTTCCAGGTACAAGGGTTAGCTAAATAATTGGTATAAAAAAGGAGGGCCGCAAGTATCAGTTGCGGCCCTCTGTCGGGATGGTGATGGGATGTTAGGGATAGATCCTTATTAAATTCTACATCTTCAACGCTTCATCAACAGCATTTATTATCTCATCACTTTTCGGAGTTACTTTGCTTCGAAATCGGTGCAATAACTTTCCTTCTTTACTCACCAGGAATTTCTCAAAGTTCCATTTTATTTCACCGGTGAAATCAGGATTATCCTGTGATGTCAAGTAATCAAATAACGGGTGGATATCGTTCCCTTTTACCGAAATCTTTGAGAACATGGGGAAATTCACTCCATAATTCACACTACAAAACTGTTTAATCTCTTCATCCGTTCCCGGCTCCTGGCCGCCAAAATTATTGGCCGGAAAACCAAGAATGGTAAGTCCCTTGCCCTCATACTCCTCATAAAGAGCCTGAAGCCCTTCATACTGCGGGGTGAAACCACATTCCGAGGCAGTGTTAACAATTAAAAGAACATTTCCTTCAAACTTTTTTAGGGAAATCTTTTCTCCTTCAATATCATTAAGTTCAAAATCGTGCACAGAATCTGCCGTTTTATCTGTAGCAACTACACTCATTAATACAATAACTAAGAGTACTGAAAGAGTTTTCATAAGTTTAACCCCTTGTTTGACGCTGAAAGTATAAGAATTAAATGTGAAAATTACATGAATAGTTCCAAAATGATTTATTCTCCCAACTTATTGCGTTATTTCTTGTCTATTCCCATTTTAGCCTTCATTATTATTTCGGTTTCCTGTAGCCAGTTACAGGCTCAAATGTTTTCTGTGGAAGAGGAAGAGCGAATGGAAAATCGTGCTCTAATGCCCTCAACTGGTGTTTATATTGGTTTAGAGCCTGTTGAATTCACCTACCAGGGAGACTTTTCCGGCCTTGATTCTGGCATCTACCAGTTTGACGGACCCCTGATGAGACTGCGATTTGAGACCTTTGGGTTCGAGGCTTTTATAGGTGTCGGCGGGCGTTTGACGGGCATCGATAACATCGGATATTTCGATGCTGGTGCGAAAGCTGTGCGAGGAATCCGTGTTGTGAGTACTCCGCGCTTCCAATTTCAGATCCCACTTCAAATAAAATCCAGTATTACTACCGTTTCAAATAACGAAAGTATTGGCGGTGATACCCAGTTTCGCCAGGGAACACTAGAGTTCGGTGGTGGTGGACAAATGAGTGCACGCCTGGGAGAACGTGTTCGGTTTACGGTGGCTACCATTCCGAACTACGGATTCTCGTTTGCCTCCGGTGGTATCTTCGGGGGACAAATTTATGAACTGGAAACCAAGAGCCGTATCTATATCGACCGTGTATTTGGCGATATGGGGATGTCAGTCGGCTGGGATTATGGTTTTAAGCGCTTTGATGTTGAAGAAGAAGAGTTTGATTACAATCTTCGATCTCATAGTTTCATTATTGGAATAACATTTTAACCAATGAAGCCTGATAAACTACTATTAGAACTCGAAGAGCTGGTGGGCCAGGCCGGCTATGAAATCCGAAAAGAGCGTGGCACATTCCGTGGGGACCACTGCATCGTGGAGGGTGACAAGCTGGTGATGATTAACAAGAATCGCCCGGTGGAACTGCAAGTCGGTATCCTGGCACGTGTGTTACAAAAGCTGAACATGCAGGATACCTACATCAAGCCCGCTGTGCGTAAAGAGCTTGAAGAGTTGTGGGACCGTTTTGACCGGTTTAGTGACAAAGAAATTGATGAACTTGACTTTGACCAGGAATAATGAAGTTTACCTTTCTCGGCACCGGAACATCAATGGGAGTACCTACGGCGGGCGGTTTCGGTAGCGAACGTCTGAAGGGCGACCCAAGGGATGAACGCTGGCGCTGCTCCGCTTGGATTGAGACCGAAAAATCTTCTGTCGTCATTGATACTGGCCCAGAATTCCGCCTGCAGACACTGCGCGCCGGCATCACCCGTGTAGATGCCGTACTCATCACCCACGAGCACATGGACCATATCTCAGGGCTGGACGACCTGCGCCCATTTTGCTACAAGCAGAAACAAACCATTCCAGTCTATACTTCCCATTCCTGCAAAGAGGCGATCAAGCGCCGGTTTGAGTATATGTTCGGTCACGATCGCTATCCAGGAGCTACATCGGTGGAGCTGAATGTGGTGAATTCAGCTTTCCAGTTCCAGGACTTGGCCATCACCCCGCTGCGCGCCAACCACGGAAAGGTGGATGTCATGGGGTTTCGCGTGGGCAATATTTCCTACCTGACGGATGTCAAACAGATACCGGAAGAGACGGAAGAGTTGATAAAAGGCTCCGAAGTGCTGGTGCTGAGCGGACTCCGCTGGAAACCGGAACATCCCACACACATGACGATCCAGGAAGCGGTAGAACAGGCTACAAAGCTGGAGGTCCCCCATACCTACCTTATCCACATGAACTCGAAAGTCAATCACAAGGAAAGCAACCAGCGTCTCCCCGACCACGTACGGCTGGCCTACGATCAGCTGGTTTTGGAGCTGGATTAGATCCGGTATGTGTGCTTAAATCTCGTGCCTGACCTCCGGTCAGCCACGCCCCCCTTGCAACCTCTGGTTGCCGATGATTGATTAATCTAAATGGACCAGAGGTCCAATGATAACTAACGTTCCGCACCGGAGGTACGGAACGAGATGACTAAACCTAATTTATCGTTAGGAGGGAGTTGCACTCCAGACAAAGATTGGCTCGGGAGTACAACTCCACTCGCAACTTTTTGAAGTTCGGCACCAATGTCACGAAACGAGACACCTCGAAAAAGCTATCTCATTATAAAAACCGCTCAGTCTCCTCTGACTCCTTCAATGCGTTCACGATCTGCTTCACTCCCTGCGCCTTATCGAGATTGCAGACCAATATCGCATCCTCCGTTTCCACAACGGCCAGGTTCTCCACGCCCACCAGCGCGACCATTTTGTCGCTCTGCGTCTGCACCAGGTTGTTGATCGCCTGCTCTGTCCGTAGGTTTTTGGCCTGCACCACGTTGCCGTTTTCATCCTTGGAGCGCAGCCCATAAAGGGCGGTCCAGCTCCCCACGTCATTCCAGCCGAATTCGCCCGGAACCACGTACACCGAAGAGGCGTGCTCCATAATGCCGTAATCAATAGAGATCGCCGGACAGTTCTGGTAAAAGTTGAGCAGTGTACCCGGCGCATCAATATCCACCGAGTCCAGCTTTTCAATTTGGGCAAAAATCTCCAGCTGATGCTGCTCAAACTGGTCGATGACCGTTTCCACCTTCCAGATAAACATACCGCTGTTCCACAGGTAGTTTCCTGCATCAACAAATTTCTTAGCTGTTTCCTCATCCGGCTTTTCAGTGAACTTGCGCACTTTCCGTACCTCCCGGCCCTTCAAAGTATTGCCGCCGGCTTCCTCAAATTCTATATATCCATAGCCCGTCTCGGGGCGGTCCGGCTTAATCCCGATCGTCACCAGGCAGTCGTCTTCTGCCTTGGCTGTCGCTGTCTCCAGGATATCCACGAACCGGTCCTCTTTTTCTATATAATGATCGGCCGGCAGCACAATCATGGTAGCTTCGGGATCGCGCTTGCGCAACAGCCCGGCCGCAAATGCCACACAAGGGGCCGTATCACGAGCTATTGGTTCTCCAACTATATTCTCTTCCGGCAAATCAGGCAGCTGCTCCTGCACCAACCCTTCATAACGGTCATTGGTAATAACCAGGATCCGCTCGGCAGGAATCAACTTTTTGATGCGCTCGGCAGTCATCTGCAGCATCGTCTCCTCTCCGAATAGATTCAGAAATTGCTTGGGCGTTTTCTTCGTGCTTTTTGGCCAGAAACGGGTTCCGGATCCGCCGGCCATAATTACGGCGTGTAGCATATTCTACAAATGTTGAATGTTGAGTTTTAATGTTGGTTGAAGGTAGGAAATTGGCACCGAACATTGAAGCTCCTATCTTCATCGCTTAGTGATATGGATAAAATTGAATATAGTTCCTTTTCGCAAGTAGTCTTCAAATTCATAGTCAAGCAGACTCCTAGAACCAACTATTAGACGGCTTTGCAAAACCGCGGTAAATAAAACTGTCATAGCGTCCGCCGGCTGGCGGATTGGGGCGTGGCGATCTCCCAACGAGGGGAGATTGCTGCACTCCATTCACTTCGCACACCTTTGCCAATGCTACGGTGCACTTCGTTCATTCCGTTCGCGCAATGACACCATATTATTTCAAAGCCCTCTATTAATAAATCATTAAAAGATATCATGGTTCTGTTGACCAGGCTTTCGGGACTCTTTAGAAATGAATTGCTGCCAATTTTGGTTTATATTTCCACCGAACTTTTGAGCTATCTAACATATTGAATTGCATTAATTTAGAACTGCAAATTGAGGTTTCATTCCAAATAGAGATCAGTTGTCTTGCACAATGAACTGAGAACCCGATGCAATGAACAGTTGTCAAGGCAATAAATCATCTGCCAAACTCCCAACTGCAGTTACCAAACGAATACTAATTTTTAAGCCAGAACCATTACATGTCAAAACGTAAAGTAGGAATTGTCGGGGCCACCGGCTATACCGGGTCTGAGTTGGTCCGGCTACTGATTGATCATCCCGATGTCAGCATTGAAGTCATCACCTCGGAGAGCAAAGCCGGCACAAAGTTCTCAAAAATAAACCCTCACTTCCATACTCGTTTTGAGATGGAACTGGAACCGCTGGAAAACCTGGACAATTACGAGCTCGACTTGGTGTTCCTGGCGCTCCCGCACGGTGTTTCTATGGATTTTATCAAGGATTGGGATCCTGGCAATTACCGCGTTATTGACCTCTCTGGTGATTTTCGCCTCGGCTCGGCCGGGGAGTATGAGCAGTGGTACAAAAAGGTACACAGCGCCCCCGACTTTATTGACAAGGCCGCTTTTGGTTTACCGGAATTGTTCCGGGATCAAATTCGCAATGCCGACCTGGTAGCCAACCCGGGCTGCTACCCTACTTCTGCTATTCTTGCCCTGGCACCGTTGATTAAAAATGATGTAATCGAACCAAGCCAGATTGTGGTAGACTCCAAATCGGGAGTGACCGGGGCCGGTGCCAAAGCAAAACAGAGCACCCACTTCCCGGAGGTTTTTGGCAATTTTTCGGCTTACGGGCTGCTCAATCACCGCCATACCCCGGAAATTCAGCTCAACCTGGAAAAGTTCAGCGGCAGAGAGACCGAAATTATTTTTACGCCGCACCTGCTGCCGATCGACCGGGGCATTTTGACCACTACTTATTCTACTCCTTCCGGGGAGGTTGACGGCGATTACCTCGGGGAATGGTATTACAGCTTCTATGAAAAAGAGCACTTCATCCGGGTCGTGGATCATCCGCCGAATGTGAAGCATGTACGCGGTTCCAACTACTGCGATATCCACGTGACCTATGACGAACGGACCAATCGCATTGTGACCGTCTCCACTATTGACAACCTGGTGAAGGGGGCTGCCGGGCAGGCTGTCCAAAATATGAACCTGATGTTTGGATTCATCGAGCGCTCCGGGCTGCAAATATCGCCGTTGAGTCCCTGATAACCACAATGAGCAAAACGAATTACATTACACAGATTTTAATATCGACCTAATTATTGTTTTATCATGCTGAATAACATTACACACGTACGAGGCTACAAATGCTGGGGATGCCACATGGGCATTAAATCGAAACGTCGCGACCTCGCATTGATCTACTCCGAAAAACCCGCTTCTGCTGCAGCAGTTTTCACTCAAAATGTAGTCTGTGCAGAGCCGGTAAAGGTGAGCCGCAAGCATATCAAAAACGGGAAAGCGCAGGCGATTGTGGTCAATTCTGGCAACGCCAATGCCTGTACCGGGGATGCGGGATATCGTGGAGCCGTAGCAATGGCTAAGAAAACTGCTGAACTGCTGGATATCCCGATTGAAGAAGTGCTGGTCGCCTCCACCGGGCTCATCGGCGAACCATTTCCCACTGAAAAAGTGCTGAAAGGAATCGAAACCAGCGTCAAAAAGCTCTCCGACCGCGATATGGCTGGGTCGCTGTGTGCAAACGCCATCCTCACCACCGACACGTTTGCCAAGGAGGGATTTACCGATTTTGAGATCGACGGCATCAAAATCAATATGGCCGGTATCGCCAAGGGATCCGGCATGATCCACCCGAACATGGGGACGATGCTGGCGTTCATAACCTGCGACCTGGCCATTGAGCCCGAGCTGCTGGATGAGGCACTGCGCGAGGCGGTAAATAAAAGCTTCAACATGATTACCGTGGATGGAGACACCTCCACCAACGATATGGTGGCCGTGATGTGCAACGGCATGGCCGAAAATGAGATGATCACCTCCAAGGATGAAAATTACGAGCGGTTCTACACGCACCTGGAAGAGCTCTGCACTCACTTGGCGAAACTGATCGTCTCTGACGGTGAAGGATCTACCAAACTCGTAGAATACCAGGTGAAGGGAGCCAAATCGGAAGAGGACGCCCGGAAAATTGTGCGGACTGTCTCCGACTCCAGCCTTGTTAAAACGGCCATCTTCGGCACTGATCCCAACTGGGGTCGCATTATGGGTGCTGCGGGCCGCGCCGGTGCGGAGTTCGATCCAGAAAAAGTGGACCTCTATATCGGTTCCAATCCCGAAAAAAGCGTGCAGATCCTCAAAGAGGGCCAGCCACTGGATGACAAGCGATCGGAGGTCAAAAACGAGATGAAATCCTCCAACATCACCGTCATCCTAGATCTCAACGAGGGTACGGAAGAGGCCACCGGCTGGGGCTGCGATCTCTCCTATGAATATATCCGCATCAACGCCGAGTATACTACGTAATAGACGTTAAGAATAGAACACGGATAATACGGATAACACGGATTGTTGACTTTCTGTGTTATCCGTTTTTTATATGTTACCAACCTGGCGCCCTCTAAGCATCACGGTTGTGAGCGTCCCAGCCCGGCAGTATCATCAGATGCTTGTGGGTGGAGATTGTAGACCTTGAATATCCAATCATGCCCTTTTCAGCAAAGATCTCTCCCGCTGGTCGAGATGACTCCTTAAAAGATTAGATCTCATTATAAGCTCTATCTCGTTCCGTATCTCCGCTGCGGAACGCCCTCCCTCCCAACGATATAACTCACTACCAACTATAAGAAATTAGAATATTTCTCCGGCAACCAGAGGTCTGGGATATTAATTGTTAATCCGGGAATATCTAAACTATTCGCCTCATCTGCGTTCTATTAAAACAATTAATTACTAACACCTACCGCTTCCAGCTCAATTTCTGAATCGGGCTTACCTTCCTCTTCCCCTTTCAGGTATTGATTGAACCAGCGCATCATGCGCAGGTTGTAGTCATAGCGGGCGGTGGCATGAGCATTGCCGTGACCTTCGCCGGGATAAAGGACCAGCCGGACCGGTGTGTCGGTACGGGTTTTGAGGTGGCGGTATAGTTCATACGACTGCCCCGGGTCCACACGCGTATCTTCCTTGCCTGCCATGATAAGCAGCGGCGTTTTAGCATTACCTGCGTGGTAGATCGGGCTGCGTTCCAGGAAAAACTGGTAATCCTCCCAAATACGCTTTCGGGCATGTACCAAGTAGAGCTCTTCGGGAATATCACTAGTGCCCCACTTCGAAATGTTGTCACTGATTCCCACAAACATCACACCTGCGGCAAAACGATCGGTGTATTTAGTGGAAAGCCAGCCCGTGGCATACCCACCATACGAGCCGCCGGTGACGCCTACCCGATCGCCGTCGGCAATGCCCTCTTCAATGAGGTAGTCCACGCCGTCGACGATATCATCGAACTCGGCACCGGCAAGATCGCCCTGGCTGCTCATCAAAAACTCCACACCGCGACCGGTACTGCCCCGGTAGTTGGGATAGAATACCGCATAATTTTGAGCCGCTCCCACCTGCCCGGCCAGGGAGTACGCCGTGAGCCAGTCGTTGTTATAGTGACTTTCGGGTCCGCCGTGCACAACAGTAATGACCGCGTAGCGCTGTCCTTCTTGATAGTTTACCGGGTAGATCAAAAGCCCCTGGATCTCTTTGCCATCACGGGCCTCGTAGGTCACCATCTCCTGCCGACCAAGCTTCAGGCCCTCAAGCCAGGGATTACTGTTGGTAACCCGCTTTGGTGCCTGGTTTCTCTTCTCTATCAGGTAGAGTTCATTCGGGTGCGTTGGTGCATCAGCTACAAAAGCGGTCATTGCCTGCCTTTGAAAACTCGCCCAAAATCGGACCGCCGGTATCCACAATGGTTTGCATATTGTAGCCGTCGGCATTGATGCTTCCGTAAGTAGACCACACGCCTTGACTGGCCAGGTAATACAGCGTGCTATTATCGCTCCAAGAGAACTGCTCGAATTTGCCCTCGTAGTTCGGCTTCAGGTTTTGTGGAGTACCTCCATCAGCCGATACCACAAAAAGGCGCCCGTCAATGGGATCGTGTATATTGGCCCCGGCAATCATGGCAAGGTGCTCTCCATCGGGACTCCATGCAATCTGTCCGAGTTTGCCTTCATGATCAACCTGTCCCAGCACTTTTTCACCGGCATGATCCACAATCAACATCTGCTGGTGCATATAGTAGTCGTCAACCAGCGGGGTTGGAGTTACCGCAATAGCCAGGCGCTCCCCGTCGGGACTCCAATGTATCTGGTAGATTGAGCCCTCAACCTGCACGCGATGCGGCTCATGGTCTTCTTGTGTTACATTAGTAATATAGCCGCGCCGCTGAACGAGATTTTCTTCATAAATTTCGGGCTCATACGGCAGGGCGGATTCCTCCTTCTCAACCGGCTCACTGGCCATAAATGCCAGATGTTCCCCGTCGGCGGCCCAATCGTATCCGGCGATGGAGGTTTCGAAGGAGTAGATTTTCCGGGCTTCCCCGCCATCCAAAGCTATTTCATACAGTGAGGTTGCTTCGTCGCCTTCTTTCCGTGTCAAGAAAGTGAGTGAATTATGTTTGGGACGAAATTTCACTACCCCGACATCAGCATCCGTAAAGTACGGGACTGAGGATCCACTTTGCCTGTTGTAAAGATACAGGTGGTCGGATGCTGTTTCATTCGATTTTTTGGGATCGGCCTGTACCCGCAAGGTGTAGGCAATGCTGTTGCCATCAGGGGATACCTCAACACTCCCCACGCTTTTGATCTTGGCTACATGCTCGGGTGTTAGCCCCTTCTCGGACTGGGCTGAGGCCATTTCCACATACATTAGGAGCAGAAAAAGACAAAGTAGTATTGGTATGAGCTGACGTAGTTTTAGACTTTTGGTCTTCATGATCTCACGATTTTTTTGTTTTCGGATAGATAGATAAACACACGAACGGCACTCAATAATTCAGCACCGTATGCGCATAACTGACTTTTTTTGATGGTGTGGGACAGGTTATTGAACTCTTTCTTAAATTAAAAGCTGTTGGCGAAAAATTTAAGATTACCATCACTTTACTTGAAGGTCATTAAAACATCATCATACTATGACAGATGAATTCCTGAGTGTCTTCTCAAAATTTAATAAGAGTAAAGAAGCGCTCCACTTCATTGAGAGAAGTAGCTTTAAAGAACTGCCGGAACAATCAGAGCTACTGCATATCGGTGCACCCATCCAGGTTGTCCCGTTTGTGCTCGATGGCGCCGTAAAGGTGCTCCGGCAGGACGACGCCGGTCATGAACTTTTCCTATACCATATCCATCCCGGTGAGAGCTGTGCTATGACGTTGACAAGCACACTTTCTCGCGAAAAAAGCCAAGTCAAAGCCGTTACGCTGGAAAAAACGAAGCTCGTTGCGATGCCTGTCTCGGAAGTTCACCACTGGTATAGTTCTGATCCTGTTTTCCGAGAATTTGTACTGGCTACTTTCCAGCAGCGGTTTGAAGAGTTACTGAAGATGCTCGACCAGATCGCCTTCCAACAGATCGACAGCCGACTGCAACAACTGTTGGCGGAACGGTCGGAAGCACTTGAACGAAAGATCCTGCACATCACTCACCAGGAGCTGGCTGAAGAGCTAAACAGTTCGCGGGAGGTGGTATCCCGGCTGCTCAAACAGATGGAGAAGAACGGCATGGTGGAGCTGGGCCGAAATAGAATTAAAATAATTGATCTTGTGTGACCTTAATCACTGACTATGGCAGGAAGGAGTCCTATTCTTTATTAAAGTTAAATCCCAATAGTAACGGAGAAGATCATGAAAAAGAATATGGGAACTGCCGACCGAGCACTGAGAACGCTGGTGGCCGTCATTTTTGGAATTTTATATTTCAGTGGAACAGTTACAGGCACAGTCGGAGTCATCCTGGTGGTGCTTGGCATCGTTTTCCTGTTGACGAGTGCCGTTGGATTTTGCCCGCTCTATGCCCCATTTGGCATAACGACATGTAGGATGGAGAAGGCCTGAAATAGGGTAGATATCTTCTGTGAAATGGCCTTAAACAATAGGTAAAGTAGTCGAGTAGCCAAGGGGAATTTCACCCCAAGGCCCTCACAGAACCGTACGTGACAGTCTCCCGTCATACGGCTCTTGTTGTTCTATCGCTATAGCGATTGGGCTCATAATCATCAATCTTCCC
>NZ_JAMQKA010000050.1:0-47133 GCF_031569985.1 Aliifodinibius sp. S!AR15-10 | reverse complement strand
ATCAAGTTTCGTAGATTGCAGGCGAGACATGAGGACCTCCTCTGATTTGTTAAACAGGATTACAGGAAAGAATGTAAGACGAATCCAGGGGATGGTCCCCTTTTTTTAACATAAAGCCTGAACTTGTTTCAGGATCTGGCAAAGTTAATATCCGTTGACCTGGCTTTAGATATCATCAACGATTCCTCAATCCCCACGAGATCCCGGATCAGGTCCGGATGACTGATAGTTTTAAAACCAACCTGTCATAAATTAATCTGACATCAAATATCTTAAAATCCCGTTATTTTTTATTAGAAAAAGGCGACATCCAATTTTTCAGCAGATCCTGAAAGCTTGCCTGGCTATTGCAGTTTTAATCCGGCTGTTATATTATAATTTATTACCTGATTTCTCTCACCATCAACATTTTTTATAGATGAAATATCGAGAAATAACCCCTCCGAAGCACCTGCAACATGTGATCCGTTTTTTCTGGATTGCCGAGGCCGACGCAGATTCCGCTGAATCGGTAGCCTTTCGTATTGTGGCCGATGGTTGTCCCGGAATTATCTTTCAGCAGAGCAACTCCAGGTATGCACATGGGGCGGTTATCTCGGAGCCGCTTCCCAACCTGTTTTTATATGGACAAACGACCCGGCACGGCATCCTCTGCTCATTCGGTAAAACCTATACCATCGGGGTGAACCTTTATTCCTATGCACTGAAAACCATTTTTGGGTACGATGCTGACGAATTTATGGATGAGATCGTGGACCTGGACCTGGTCCAGCCTGATTTGTATGAAAGATTGTGTTACGCCTGGAAAACGAAAGGTAAAATTGAGCTTTTATGCTCTTTTCTTACCGAACAGATCGCCCAAAATACGTTTGTTGACGACAAGCCCGTCATGAGCAGCATACGGCAAATAAATGAGTCAAGGGGCAATATTCCGATTCAGAGTATACACAGCGAGCTACAACTCTCCGAGCGACAATTTCAGCGGCGGTTTAAGCAGCAGGTCGGCGTGACACCGAAGCTTTTTTCCCGCATTATCCGGTTTCAGTCGGCACTGCAGCAGGTGCGCAGCCACCAGTACCAACAGCTCTCGGATGTGGCTTTTGACAACGGCTATGCCGACCAGTCACATTTTATCCGCGATTTTAATGAATTTGCGGGACTGAATCCCGGTGCCTACGACAAAGGGGATGTCTCGTTCATTTGCCGGCACCGCGAATGGAATATGGCGTTTAGTTAGACCTGGTCACTAAGCCTGGTCTGCAGTCTCTTCCCGGTGCATCTCTCCCCAGTCCGACATTTGTTGCAGCATCGGCTCCATGGAATGCCCCAATTCTGTGAGCTCATATTCCACACGCGGCGGCACTTCCGGGTACACAATGCGGTTTATTAGCTGATCTTCCTCAAGTTCACCCAGCTGCTTGGCCAGCATCCGTTCCGAAACGCCGGAAAGCTGATCTCTAATTTCACTGAACCGTGATCTCCCGCTATCCAGCAGTGCCCATAAGATGCCGGCTTTCCACCGTCCGCCAATCAGCCTCAGCGTATACCCCATCCCACAGTTCGCTGTAATCTTTTTCTCATTAATCCAGTTGGTTGAGGTTTGTTTTCGCATAGATTTATTCCTATAAATTTAAAGATTACCCATTGTGTAAAACATTTTGAAGTTGAGCTATTTTTCTTAATTCCTTTCTGCTTTAACCGTTTCCCGGATTCCTTCCACATACGGAGTTGGAGCGAAATCAAAACGCTTTTCAAATTTGGTGCTGTTGAAGACGTAATCCCGGTCGTATTGGTAGTACATTTCAACGATTTCGCTCATGACAGAGTCAAATAGTCCGATTAATCTCACCACAAATTTCGGGGCTGTACGATATTTCGGTTTTACGCCCAGTTCATTTGCGATAGCTTCGATCCATTCTTTGCCGGTGGGAGGATCTCCGGCCGTCGGCAAGTGCCATATTTGATTGTAGGCGTCTTCCGTGTTTCCCAGCAATGCCGTTGCTTTGGCTGCGTCCGGCACATAGGTAAAGGAGTGTTTGACATCCGCTGATCCAAGCCAGTTTGCCTTCTTTCCCTCGCGCAGGGGGTTTATCACCGTTTCCGTCAGCATGCTGGTGTCTTTGATATTGGGACCATAGAAGTCGGCCGAACGGGCTATCAGCGCCGTCAGTTCGCCTGCGTCAACGGCCTCCATAAGCATTCTGGCAATTCGGGCCCTGATTTCTCCTTTCTTGCTGGGTGGATTCACCGGGGTTTCCTCATCCATTCCATCCAAATAGTTTTCATCATACATGTAGATATTGTCGAAGAAAACCAGCTTGCAATCGTGTTCATTGCAAGCAGTAATCACATTCTGCATGATTTTGGGCCAGCTTTCCTGCCACACATCCAGATCATATCGAAGTCCTGCCGTAAGGTATGCCACAGAAGCCCCGGCAACCGATTTGCGGGTATCGGAAAGATTCAACAAATCCGCCGAAACCAGCTGGTCGGAAGGGTTCACTTTCTCCGGGCTGCGACTCACCAACCTGATTTCACCGGTAAATTCGGTAAGTTCTTTGGCCAACGCTCTTCCTACGGCTCCACCTGCTCCAAGTATCGTTTGCATTCTTCAATGAGTACTTTTTAAAGATTCGATTTTATTCGCCTTTACAAACCTTAATGTATTGCTTTATCACGACTGTTACAGCGAGTTAACCTATTCTTAATCTCCCCTTTGGGATAGGCTCAGGGCGTCTCTCAATAGTAAGAAGATCGTTATTTTGGATCAGACAGCGGGTGGATTAAGTTGCTGAAACCCCTCTTGTCGGCGATACGGCCAGTAGGGATAGGCCGCCGTTTTCTCGCTGACCTCATCCAGCCGGGACATTTGATCTGAGGTGAGGTTCCAGCCGACCGCCCCGAGGTTGTCGAGCAGCTGTTCTTCATTTCGTGCACCAATGATCACGGAGGAAACCGTCGGCCGCTGCAGCAGCCAGTTGATGGCAATTTGTGGGATCGACTTCCCGGTTTCTTCCGCAATTTCATCAAGGACATCGACCACGTCGTACAGGTGCTCTTCGTCAACGGGAGGACCGAGATCGGCAGTTTCGTGCAGTCGGCTTTTTTCAGGCAACGGTTGGTTGCGTCGGATTTTGCCGGTCAGCCGACCCCAGCCCAGCGGACTCCATACCATCGCTCCCACGCCCTGGTCCTGCCCCAGCGGCATCAGCTCCCACTCGTAATCGCGGCCCACCAGCGAGTAGTAGGTCTGGTTCGCCACATAGCGCGGGTAGCCGTATCTCTCTGAGATGGCAAGCGATTTCATCAGCTGCCAGCCCGAAAAGTTGGAGACTCCTACATAGCGTACCTTCCCGGCTCGCACGAGATCATTAAGCGTGGCAAGCACCTCTTCTATCGGCGTTGATGCATCAAAGGCGTGGATCTGCAGCAGGTCGATGTAGTCGGTTTGCAGGCGCTGCAGCGAGGCATCCACGGCGCGGAGCAGGCGGGCGCGCGACGACCCGGAATCATAGGGACCGTCACCCATGGGCAGGGTGGTTTTGGTGGAGATCATCAGCTGATTCCGCCTTCCCTTGATGGCTTCGCCCAGGACCTCCTCCGAAGCCCCATTGGAATAGACATCGGCAGTGTCGAACAGGGTTACGCCCGCTTCCAGGCAGATGTCGATCATCCGGCGGGCTTCCTCAACGTCGGTGTCGCCCCAGTGGCTGAACAGCGGTCCCCGGCCCCCAAACGTTCCTGCACCAAAGCTGAGAGCGGGCACCTTCAGTCCCGATGCTCCAAGATTTCGATACTCCATGTTGTCAGATTGTGTATCCATTTTTGTGTAGTTTTTGATTGATAATTTGTTACTCAGATGAAGGCTTCTTTTGAAATCAGAGGCCTCGACGAGCTTGTATTTGGTGCTATCAATAAACGGAGAGGCGCCGGGCTGGTCGTTGTATAATTTTGATATCATTTTGTAAACAGGCAGGAACATGGAGCGATACGTACAGTTTGAGCCCTTCATGATTGAAGATTTCGAGACCGACCACTGGGACCATCTCAAGCACCGACACAACCATTTTGAGATTATCTTCATCATGCATGGGAGCGGAAAGCATATCGTCGATGATCACGAGATGACTTACAAGGACGGGGATCTTTTCCTGCTCCGTCCGGAGGATTCCCATGAATTCAGGGTCGATCGAATGACCCGTTTTATCTACTTCAAGTTCACACAACTGTATGTTTCCAACAACAAACTCCAGGTACCAGAGCACTGGAACCGTGAGGTCGATCTGCTGCTTCGGAAATCACTGGTATCCCACAGTAGTTTGCTTAATTCTGCCGAAGACATAGGAATGACCCGGAACCTGATGGAGATGATATCAGGAGAGTGCCGCCGGTCTTCAGCCAGGTACCGGGAGATTATTTTTCAACTCTTTTCCGTTATACTGACGCTAATCAAGCGCAATCAGCCGCAGCCTTATCAAAATTTTGAAGAGGATGATACTTCCAAAATTGAATCGATCCTCTACTATATTGAGTGCAATATTCACGATCCCGATGCATTGAGCGGAAAGAAGATTGCCGAGGAGTTCTACCTCTCTCCCAATTATATTGGCTCCTTTTTCAAACGTAATACAGGCGTAACACTGAGCGGTTATATTTCGGAATACCGGTACAAGCTGATTGAGCAACGGCTCCGCTACAGCAGAGACTCACTGAAGCAGATTGCCGCTGATTTCGGTTTCTTTGATGCCAGTCACCTGAACAAGTTTTTCAAGAAGCACGCCGGTGAAAGTCCCTCTGATTACCGGATGGAAACGGGGCAAGAAGATTAGCGATTCTAAAAAAAGATGTCGGTTTTATTCTATTCCAAGATTACTGGGGTGAATATCTTGTTACAAATCAGAGATATAAACCCAAATTATACCACTAATGAAACTACTGGATTTTGGTGCTACCGGCAGCATCGGTAGCCAGATTGTTGAGCAGGCGCTTGAAAAAGGTCACCAGGTAACCGCTTTTTCCCGATCGGCATCATCATTGGATTCACATCCAAGCCTAAAGATTGTAGAAGGTGATGTATTGAATTATGATGAGGTAGAAAAGGCCGTGCCCAATCACAATGCTGTTTTTATTGCATTGGGGGGCGGCAGCAAAAGGCACTGTCCGGTCAGAAGGAACTAAAAATATTATCCGGGCGATGCAAACCCATGGTCTTCGCCGGTTGATCTGCCTCTCCATGTTGGGCGTGGGTGAGAGCTGCGGCAACCTTAACTTCTTCTGGAAGTACATCATGTTTGGCATTATTCTGCGTAAAGTGTTTTGCCGATCACAGGAAACAAGAGCAGTACATCCATGAAAGCAACCTGGAGTGGACTATTGTCCGTCCGGGGGCTTTACGGATGGTCCGCGAACCGGCAACTACAAGCATGGGTTTTCCGGCAGAAAAATGGCATGGAATTGAAGATTTCCCGCGCTATAGAAGGCACAGATATCTGGGCAAATTTTACCCAAACTATAAACTGCTAAATCTATCTGTATTGATGATTTCCCTCGACCACCTACTTTCCCTAATAACCCTTTTAGCGTCATTAGGCAGTGGCCTCATGGCAGGACTCTTTTTTGTTTTTTCTTGCAGCATTATGAAAGCACTTGCTGAACTCCGGTCCGGCGTAGGCATTACAGCTATGCAGGCCATCAATCGTGCGATTCTCAATCCCGTGTTTGTCCTTGTCTTCTGGGGCACGCCGGTGTTCTGCGTGTTAGTGATGATTTCTACCTTCCTCCATTGGCAGGGACCAAGCTCCATCTACCTGATTGCAGGCGGTGCGTTCTACCTGGTTGGTGGATTGCTGACAACTCTAATCATCCACGTGCCCATGAATAATGCGCTCGCCACGGTAATCCCTTCCGACCCGGGAGCAGCATCTCATTGGGAAAGTTACGTTAATAGATGGACGAGCTGGAATCACCTGCGGACGGTGATGACGCTTTTGGCAATGGCGTTATTTATTGCAGCGCTTTATTGATTAAGTAAAACACTCCATTTCACTTAGGTAAAATTTATTTTTAACTGCGATTGGTCAGTTCAGCCGGGAAAGCATGTAATACATTTCGGCAGCAATTTGCCTGCAACGCTCGTCATACACCTGCTCTTCCTGCGGGGTGCCATCGGCCTGTTTGGGATCCTCATATGTGATCGTTATTCGAAAAGCAGCTCCGGGAACGACGGGGCAATTCTGGTCGGCATCTGAGCAGGTCATCACTGCCACAAAATCCTGGTTGGGATTGGCCGCATCATCAAACGTTTTGGAATAACAGACGAGCGGCTCTTCGCCCTCGTCATAGAATACCTTGTAATGGGGATTGTCGCCGCCCGGGTTCTCTACGGTAAATCCTGCACGTCTGATCGCTTCCACCGCCCGGGGATTAAACGCCGTCGCCTCAGTACCACCGGAATAGGTTTCGATGCCCCCCAGGCCCCAATGATCTGCCATGGTAGCTGCCCATATCTGGCACAGGTGACTTCGACGGCTATTGTGGGTACAGATGAAGGTAAGTTTCGCCAGTTTGTCATTGTTCAGGCGCTTCCTGACGGATTCCGATAGTTCGGAAAGTTTTTCTTTTCGCTCCCCGGGGATTTGGGATACTTCTGTTTTCAGGTTGTTGAGGTACCCCTGCAAGTTATTATTCATATTATCAGTTCATAATTCAGCTTGGATTGTGGGATGATGTCTTATGGCTTTCCTGAGAGTTAGCAGCAGCCGGAGCCAGGCGTGCATGCTGGGCCAGATTGCTCTCCCCCAACCATTTCTAATTCCTTGAAAGAGTTGTCCTCAGCTCCCGGTTTCTGGGCAAAAACCGTGATGCTGTAGATGCCCGTAGAGCCATTTTTAAAGTCTTCTATCTCCTGTTCAGAAAGATATTTATCCAGAATATCGTCGGGGATCACAATCGTCTTTTCTTTTTGAAGGGTGATATTTTCAAAACCCTGCTCTTTAATATACCCGAGGTAGTCTTCTTTCTGGATAGCTCCCGCTACGCAGCCGGCATACATTTCGGCGTCTTCGCGCAAAGCTTCGGGAAGATCGCCCACCAGCACAATGTCGGAGATACTGAAATGGCCGCCCGGCTTGAGCACACGGAGTATTTCAGAGAACACTTTTTGCTTGTTCGGCACTAAATTGAGCACACAGTTGCTGACGATTACATCGGCCAAGTTATCGGAAACCGGCATATCCTCAATATCTCCGTAGCGGAATTCTACATTGTTGAAGCTTAACTTTTCGGCATTCTTGCGGGCTTTAGTGATCATGGACTCGGCAAAATCGATACCCAGTACCTTGCCGGTCGGACCGGTCTCGTGGCGTGCCACAAAGCAGTCGTTCCCGGCACCCGATCCCAGGTCGATGACGGTGTCGCCTTCGCTGATGTGAGCGAACTCGGTAGGAAGTCCGCAACCAAGTCCCAGGTCAGCATCCTTGTTATAGCCTTCGACAGAACTATAGTCGTCATTCATAATATTGTAAACTTCATCAGACGCTTCGCCGGACCCACAGCATGAGCTGGTGTTATAGTCTTTTGATTGTCCGCTAATCTGATTGTATTTAGCTTTGACAGTTTCTTTTAGCTCTTCGTCGGTTTGTTTTTTGGTACTCATATCAGCAGCAGTTGTTTTTGATTGCAGTTGTCAAATTCTGAACAAGTGGTGAAAAAAGCTCTTCAATTTCTTTGATCCCTTTTTCATCCAGGCAGTAACATACGCGCACCCCATCAATTTCTCCCTTGATAATGCCAGCGGTCTTCAGGGCTTTCAGGTGCTGGGAGACGGTGGATTGGGCCAGCGGTAACTCATCTGTGATATCTCCACAGATACAGGTGTTGCGTTCAGCCAGTAGCTCAATTATGGCAATTCGTGCAGGGTGCCCGAGGGCTTTCATCAGCTCTGCCGTTCGTTTTTGATTGGGTTCAAATAGTTTTGCCTTTGTGATGGCCATAACGCTTAATTGATTATCGTAAATTTACGATTAATATAGGACTAAACTATCTTCTTGTCAATAGATCTGTTTCCTAAAAAGTCAGCTTAATATGATATTGGAACTCAAAATACCATAACTTCCTAAATAGATGTCGGTTTTATTCAAGTGCTTGCCAGCCCAACCATTTATCTTCTTCAGCATCATAGTTTTGCCATTTACCGGAAGGATTAATCCAGTGGAGTGAAGAAATAGTCGGGAAATCTTCTTAAAATTCTACCTAACCAAATTTGGATATTATGCTTGATAAAAAGACATCTCCCAGTACATCCTACCGGTTATTCCTTAAATCACTTAAATCTTTGTTGACTTGGTCCGGTATACACCATTCGCGGCAACCAATTGTTGCTGAAAGTGAACCAAGCAAGAATCGGATCAAGTTGCCGGTAACGGTGCGTTCGCCCAGGGTAGGCAGGGTGATCCTGTATATGGAAGAGCATCTCAACGAAGAGCTGAGTCTTGGGCAGCTGGCCGAAAGTGTCCAGTTGAGCAAATACCAGCTGATCCGCCGATTTCGAAAAGAGATGGAAACGACGCCCTGGAAATACCTGCTCACTCGGCGGATAGCAAAAGCAAAACAGCTGCTGGAACAGGGAATGTCGCCGGGACAGGTAGCCATTGAGACCGGTTTTTATGATCAGAGTCATCTGAACAAAGTGTTTCGAGAGAAGCTTGGCCGCACCCCAAAAGGATACCAGGAAGAAAATTTTGCCAACAGGAATTAGGTTGCTTTAAGCTCTTTTAGAATCTTCTCCGGAATAGGCACTTAAATGTGTCGTCCAGTCTCCCGATCTACTGAATAACCTCTTCCTAATCTAAAATTGATGGTTTTGGATTACGCACTGTTTGTTGACAAGAAGCGATTCAATCGTTTTATTAATTACAAATTACAATAATTGTAATTTGTAATTAATATTTATGGAAATTAATTCAATTGGATCGCAGAATATTCGTTTAAGCAGAATAGGATTAGGATGCATGGGCATGTCAGACTTTTATGGGCCTGCTGATAAACAGGAAAGCCTTGCCACGATCCACAAAGCGCTGGACGCCGGCATCAACTGGACCGACACCGGTGATTTCTACGGGATGGGGCACAACGAGATGCTGATACGCGAGGTGGCCGAGGAGCGTCGTGATGAGATGTTTATTGCCGTTAAGTTTGGTCCCAAGCGTGCCCCGGATGGCTCATTTATCGGTATCGACAACAGTCCTTCTTCCGTCAAAAACTTTCTTACATACACGCTTAACCGGCTTGGCGTAGACCATATCGACCTTTACCAGCCCGCCCGCGTGGACCCCAACGTACCCATTCAAGAAACCGTGGGAGCAATCTCTGACATGATTGACCAAGGCTATGTGAAGTACTTAGGCCTCTCGGAAGCGGGGGCCGATACCATCCGGAAAGCACATGCTGAGCACCCGGTGAGCATGGTGCAAATGGAATATTCGCTGATGAGCCGCACGGTTGAGGAGGAAATCCTGCCCACGTTGCGGCAGCTGGGGATAGGCCTCAGCGCGTATGGCGTGCTGTCTCGTGGACTGCTGGCCGGAAAGTGGAAAAAGGCAGAGGATTTTCGGAGTCACCTGCCCCGTTTTTCCGGCGACAACCTAGAACAAAATATGCGCATAGTAGAACAACTTGGTGAAATAAGGGGGTGTCCCGCGCGCAGCTTGCCACCGCATGGGTTTTGGCTCAGGGCGATGATATCGTACCTTTAGTGGGCGCTCGTACCCGCAACCGGCTGGAGGAGTCGCTCGGTGCGCTCGAAATTACCCTAAGCGATGATGAACTCAGGCGTGTTGAGCAGGCGGTTCCTGCGGATCAGGTTGCAGGTGAGCGGTATCCATCTGAACAAATGAAGCTGCTGGACAGCGAAACATGAACTGCAAAATTCCCGATGAGCCCAAAAGAGGATGTCCATGACAAGATAATTGATAACGCGGAGCAGTGTCTGCGCCAATTTGGTCCCGAAAAGACCCGCGTGGTGGATGTGGCCAAAGCTTGTGGATTTAGCCATGCGTATGTCTACCAGTTTTTTTCCAGCCGGGCCGACCTGCTGGAAGCGGTAACCGAGCGCTGGCTGGTACGCATCGAAAATAGTCTTGATGAGGTAGTACAATCCGATAAACCTGCGGAGCAAAAGATGTACGACCTTTTCCAGGAGCTTCACCGGCTTAAAAAGTCCAAGCTGGCCGATGATCCGTATCTTTACGAAACGTTCGAAGATGTGGCAAAGACCAGTGCAGACACGGTTGATCGTCATATAAATATCATTCAGTCACAGGTTACATCGATTCTAAACCAGGGCGCTGATGAAGGCACGCTTCACTTCGATAACGCCGAAAAAGTGATGCAACTGTTCTGGAACGCCACGCTTTCATTCCATCACCCAATATTGGTTTCAGAACATATGGATCAAGACCGAACGGCAATACTCGACCAGATTATTCGTCAGCTGCTACAGTCATATAAATCAACAGAATGATCTTTTAATCTAATATTCAGTATAATTAACCCAAACTATTCTATCATTATGCCGACAGTTCAATTAACCGTACCCAAAAACGACCTCAACCGATCAGAAAAAACAAAATTCATTGAGCATCTTACTGATTCAGTGGCGCAATTTTATGACGAAGAGAAGGATGAGCAGATAAAAGAGTTCGTCAATGTACAAATCCGTGAAACTACTGAGGGAGGCTATGCCGTGGGTGGAGAAATTATAGGCTAGAATTTTTATTGGTGTGGTCCACTTTCCAAGTGGACTGAATCTTATTGCAGAATTAATTACGTCCTCATCTGCACCATCCGCGGGAATTTATGTAGTCCGCTGATATCGCAGTTATGCGACTAACGTCTTCTTCATTACTCATTAGCGCAATATTTTACAATACATCGACTGTTCCATTTTTTAACTTACCTGTGTCATCAATAAACAAGAGCATGTTATTATGGATTCAAACGATAAAACACCATTACAAAAAACCATAGCCGATCGACTCTTTAAGTCACGTATTATCATTATCAATGGCCAGATTACACAAGAATTAGTGGGAGAAGTTACCGGCCAGTTGCTGGCGCTTTCCGCTGAGTCAGATGAGCCGATCACCCTGTTCATCCACTCGCAGGGTGGGCATGTGGATTCCGGCCATGCTATCTACGATGCCATCCGATTTGTGGATTCTCGCGTCCGCATCGTTGGCAACGGCTGGGTGGCCAGTGCCGGCGCTCTCATTTATGTGGCTGTCCCCAAAGAAGACCGATACTGCCTGCCCAACACCCGGTTTTTGCTACATCAGCCTAGTGGAGGCGTGCAGGGTAGCGGCAGCGATATCGCCATAGAAGCGGAAGAGATCGTAAAGATGCGTCGCCGCCTGAACCAGATTTTAGCAGAGGCTACTGGAAAACCGATCGAACAAATTGAAGAAGATACGCAGCGTAACTTTTGGCTGACCGCCAAAGAAGCAAAAGAATACGGTTTGGTAGGATCGATTATCCAACGTATTTCTGAAGTGACGTGATATCCATTTTATTCACTCTGCTTCGGGAGTGGTGGCTATCGTATCTGACGATGTTTTTATCGGTGCATGGTGCACTTGCGGCATCACAAAAGAAAGAATGGGTTGGCGGAATACGATTAGCAACGTGACGAAAACCAGCAACAGGAATCCGGCACCATGGAATAACATTCCAAGATCGATAAAGTGCATTGCGGGTTCGCTGGCCAGTGGAGATAAAAATTGCCCGAGAAAAATGGCGGTCGTCAAGCCGCCCACAGCACGTCCCCTGGCGGACTTGGGTACTTCAGAAGTCAGCCACACATTAAAATTGGGAATCATCAGCCCCATGCCGAGACCGCAGATGGCAAGTCCAGCGACTACAACCACGTAGCTGTCTGCAAGCCCAATTACCAAGTAGCCCATGCCCATCAACCCGAAGTTGAGCGCAAGAATGGAGAGGTATCCCATCCGCGCCCTGATCCTGCCATAAGAGAGTGAAGTAACCATGCCGAAAAGCGTGGACACGGCGATAGCCATTCCGCTGGCGGTGGGACCGGCGTTGACCAGTGCTTCCAGGTAAAACGGGATCTGGATCGGGACAAGATAGAAAATAATCATCCCGAACAGACCAACTCCGTAGATAAAGCCTAGTAGTTTTGTGGGGAGTTGCTTCGACTTCTCAGCAGTATCCTGACTGCTATTCTCGTTAGTATCTGGATCAGGCAGTGCAAAAAGTGCCATCGGAATCAGGATAATGGAAAAAAGGTAGATAGCAAACGGCCAGCGCCAGCTTATTTCTGCCAGACCGCCGCCCGCAGTCAGGAAAAGCACGCCGCCAAAACTCATGAATGCAGCCTGCCACCCCATAAATTGCGAACGCTGCGGCCCCTGGTAATAATCGGCAATAAGAGTAGTGGCACTGGTCATAACACCCGCAACCGCCACGCCAAGCAGGGCCCGTCCGGCCAGGATGCCACCCAGCGACTCAAGGTAGAAACCGGAACTCCCTGCCAGCCCGTAAAGAATCAGCGATGGCATGAGCAGCTTTAACCGTCCCCAGCGGTCAACGATCATCCCTGAAAATGGAGCCGACATTACAATAAGAAGTGCCGGGAGGGTAAGCACCAGTCGCACCCAAAAACTGATATTTTCCACACCGCTGAAATGCGCCTGCATGGATGGTAGTGCCGGCGCGATAGTAGCTCCTGCCATCACTGTCAGGCTGCTTACCAGCAATAGTGTAGCACGCGTGCTAAATCTGCTTGTATTCATGAGGTGGTTTCCTTTTCTGAATTTATAACCTGCTGTAACTTCTCATCCAGCTCGTTTCCCCCGGGCAGCGTAAGCTGGAAATAGGTTTCGAGCACCTCGCGGATTTCAGCCGGCGTATCAAGCCGTCGCTTTTCGGTTTCTCCATCCAGGTGGTGAACCGAAAGCTTGTTATTGTGAAGTGCATACCGGAGATTCTTCTCCACATCAGGACGCGCGGCAATAAGCCCGGTTACAAAATGGGAGTCAGGCTTATTGGACAAGTACCAGCTGCTGACTTCGTAGTCCGGCAGAAACTGCTCCTGCAGGTCAAAGCTGTAGGTCGATTTCCACTCCCCGCGTACCAGTGCCTGTTCAATGTACAAACCATCTTCTTTGATCAGGCGGTAGGATTCATGCGTGGTTTCCTGGATCTTGTCCGGCTCCAGCAACAGCGGATCCGTAAGTGTGAGTCCGCCAAAGCCGGTGTCGGCAAGATAGTTTTTCCCATCCAGGTTGATCAGCAGGAGCATGTGTCCCCGCGGCGTGATTCGACCGTCCGGGAGATTCCAGCGAATACGGGCCGCCAGACCTTTTACGGAAAATCCGATCGCCTCCAACACATGCTTGAACAGGAGGTTCTGCTCAAAGCAATACCCGCCCCGGTTTTGATGCACCATTTTTTGCTCCAGGGAATCCAGGTCCAGTTTTACCGGCAATCCCAGCAGGGGATTGAGATTTTCGAAGGGAATTGCCTGCGTGTGGTGCTCATGAAGGGTCCGAAGCGTACGTTCATTCGCTTCGCGAGCCCCTTCATATCCAATGCGTGCAAAATAGGCGTCCAGGTCTATTGCAGAACTCATGCGGCCTCCTCGTCGTAAGCATTTATTTTTTTCTGGTGAATCGCATCGGCAAACCAGAGGAATTCATCCAGGAACTTGTCGGTCGACTTGACAATATCGTCGTGTTGAGGCTCAAATGAGTCATCAAACGCATTTCCTACGCCGGAGACCAACAGTTTCATTGGCATGGGATACGCCCCGATACTCAAAATGATCTCCTGCAGATGATGCGAAGCGTTAATCCCTCCAAATGAGCCAGCCGAAGCCGTAACAACGCCAATCGGCTTTTTCTTGAATTCGCTCCAGTAGTAATCGATGGCATTTTTAAGCACGCCCGAGATACTGCCGTGATATTCGGGGGTGACCAAAAGGAGGGCGTCGGCGTCATCCAGCCGCTCGCCAATCTGCAGCGCATTCTCCGGTGGATCGGGATGATGCCCGGCCCGTTCTCTGAGAATCGGCAAGGAGTCTTCTGCCAGATCGATCAGGTCGGTTTCTATGTTACGGTTGATGAGTTCATTTTTGAGATAGTAAGCAGCCTTATGGGTTTGTCTGCCCATACGAACGCTGCCCAATAAGATTGCGACTTTCATATTGCTGTTATTTTAAAGTTGAAGTTATCTTGGTAAAAATTCCTCGTTCAGCCGTGATATCGTTTTGCTGGAAGAATTCGGCGGGATCGAACCCCTGTCGCTGGTATTCCTCCTTAACTGCTTCCTTGGCGTTGGACAGCGACTCCTCGTCCTCCCACACGGCTACTGTTATGCAGACCAGATTTCCGTCTTCATCCGTGCGCTGATAGGCACGGTCCTCAACAAAGCCGGGCAGGTTTTTGATATAGTCCTGGTTGATATGCAACCGTTCGACAAATTCTTCTTTTGCCTGCCCGGGGACGATAAACCTGTTGATGAATATCGGCCTGTTATCGTGGTTATTTGACTGTGTACTCATGGCGAAACCGTTACACTTTAGCTTTACGGTAATTTTCAGCTACCGCATCCCAGTTCACCACATTCCAGAACGCATCGATGTAGGCACCGCGCTTGTTCTGGTAATTGAGGTAGTAGGCGTGTTCCCACACGTCAATGCCCAGAATGGGGGTGCCCTGTACATCAGTTACATCCATCAAAGGATTATCCTGGTTGGGGGTAGAAGTAAACGCCAGCTGATTGTCACCAGTCACAACCAGCCAGGCCCATCCAGAGCCGAACCGGGAGCCCGCTTCCTGTGTAAACTGATCTTTAAACCCATCAAAGGAATCAAAGGTGCTGTTGATGGCATCGGCCAGTTCACCCTCGGGGGTTGCTCCACCGTTTGGGCTCAGGATATTCCAGAACAGGCTGTGGTTGTAATGCCCGCCGCCGTTGTTCCGGATGTCGGGCGGCAGTTCGGATGCGGATGCGAGGATCTCTTCGATCGATGAATCCTCGTATTCTGTCCCTTCTATAGCGTTGTTGAACTTGCTGACATATCCCTGGTGATGTTTGGTGTGATGAATTTCCATCGTCTGGGCGTCAATAAATGGTTCCAGTGCATCGTATTCGAATGAAAGTGTTTGAAGTTGATAGCTCATGGTTCTGTTTGTTTTGTCGGTTTCGATTCGATACCAAGTTAGAAAAATGAATTAATAAACAAAATAAACACTTGGTTTATTTGTATAATTAGTTTTTATCAAACCGATAGATAATTAAAAAGTGAATCTGGGCTGCGAGAAAGGCTTTTTGTAACTTCAGGAATTTATTTATAGAAAGGAATTCAGTATGTTGGGGTGATTAGACCAATTAAATGCTTTGTTTATTATGGAAAAAGAAGTGCCGGCCAATGAGCGAGCTGTTTGGATCCTGAAAACCCGTGGACCGCAGCCCCTGTCTGCAATCGCCAAGGAGATGGATGTTACCAAAGAAGGGGCCCGGTTCCACCTGCTGAAGTTAGAGAAAGAGGGACTTGTAGAATCCCGAAGTGAAGCCAAGGGTCGCGGGCGACCTAAAAAAATCTGGTCCCTTACAGACAAGGGGAACGCCCGGTTTCCCGATATGCACGGTGAGCTCGCAGTCAATCTCATCGCCATGATGCGGGAGTCGCTCGGCGAAGAGGCCCTGCAAAAAGTGGTGGAAGCCAACGAAAACCGAACACTAAAGCAGTACACACGGGAGCTGGAGGAGTGCAACAGCCTGGAGGACAAGGTGGCCCGCCTGACTGAGATCCGCAGCCGGGAAGGCTACATGGCTGAATACGAGAAAGACGACGAGGGCTACCTGTTTGTGGAGAATCACTGCCCGATCTGTTCCGCTGCCCAGACCTGCCAGGGATTCTGTCGGGCGGAACTTAATATCTTCCAAGAGGTATTGGGTGATGATGTTAATGTTGAGCGAGAGGAGCATATCATTAAGGGCGCCCGCCGGTGTGCCTACCGCATTACGAAAGATTGAGAACCTCTATTCATCAGAACTACTGTTCATTTCACTCCATCTGCGGATTTTCCATGGTTTGGAAAAAATCATGCATGATGCTGTAAATATGAAAGTTTTCCCAGATGGTAATCATTCGTTGATTTTCGGGACGCTCCACCCACTCCCCTTCAATGTACACGGGGCCAGGAATCTGCTTTGATTCCGCCCATTCAGGATTCTTGACAATCGCCACCGCCGCCATGTCAAACAGTGGACGGGAAGGCGGATCCCCATCCATCTGGTAATTTTCAAACAGGTTCACCGAGTAATCGCCGAAATTATTGAACAATCCACCGTGCCGCCCCTCGACCGGTTCCGATATATGAGGACCTTTGCCGGGCATGCGCTGCAGGATTTGTGCTTTTGTCACCTTAACGGCATCGGTGCCCGAGGGTTTACCGTAGCGCACCGTCACCATATCGAAGGGCAGATCCGAATTCAGCAGGTAGTTCATCGCTGTGGTATCCGCGTTTTGATTATGTTCCCCGGGTTCGGGGTAATTTGATCCCAGCCAGACCAGCCGGGCCTTTGAGGCGATCGCGGGCTCTTTCTCCAGGGCCAGCGCAATGTTTGTAAGCTTCCCGACAGCCAGGAGAATAAGCTCTTCTTCAGCGGCCATCGACTGCTCAATAATAAAGTTAACCGCCTCGGATCCTTCAAAACCGGGTTGGTCTATCTGTCCCCTTATTTCGTTAAAGGTGCCATCTGCTCCTTTGTGCAATGGGATCTCACTATAAGACTTGCTGAGCTTCAGTATCCTCTCGGCCTCGGCATAATCCAGGTCCACACTCGGTTCCTTGGTCGAATTAACGGTAATTCCCTCTATATCAAAGATATCCTGGTTGAACAACAGGCAAGCCAGTGCATGCTGATCATCGATCTCGTTGTTGGTATCTGAATCAAACAGAATCCGTTTTGGAGACTGGACTTGCAGGTTATGACCTGTCGCTTGTCGATTATATTGGTCGGAACTACAGCCCATGGTGCTACTGAAAATAAATAACCCTAAAAATAATATTCCCCATTGCATCGCTTCATACCTGATGTAAAATTTCATGGCCGTTAACCTATAATTCTGTAGTTTATTTTGTTCGTGTAATCTTGAAATAAATAGTGCAACCTCCAAAGAGAAGAAATATCCTTCTTGTGGTGACCTATTGGTAACACCTCTGTCGTCTTTCCTCCCTGCATCAAGCTCTGCTGTAATAAAAAGAGCTACGAATATTTCGTAATTCTCGCTACTTCTTTTTCAGAAACCGTTTTATATACTCTGTAGTAATTGGTATGAAGATGAATATGCAAACAACAGGCTACGCTATATGGCATCACAGAATGAAGAGCAAGAAAACAAAACAAATGTGGCAAAAGGGAAAAAGTATCCACACATTCCCGGCCAGCCCCCGGATGAGTCGACGGCCTCTTTGCTGAAAGAGCTGGTGGCTCATTTGAGGCAAAAAAGAAGCGAGCTTCGCGAGGAGTGGGCGCGCAGGATACAGGAAGCTGAGCTGCTGACCGCAATGACCAAGGAAGAAATCCTGGCGGAAGCAACCTCGGTTTATGATAACTATGTAGAAGCACTTGAGACGGGAACCTATGAGGCCCTGCAGTCCTATGCCCGTAACCTTTCGGAACGCATTATTCCCAGGGGAGTGGAGACGCATGAAGTCGTTGGCATCGTATTGTTGCTGCGAGACGTGCTTGCCCGCTCACTGTTTGCCAAATACCGCGATGATTTTGACAAGCTTAACCGTATCCTGGATGCTTACGAGCCGGCTGCCAACCGTATCGCCAACACTGTGGCGGTGGGATTTGTACAGGAGCGGGAGCGGGTAATCCGCGAGCAGCAGGAGGCGATCCGGGAGCTTTCCACACCGGTATTGCAGGTTCGTGAACGCCTGCTCATTCTCCCCATCATCGGCATCATCGATCCGAAGCGTGCCCAGCAGCTCACCGAACAGCTGCTGCAAGCCATTCGCAGGAACCGCGCCAAGGTGGTGGTGATCGATATCACAGGTGTGCCCACGATGGATGAGAAGGTCGCCAATCACCTGGTGCAAACAGTGGACGCCACCCGCCTTTTGGGAGCCAGTGTTATTGTAACCGGCCTTTCCTCGGAGATCGCCCAGACACTGGTGACCATCGGTGTGGATCTGACTAAAATTATTACCGTCGGTGATCTGCAGGGCGGTATTGAAGAAGCAGAACGCAAACTGGGATACCGGGTGCAGCAGGTAGACCCGGCCAAGGCTCAAGGGTAACGGCGATTATTATGAGGGTGCCAATTTTAAAACAGGGTGATTACCTGATTGCCTCGGTTCAATCTTCACTGAGCGATGATGAGCTTCTGAAACTACGCGACAACCTCGTCGACAAAGTGTCCAAAGTTAGAGCAAAGGGTGTCATCATTGATGTGACTGTACTTGATGTAATGGATTCCTTTGCTACCCGTATTCTTCGGGATATCGCACAGATGATAAAACTAAGAGGAGCGCCCACCGTTGTGGCCGGCATTCAGCCGGATGTTGCTCTGGCGATGGTTCAGCTGGGATTAACACTGGGACACCTTGAAACGGCCCTGGATTTGGAAGAGGGATTGGCACTACTGGATGACTATAATCAACCAAAGAATAATTAATGTTCCCACCTGTGCTTTTTTCTAATGATAACAAGCTAGATATCTCTCCAAATGGACTATTCAGTTGCCCACCCTCTTTGCAAAATTTAATGTGCATAGGAGTACTTAATTATTTGGGAATGATGTAGTTTGCGGTATTGGTAGCACCACACTAGCAGCAGCCATGGCAGATCACTCATCGGAAATGAAAAAGAAAGAAACCCCGCTCGAAGGGCAGCGTTTTGTGATTAATTCTGACAGAGACCTGGTTACAATACGAGATTTTGGACGAAAGCTGGGTGAAAAAATAGGGTTTCAAAGCAATGACCGGACGCTGATTGCAACGGCCCTGTCCGAAGTATGCCGGAATGTCCTGGAATATGCCGGTAGCGGTGAAGTGCGCATAGAACCGGTCGCCCAGCTGAAAACAAAGGGAATGACCATTACCGTCACCGATACCGGTCCCGGAATAGAGGATGTGGAGAAAGCACTGCAGGAAGGCTTTTCCACCGGCCGGGGCATGGGGCTTGGTTTGCCCGGCGCCAAGCGCATCATGGATGAGTTCCAGATTAATTCGAAAATAGGGAATGGAACAACTGTCACGATGAGTAAATGGCTAAAAAACCATGAGTTTTGACCGGATAGAAATGGAATCAGGACAGTTGTCGTTTGGCGAATGGTGGTCTGCGAAATCTCCCAAACGGGATGAAGCTGTCTGTGGTGACCAGGCTTTAATAAGGCAGATTGGCAACCAAATTTTATTTGGTGTTGTGGATGGGCTTGGACACGGAATCCGGGCGGCCGAAGCCAGCACACAAGCAATGGAGCTGCTGCAGACCTTCAAAGAAGGAGAATCGATTATCTCTTTGCTTAAACGATGCCACAAGCACCTTCGCTACACACGGGGCGTCGTACTTAGCCTGGGCGTCATAGATTCCGAAGAGGATACCTTAACCTGGACGGGTGTGGGCAATGTAGAAGGCATATTGCTAAGGCCCGGGAAGGAGAAGTTAAACTATCTTGAGGCTATTACCCTGAGGGCGGGCGTAGTGGGTTATAAATTGCCGTCTCCCCGGGCTTCGATTGTCCCTGTATCTATTGGTGATCTAATCGTTTTTACTACCGACGGAGTTGAATCCAGCTATTTGGGTTATTTTGAAAACCACATTGATGCTGAAGAAACCGTTGGTAAGATAGCCGGCAACTGCTTTAAACAGACCGATGATGCACTGTTGTTTATTTTCCGATACAATTGATTGAAAAATGGAGACTGAAGCTAAAAAATTCAGAGATATATTCCGTGCAGGACTGAAAACGTACCTTTCCGACAAAAATGAAGCGAGCTTGACAGATGCCTATGAGCTCGGCCGCCAGGCTCTGAAGGATGGATTCAGTGAACTTGCGATCATCGAAATGTATCATGTTGTACTTAAAGATATCCTGCGGGATAGAAACGGAGGTAACGACTGTGAAATATTGGAACGATCCTCAGTCTACCTGGTGGAGTGCCTTGCCCCATTTGAAGTGAAACTCCGAAGCTACCAGGATCTGATAGAGGACCTCAACAAAAAAAACGAGCAGCTCAAGGAGGAGATTCAAAACAGGAAAGAAGTTGATAAGGAGCTGCAGCGAAGCAAAGATCACTTTCAATCCCTTATCGAACATGCCCAGGATGTGATAACGGTGCTGGATGGCAAGGGCATTATCCGTTATACAAGCCCATCCATCAGAAGAATCCTGGGGTACGGAAAGAGTGAGTTGCTGGGCCGAGACACGTTCCAGTATTTACATCCCCGGGATTTGGATCGGGTAAAAAATATTTTTGATGAACTCCTGGCTGAACCTGACAGGATACGCTCTGAAGAGTTTCGGTTTAAGCACAGGGATGGATACTGGGTATTTCTCGAGAGCATTGCCAAGCATGTCAGCGATGAGGATGGCACCCGCATTATAGTCAATTCTCGTGACGTTACGGAGCGTAAACGGGCGATTAAACAACTACGAGAAAATGAAGCCCAGCTTTCTGAGGCGCAACGGATTGCCAAAGTAGGTAGCTGGGAGTGGCGACCCGGAGAGGAGGACGGCCTAAGCTGGTCTGACGAAATGTGCCGGATTTATGGAATTGACCCGACTAGTTTCAACCATACCTACGAGACATTTTTGGAGCATGTCCATCCCGAGGATAGAGACCGTATCGAGCGTGAGGTAACGAGGGCCCTTGAACTTAAACAGCCATTTGCTTTTGAGCACAGGATTATCCGGGGCAGTGACGGGGAAGAGCGAAAACTGCTGGGGCGGGGACAGGTCATTACCGATGGCAAAGGCCAGGTTGTAAGGCTGATAGGGACCGGGCAGGATATCACAGAGCAAAAAGAGAGGGAACAGAAGCTCCGGGAATACAGTAATCGGCTCCGCAGGCTTTCCGCACGCATTGAACGGGCCCGGGAAGAGGAACGAACTCGGATAGCCCGGGAGGTTCACGATGAGCTGGGCCAGATGCTGACCGTCTTGAAAATGGACATCTCAATGCTTTCGGGGGAATTAAAGAAGAAAATAGACCCGGAGATCATGGATTTCCTCGAGCGCGAGACCCAAAATATTCTGAAACGTATCAATACCATCATCTCATCGGTACAACGGATAACCGCCGAGCTTCGTCCGGAAGTGCTGGACGACCTGGGATTGAAAGATGCTATTGAGTGGCAGGCGCAGGAGTTTGCCGAGCGCAGTGGCCTAAGAGTCAATTTCAACAGCAATATTTCGAATCCCAATATGCTGGATGAAGAGCAGTCAACGATCATATTCCGCATTTTCCAGGAGACGCTTACCAATATTATCCGCCACGCACAGGCAAGTAAAGTGGACATCAGGCTGGATATCGAAGATGAGTGCCTTGTGCTGGTTGTGAGAGACAACGGCATTGGTATTACTGAGGAACAGCGGGAAGCTTCTGCCTCGCTGGGACTGATCGGCATGCGCGAACGCACCCAGCTGCTGGGTGGCACAGTCCGCATTGAGGGAAAGGAGAACGAACAGACAAAAGTAATGCTGCAAATACCCCTCGACAAAAGGGATTAAACTGAAACTCTTTAGGCTAGCACCATGATTAATGTAGTTATTGCGGATGATCATCCACTGGTAAGGGAAGGACTTAAAAAAGTGGTAGACCAGACAACAATCGACATCAAGGTCATTGGGGAAGCTTCGGATGCGGGTGAACTGCTGGAACTTCTGCGGGAAAAGGACCCCGATATTGTAATCCTGGATATCGCAATGCCGGGCAAAAGCGGCCTGGATGTACTCAAGGATATTAAAGAATACCATCCCGGGCTGCCGGTCCTCATCCTAAGTATGCACCCCGAAGACCGTTTTGCCATCCGTTCACTAAAAGCCGGGGCCTCGGGGTATCTCACCAAAAGCAGTATTTCTGAACAAATGGTTAGTGCGATCCGAAAAATTGTAGTAGAGAAAAAGCGGTTTATCAGTCCCGCGGTGGCTGAACAGCTGGCAGACCGTGTGGATGTGAACAGCAACAAACCCCTGCATGAGGAACTTTCTGACCGGGAATACCAGATTATGTGCATGATTGGATCTGGGAAAAAAGTGAACGAAATTGCAGAAGAGCTATCAATTAGCAAACAAACGGTGCACACCTACCGGTCCAGGATCAAGGACAAAATGAAGCTTAAGTCAAACGTGGAGATTACGCGTTACGCACTGAAACACAGCCTGATTGACTAGCGGACAACGTTTCTGCTCGTGAAACCGCCTCTTATCCCAGCCTCATCGCTTGTAGTAAATTTTGATACCCTTGTCAGACAATTTATTACACCCCGGCTGTAGCGAGATTACAAAAAGTTCACATTGGCTATTATACCGTGCGAACAGTACGCTACCTATGTTCTAAATGAACTTCATGAAAGGAAAAAGATTGAACAAGTAGTGGCCTGCAGGAACTGAAAATGCTTTTATCCTGCAGTGCATATAAAAATTTTGAGTAATGATTCTTGTGTGAGAGCGAGAACGAGAGCAAGTAGATCAAGACCCCAAATTTGGCAGTTTGGGGTCTTTTTTATCCTGGATTACAAGCTTAGCCTGGCAATGACGGGATCGAATCGATAACACCGAAATTCTCAAGACCCATCCAAATAAGAAACAGTATGTAAAGCATAATAAGTGCAACCGACTCCCGGCGACCCAGGATCATATGGGTACGCATAAAACTGAACAGCAGCAGGGTGGCCAGCGTCAGCGCTCCCATCAGCGGGGCGGCCACCGAAAAGTTGATTACTGCAGTACCGGCAATGAGTACGCCCACCGGTATACAGATCAACAGGTCAAAAATATTGCTGCCCAGTACATTCGCCAGCGAGGTGACCGCCTCTCCTTTCCTGGCTTTTTTCACGCTGACAAATGCATCCGGGACGCTGGTGCCGGCCGCAACTACCGAAATACCCCACAGAAACGAGGGGGTGCCCAGCAGATCTCCGAACTCAATGGCCGCCCTCACCAGCAACTCTACCCCGATCAGGATCACCACCAGGCTTAAGCCTAGCATACCCCACTGTTTTAAAGGATTTATTTCCTGGATCTCCATTTCGGGTTCAAAGTCCATGGTGTCCTGGTACTGAATAAATATATAAAAGCAGTACAAAGCGATAGGAAGCAGTGCCAGTGTACGATCCATTTCTCCCAGAATTGTACCAAGCTCTGCTGAAACGGGGTTAAAGATAGCTGCAAACGAAAAAGTAATGATCAGCACTGCTACCGAAATGATATAGAACTGCGCTTCTTTATAGACCAGGTCGCGGTTGGATTGCAGCGGGTTTTTGGCCACCAGTCCAGCTGCAGCAGGAATGATCAGGATATTGAAAATAGCCGATCCCACGATGGCAGCCACCCCGAGCTCGAACTCCCCGTGCAGTATGGTGGAGATCACCACCGTGGCCAGTTCCGGGAAGCTCGATCCAACGGCAACCACCAGCGCTCCCTGCACAATATCGGGAAGCTCATAGTAAGTTGAGAGACCTTCACTGGCTTGTTCCAGCCAGTCGCTCCCTTTCCAGAGAATACCCGTTGCAAGGACGGCTACAAATGACCAAAGCAGAAGTGAAAGAATCATAATGTGGCAGATCAGCTGTTAGTTTAAAAACCCGGTATCAATAAATGAAGTTTATAGATGCCGGTAAAGGCCCGACCGACCAAGTGATCTATTAATTTATTAATCCAACGCGTGGAGGGATAGTAAAGCTTCTCAGTCAACCTGAACCATGTGCTGAACTTGTTTCAGCATCTCGTAAACATTACAACTGTGATATTGAATCGAAATAGAATCAACGCATATATCCATGCGAGATCTTTGCATGGGGGGGGGATGACTGAGTAGTTCTATTGTAGAGTATATCTTGATTACTCAATCCCTCAACGCGTTTTATCTGGATATTCATGTAACGCTTTTCCCGGTTAGGCATCTTTACGGGCGACCCATAACGATGGATGTACCAGACAATCTGCGGAATCCGCGTCATCTGCGGGCCCTGTCGTTCTCCCGCTGATTACGCAGATCGCGCAGATACCGTATCATAGCTCTAAATTCAACCGGTAAATGCGTTCATGTAAATGATATAGCCCCCCATGCCTACGAGAAATACGGCGAAACCCTGTTTCAGGCTTTCGTTTGTGAGGTTGGAACCGATCCTTTTGCCCACTAAACTCCCAACAGCACCTATCAGGCTGAATACCAGTACCAGGCTCCAGTTCATGGAGAGATCCAGATTCTCCAGCACATCGATATATTTGAAGAACCCGCTGAAGCTTTTCATTGCTATTATAATAAGGCTTGTTCCGATAGCGAGGTGCATGGGTAATCCGCCAAGCAGCACCAGAGCGGGAACGATCAGAAAGCCGCCGCCCACTCCGACCAGCCCGGTCAGGATACCGACGACCAGTCCTTCAATCGTAATCTTCCACCACGCATGTTGCTCATGATCTCCATTCGTTTCTTTAACTTTTGCTTTATCTCTGAACATCAAGACCGCTGCAATGACCATGACGGCGGCGAACAGCATCAGCTGAAATGTACCGGAAACATAACCGGCAATGATCGCTCCACCGTAGGTTCCGGCCATGCCCGGCAGTCCAAAAAGGATTACGCTCTTCCAGTGCACCTGCTTTTTCAATGCATAAGGCACAAATCCGGCCAAACTGATGGCTCCCACGATACCCAGCGATTCTGCAATGGCTACCTTCTCCTGTTCACCTGCCAAATAGATGAGCACCGGTACGGTCAGGATAGAGCCACCGGAGCCCATTAGGCCCAGGGAAAGTCCCACGAGCAACGCGCCAATCCATGATAAAATCATAAATACTCCTGTTTAGTTAACAAGATGGCCGGCAGATCCCAGCCATCTTGAATTGGAATTATTGCGTGACCGCATAGTCCGATACTTTATCCTGGTATTTACTCCAGTTGGCAAATTCATCGGCAACCCACTGAACAGTGAATCCGTTTCGGGCCAATAGTGCAGCGGCGTATGAGGCCCGCTGACCGGTGCCACAGTGAACGAGTATCTCCTGTTCTTTGGAAAGGTCTCCCAAGTGTTCAGGAAGTCGCGTGTGAGCGATGTTCCGGGAACCCGAAATGTGGCCTTCGGCGTACTCGGTTGCTTTTCTAACATCCAGCACCTGGACGTTGGGATCTTTTGCTTGATCTGCCACTATCTCAAAATCAATAGACTTGATCGTGGCTTTACCACCGGTCCAATTTTTTAGCTCTTCAGGTGATATATACCCTTTCACATTATCGAGGCCCACACGTACCAGATCCCTAATTGCCTGTTCCAGGTTTTGCTCCTCAATGACCAGGTAGAGATCTTCGTCGGCCTCGGCATACGACCCGGCAATCGTGTTGAAATTACTATCAAACGTAGCCAGCAACGAACCAGACAGATGTCCGGCAGCAAACTCCTCCCCGGTGCGGGTATCGAGGATGATGCCGCTGCTTTTCTTGATCTCATCAATTGTTATGTGGTCGGGTTTGGGGAGTGTCCTTAATACTGCAGGCCCTTCTCTGTTTACCTTCTTCATGCGGCCAAAATAGAGCGGAGGTTCCGGCTGGCCGTCCAGGATAAAGTCGACAAACTTATTTTCGCTCGTAGAGGCTTTAAAAGCCGGACTAAACCGCAATTCATAACCTACTGTCGTCTCAGGAACCGCACCAAGAGCTTTTCCACATGCACTGCCTGAGCCATGGGCGGGCCATACCTGGAGGTATTTCGGCAGGTCTTTAAAATTTTGAACTGATTGATATAGTTCTCTGGCTGCGGGTTTCATGGCTCCTTTTTGTCCTGCCGCGGTCTCCAGCAGGTCTGGGCGACCGATATCTCCCACGAAAACAAAATCTCCGGAGAGGATACCCATCGGCTGGTCGGTTGCGGCCCCGTCTGTTACCAAAAAGCTGACCGATTCAGGGGTATGACCCGGCGTGTGTACGGCATCGAACCTGATGTTTCCGATGCTAAAGGAGTCTCCCCCGGTGATCAGTTCGTAGTTATAGTCGCTGTCAATCAGCCACTCATATTTCCAGTCCCGGCCTCCTTCATCAGAGCCGTAGACTTTGATTCCCTGCTCGGCAAATTCCCGAAGCCCCGACACGTAGTCGGCATGGATATGGGTATCTGCTGCTGCAGTGATCTCCAGCCCTTCATTCTCGGCCAGCTGGTGATACTGATCGATATCACGCAAGGGGTCAATCACAATTGCTTCACCATTTGCCTGGCAACCGATGATGTATGAATACTGTGCTAGTTTCTTGTCAAAAATTTGTTTGAAATACATAGTTTTTCTCTTTTTGTGTTTTTAGATAACCTTCTAAAGGTCAGTGAGGCAGTTTTGGACGCAAAACTCCATAGGTCCATGTACCCAGGATGGCGCTGGCTATGGGAACCAGGATGATTCCATACCCTGCACCGGTCAGTGTAAAGAGCGGGCCTGGGCAAGCCCCGGTAAGAGCCCAGCCCAACCCGAACAGGCTTCCTCCCACGAGGTAGCGGGTAACCTGTTTGTGATCTTTTGGGGGGATAGTGACCGGGTTCCCCTCAATATCCTTCACGTTCATCTTTTTGATTATCTGTATGGAAATCATTGCCACGAGAATACCGAGGCCAATGATGCCGTACATGTGAAATGCGTCGAAGCGAAACATCTCCTGGATACGGAACCAGGAAACGACTTCTGCTTTGACTAGCACAAACCCAAAGAATGTACCTGCCAGTAAATATTTGATATACTTTTTCATTGTGTTATTGTTGTTTCAAATTCATGTTTATAGCAAAATTGGAAAGACCAGGTAGGTGATGGCCAGTCCACCGAGGAAGAAGCCAAGCACTGCAAGCAGTGACGCAAATTGCAGGTCGGCCAGCCCGCTGATGGCGTGACCCGAAGTGCACCCGCCGGCATAGCGGGCACCAAATCCAACCAGGAACCCACCCAGCACCATCACGGTAAGGCCCGGCAGGGTGGTGAGGTTCTGCCAGCTAAACAGGTCCTGCGGCATCAGCCCGGAGAAGTCACGTATGCCCATCGCCTGCAGTTCGGCTACGGTTTGCTGCGAAATATTTACGGGTTCAGGATTGCTGAGTAGCCATCCACCGAGGAATCCACCCGCAACGGTCCCGAGGACAAACACCAGGTTCCAGCTTCCCGCTTTTTTCCAGTCGTACTGGAAGAATTCGATTTTGCCTGGTGTGCATGCTGCACAGGTATGGCGCAGGTTGGCCGAAACACCGAACTGCTTGCCGCCCATTATTAATAGGATGGGAACGATAAGTCCGATAAGTGGCCCGGTCACATACCAAGGCCAGGGGTCTTGTAATAATTCAATCATTCTATTCTTCTGTTTAATCGTTGTTAGGGTATTGTGATAGCTTATGCGAGCTGGTTAATAACACGTTTTAATCGATCTCGAACTTCCGTGGCTATCGATTCAAGCTTACCGTTTTGCACGGCCTGCATCGATGCTATCGGGTTTACAGCCGAGACCTCCACTGTTCCATCTTCGTGCTCCTCCACTACCACATTGCACGGTAGCATCACACCGATTTTATCCTCCGTCTGTAGCGCTTTATGAGCAAACTCAGGATTACAGGCTCCAAGGATGCGGTATTTTTTGAAATCCACATCCAGCTTTTTCTTTAGCGTGCTTTTGACATCTATTTCAGTCAGTACGCCAAACCCTTCTTTCTTCAGCTGCTCTGTTACTTGTTCAATGGTTTCCTCAAAAGGACGAGTGCTTGTTGTACTAAAGAAGTATTCCATAATATTACTCCATTGGTTGTTTTTGTTTTAATCCGATAAGAATATAAGTGAGAAAATCCAATATGTAAATACTTGTATTAACAAGTAGTGAATTTATTCTTTATCCTGTCTATAGATTTTATTGATATAACCTGGTAATCAGATTGTAAGTGTATTTATGTCTTTATTATCGCTCTATATGGATATATGAGGAGCTTACCCTGTTGGGTTTCGACCGAAAATAATTTTTAGACTTGTTGTTAGTATCGGCCAACAGTCAAACAACCCATACTTGTAACTACAGGTATTGATAGTATCGGTGATCCGCTGTATATTCAGGACAGATATTCAACTAATATTATTTGATGATGTTAAAAGAAGGTATTCCCCGCCACGAGCAGATCAGCAACTGGATACGTGATAAAATTGAATCTGGTGATTACAAGATCGATGAGAAGTTGCCCTCTGAAAATGAATTTAAGGAGCAGTTTGAAGTGAGTCGCGTAACGGTGCGGCGGGCACTTCAGACACTCCAGAACGAGGATCTCATCTATCGATGCCAGGGGCTGGGCAGTTTCGTCAAGGATAATCGATCTCATCAAACCCTGGTTCAGCTCACCGATTTTGTTGAAGATATGAGACGGGCGGGCATGGAGGCCTCCTCAACCGTAATCAGGATGGAACCGACCAACGTGTCAGAGTACATTACCTCTTTACTCAAGCTTGATGCCGACAAAACGGTGCTGCGGCTTGACCGACTCAGGATGGGAGATGGTAAACCGATCGCTTTTGATATCACGTGGCTGCCGATGTTTTACGGGCAGCTTATTGAGGGGTATGACCTTACGAAGAAAACCATTTACGGCATCCTGGAGCAAGATTATGATATTCCCATTGAAAAGGGCTGCTATCGCATTGAAGCAGAAAATGCAACCGACTACGTGGCCACCCATCTCGGCATAAATGAGGGAGATGCCTTGTTGCTCATTGACAGGCTTTCGCTTACAGTCGGAGAAAAACCGATCTATTACCAAAAGCGATATTACCGGACGGACTGCATGGTGTATGAACTGATGGCCGAACGAAAACCCGGCACAAAGACGAGTGACGGGAACATGCCACTTAAAGAGTTTGCTCCAGTATTTAATAAAGAGTGACTTTTTGGGATTGACTAAAGATTGAACTGAGTAAAGTATTACACACCTGTTTCGGTTATATATTTTAGAGGCCCATGTTTCTAACATGCCTGCTTAAAATTCCAGGTTCTTCTTTTTAACTGGCGCTGTGGAATCCTTCTTGCCCGGCTTTCAGTTTTTCTTAGATAAACCGGTATACTCGGAATAAGCTATCATTATTTATTCGGGCGGAGTTATGACTATTGTGAGTAAGTAAGAACCTGTAATAAAAGCTGTTATTCTTCCTGTCTCTAAAGCCAAGAAAAATAGTTAGTTCACCTGCCTATTAGACAGTTCGAGTTGAATCATCGTAAGTTTATATATAACTTAGATTTACAGAGAACTGAAAAGTTATAAGAGCGCAAAAATCATCTTAGGAAGGACCCTCTAGATGCAGTAAAAATATTAACATAATAGAGCGCGGAGGTTCTAATATGCAACTCCAACACGCCGATTCCTCGAAATGGAAGGTAACCCTCAAGCGAAATGAACTCGACACTCTCATGGTTGCAGCTAAGAAACTATTGGAAGGACAAAAGGGAAGGATTCCAAGACAAGCCAAAAACCAATTGCGGGATATTATAAACAGTTATAATGCGGAATGTAGCCGATTGTATAGAAGAAGTAGACAGTCGCGTGAAAAATCTGCAAGTAAGTAGGACGTAATTAAAGGGTTATATAATTTGGGATGTGGTTCTTATTTTCACATGTGGGTAAGGTACGCCTACAGTAAATAGGACTGTAACCTAATTTAGGGGAAAATATGGAAGAACCTTTATTGAATCTTCAGGAAACCCAAGCACTTTCCCACGGAAATCATGGAGATCCTTGTGCTGTTTTGGGAATGAACACGGTATCAGACGGCCAAAAAGGGGTGGTGGTACGCGCTTTTCTTCCCCATGCGGAGCAAGTGTCGATAAAATATGAGGATGGCTGCAAACAAATGAAGAGGATTTCCGAACAGGGATTATTTGAATATCTCTTCACAGATCGCAGGGAGCCTTTTGGATATACATTTAAAGTGCAACCCTATCATGGTGAGGAATATGAACTGCATGACCCTTACGCTTTTGGTCCGCTTATCAGTGATTATGACTTGCAACTTTGGGGAGAGGGGAACCACCGCAAGGCGTACGAATGGATGGGAAGCCACACCCGGGAGGTTAACGGGGTAGCTGGCACCCATTTTGTGGTCCCCGCTCCTTCAGCGCAGAGAGTGAGCGTTGTCGGCACATTCAACAACTGGGATGGCCGCGTACATCCCATGCGCAAGCTCCACGACCAGGGACTATGGGAGCTTTTTATTCCTCATGTTACGACCGGTGATCTCTACAAGTATGAGGTCAAACCCCAAACGGAAGAACCTGTCCTAACCAAGGCAGACCCCTACGCGTTCTATGCTGAACAGCCGCCCGGGAATGCATCGATAGTATGTGATTTAAGCGGATACAGTTGGGAGGACCGGGAATGGATGGAAAGCCGCACTAAGATCCAGGATTACGACTACCCTCTATCCATTTATGAGGTCCACCTGGGTTCATGGAAACGAAAGCCGGAAGAGGGGCATCGATACCTCTCCTACCGCGAACTGGGCGATGAACTTATTCCCTATGTGAATGAAATGGGATATACCCACATAGAACTGATGCCGGTTGCAGAGCACCCCTATGATCCATCGTGGGGATACCAGGGCACTGGATTTTATGCACCGACCAGCCGCTTCGGTTCCCCAAAAGAGTTTATGGAGTTTGTAGATCGATGTCATCAACATGATATCGGGGTCATTATGGACTGGGTTCCCGCCCATTTTGCCAAAGACGCCCACGGACTGAGGCGGTTTGATGGTACAGCACTCTATGAGCATGAAGATCCCCGCCAGGGCGAACACCAGGACTGGGGAACCAACATCTTCAACTACGGGCGAATAGAAGTTCGAAATTTCCTGCTTTCCAACGCCATGTATTGGTTTGAAGAATACCACATTGACGGTATGCGGGTGGATGCCGTGGCTTCGATGTTGTACCTGGACTACTCCAGGAAAGAGGGACAGTGGATCCCCAACCAGTACGGCGGGAGGGAAAATATCGAGGCTATCGAGTTCTTGCGCGATTTTAATAGTATAGTGCATGACGCGTTTCCCGGGGTGATCACGGCAGCAGAAGAGTCAACGGCCTGGCCCGGAGTTACGGACTCGGTCGATAACATGGGACTTGGATTCGACTACAAGTGGAATATGGGGTGGATGAATGATACGCTGGAATACATCCAAAAGGACCCGGTATACCGCAAATATCACCAAAACGAGCTCACATTCCCCCTGTTGTACTCCTTTGCCGAGAATTTCATTCTCCCACTTTCCCATGATGAGGTCGTCCACCAAAAGAAATCCATGGTCAACAAGATGCCGGGCGATTACTGGCAAAAATTTGCGAACCTGCGCCTGCTCTATACGTATATGTTTGGTCATCCGGGCAAGAAACTTCTGTTTATGGGGAATGAATTTGCCCAGTGGGATGAATGGGACCAGGAGCAATCGCTTGACTGGCACCTTCTGGATTTCGACAACCACCGGAAAATGAGAACACTGGTTCAAGATCTGAATCAGATCTATTGCGAGCAGCCGGCACTGCACCAGGTTGATGAGAGCACCGAGGGTTTTGAATGGATCGACATGCAGGATGCGGATAAAAGCATTATCTCGTTCATTCGAAAAGGCCGGGACATTAAGAGTCACCTGATCTTTATACTCAATTTTACACCGGCTGTCCATCACCAGTACAAGGTGGGAGTGCTGGAAACCGGCCGATACAACATACTGCTCAACAGCGACTGGGACCGCTATGGGGGCAGCGATGTAGACCTTGGAACGGTAACCGCCAAGAAAGAAAAATGGCACCACCGGCCGGCGCACATCTCCATCACCATACCCCCACTGGCTGGATTAATATTGAAGCCCAAATAGGGAATGAATTGGGAAAGCCTCTCAATGTAAATTCTTTATAAATGAATAAAGCGTACTACGAGGTACCCAAGACAGGCACAAAAACCACAAAGTTTTTTCACTTTGCGAAACTTGGTGTCTTCTTTGGGGCGCTTAGTGCAATCGCTTTACAGGTCAGAATTATCCCAAAAAGGCCCCTATCTGGCGCAAGTTTACAACTTATGTCGTATATGCTGTCAACTGCTTTTTTTTGGTCCAAGTTGCAACCTTGGATCAGTAGTGAATGCTATTTTTAGAAAAGAGACCTTACCGGGAAAGATTTCTTCCCGATAGCCTTCGGGATCGAAATGACGACAACGGGATGAAACCGGATGTTGGTTGCTGCCCTTTTGTTTATTCCTCTATCTGGCGCAAGTTTGCAACTTGTGCCTTACAAGCAGTCAGCTACTTATTGGTCCAAGTTACAATACAAACTTGAACCAGTTGTGGGAGCTAAACGGGATGCCCTCCCGTGCCAGGTGCATCGCATATCTGTAACGTCCCATGCTGTAACTCCTACTGTACCCCCGCTCCACCCTTACGGTACAGTTCCCTTATCATTATAGTTATCGGCTGTCTGAAAAGGGTGCTCAGGATGTCTGATCCCAGCAATCAGATTCCATGATAAGTAGTGTCGGTCGGTATGATATTACCTGTCAGGCATTATGATATGCCTTATCAGCCTGTGTGATATACAGATATCACCCATTATGATATGCCTTATCGCAGCGAATGATATGGTATATCACACACCATGATAAGCCCTATCATACACCCTGGAGCTATAAGGACAGGAAGCTCGAGCCGTAAGGTTAGCAACGTGGGTGGTAAAGGGTAACCCGACCAACCAGCAAGGGGCAAGAGGATGGGCAAGGTGGTAGTGGCATCCCCGGATTTGTGAGACCAATCCCCGTTAGGTAGATTTCGTTGGGAGTTAGTTGTACTACCGACCGGAAGCCTTGTGGTCGACCGTGCAACGGTCTCCCAACGGGCTTGAATTAGAAGTAAAGTGTTAACACAAGAGAATTGATGCAAGATTTAGAGATCCTGAAAAATCTTATCGAGATTGACCGCGACTCGGAACGTGCCGTATATCTGCAGGTCGCACAGTCGTTTGTTCGGAATATTCGCAGGGGCCGACTGCGGAAGGGGCTTAAGCTGCCCGGAACGCGAAAGGTGGCAGACCTGCTGGGCATCAACCGAATGACGATGGTGGCGGCGTTTGATGAGCTAAAGGCCCAGGGATGGATTGAGACGGTCCCCCGAAAAGAGACCTTTGTAAAGAGAGATCTGCCCGATATTACACCGAAACGGTTTGCCCGGGAAAAAGAGATCAGTCACTTTCCCAGGGAGGCGTCTTTTCCCGTTAACACTGACCGCGTGGTGCAGTTTCCTCAATCGAATTTCCAGGTCGTCGGTAAGCTGATGATCGACGACGGCTTCCCCGATACCCGGCTGGCCCCGGTGGACCGGTTGATGCAAAGCATGCGGAGTATCTCTCGCAAACCGGTTTATAAAAAATACCTGCGCTATGGCGGTCCCCTGGGTACGGATCGACTCCGCGAGACGCTGGCGAATTACCTGGCTGATACGCGTGGACTCCCCCTGTCAACAGAAAATATTATGATTACCCGCGGTGCCCAGATGGGTATCAACCTTGCGGCCCGTCTTTTGCTGCAGCCGGGGGATGACATCATTATGACGGAGCCGAGCTTCTTCGGGGCACAGCTTACGTTTCAGCAGCGGAAGGCGGTGATCAACAGGGTCCCGGTGGATGAGCAGGGCATGGATCTGGATGCTGTGGAGCGCCTCTGCCAACAGAAGGATATCAAGCTGATTTATGTGGTGCCGCATCACCACTTTCCCACTACGGTCACGCTCACCCCGAAACGACGGATCAAGCTGCTTGACCTGGCGAAGGAGCATAGATTTGCCATTATCGAGGATGATTATGACTATGATTTCCACTATGCCAGCAGCCCGATGTTGCCGATGGCCAGCCTTGACCAGCACGGGAGTGTCATCTACATCGGTACATTGACAAAGACACTGGCACCATCGATTCGGATTGGGTTTACCCTTGGGGCAGAGAATTATATTGCGGCGGCATCCCACCTCCGCCGAACGATAGACTGGCAGGGCGACAGCCTGAGGGAACTGGCGATTGCGGAGCTATATCGGGATGGCACGATATCCCGCCACATTAAAAAATCGGTGAAAACCTATCGTAAGCGCTGGGATCACTTTTGCGGGCTGCTGGAGTCGCACCTCGGGGGTCACGTTACGTTTGCAAAACCAGAAGGTGGCATGTCGGTGTGGACAACGTTCAGGGATTGTGATCTGAAGAAATTATCGGCTAATGCCAGCGAAAAGGGACTCATTATGGGGGATGGAGAGTTGTTCAATACGGAAGAGCATAATTACAATTCAGCTCGCCTGGGCTTTGCTTCTTTAAATGTAGAGGAGCAGGAAAAGGCAGTTAAGATTTTGGCGTCCTGCCTACCAGGCTTGTAGTACCTTAAGGTTAAATTAAAGGTACCACAGAGGTACGCGAAGCATGCATAAAGTACCTCAAAGTCACTTAAACTTTGTGGTTCTCAGTGTCTTCTCTGTGCAACTTTGTGTTATAGTCCAAGTAACAAATTTGAGCCAGTTACTAAGGACTAGGTGGTCCTCATTCATATTCATCAGGGTACAGAACATCGTCGCTGCCAGCTTGCGCTTTAAATGCGTTGGCACGGCCTTCCGGCTCTTCCCACTCCTCCTGTCGGCCTAGCGGGGTAAGGTCCAGGAAGTAATAGGAGCTGCCAACCTGTTCGAGTCCACGACCATAGGTGGAATAGGTGTGAAAGACGGAATTACCATGGCGCAAGAAGCAGCTTAAACCTGGCTGTTCTCCCTTCACGTGATAATGTTGCCCGAGGTGTTCAAGCGTTGCTTGGTCCCGGTAGTTATAGAACACCGGTGCCACCTTCTCATCCGTAGTGGCGTGATAATCGTAATTAAAGTCGCTTCCATAAGAGGAATACCACGGGATATTCCAGCCCATTCTTTTTTTAAATGCCTCAAGCTTGGGAAAAGGAGCCCGTGAGACCAGGCACAGGGTAGTATCGCTGGCGTGCAGGTGATTCAGGTGACCCTTGGAAACCTGGTCTGCCCAGTTGGAACAGCTCGGGCAGCCCCGGTCCCATGAGGGATCAAACATAAAGTGATAGATCATAAGCTGGTGACGCCCTTTAAACAGGTCTTGCAGGCTAAGCTTGCCCTCCGGGCCGCCAAAGGTATATTCCTTTTCAATTTTCACCATCGGCAGCTTGCGGCGCTCCGCATTCAGGGCATCGCGGGCACGGGTGAGTTCCTTTTCCCTTTTCAGCAGTTTTCTGCGGGCTTCCAGCCATTCCTCTCGTGTGGTAATCTCGGGTAGGTTGGTTACAACTTTCTTCATGGGATGATCCTCAAGTTAATATTAACTGTCCTGCTATTCAAAGAGAGCAAATCGGTTAGATAGAAATAACGTAGAATGCTACTTTATTTTGTACCTGAGATGTGTGACAAGCGGTGAATCCAGGACCTCCTCTTTTTCAAACTCCAGTTCCCTGAGAACGGCAGCATCAAATAGTCGTACGCCACTACCTATAAATATTGGTGCCAGGTGGATGGTAAACTCATCGATCAGTCCCACCTGCAGGAATTGCTGAATGGTATCTGCCCCACCGGCAATTTTGATGTCCTTGTCGCCGGCTGCTTCTTTGGCTTGTTCAAGCGCCGATTCGATGCCTTCGGTGACAAAGGTAAACGTAGTGCCCCCTTTCCTGACCCACGGGTCCCTCGGATGGTTGGTAAGTACATATACCGGCGCGCGAAACGGGGGTTCTTCCGGCCAGCCCTGTTCGCCTTCATCAAACATCCGGCGACCCATAATATAGGCCCCCGCTCTCTCAAATGAATGTCGCATGATCTTATCATTCTGGTTTTCAATTCCGCCTTCCATACCCAGGCGTTTTCGCCAACTCTTCAGCTCATACATCCACAAGTGAATGTCTGTACCGCCGTCGCCGATTGGGTTATCAGGTCCGCCATTGGGACCGGCAATAAATCCATCAAGTGACATTCCGACTTCAAAAACTATGTTGCTCATAACAATCTGTTCTCTTTTTCAGGTTTTATTTCAACCTCGTTTGGAGGTAGTTGCACTACCGACTTATTCGGTTATGGTCGACCGTGCAACTGTCTCCCAACGCTGGGTTTACCGATTGGAAGACCCTAATTATTGGTCTGAAACCGCTTATCCGACAAATACAATTGCATTTTTTGCCTTATCCATAGCGCGGGAATTAATTCCCGCGCAAGTGATGGGGCGCGATTCAGCAGGGGCAACTTTCTCCACAGTTCATATTCTCATCGGTATTTGCGTTTTCTGATTAAGATGTTTCAATGACATACGAGGTCATCTCCTTTATTAGCGGATTCTTAAATCCCCGAAATTTATAGACATCACAAAAGGAATAGCTTTTGCCAGTTACTGATTTCATGATGCCGTCCACCGCGGCCGAATCTCCATGGGTGATGATGTTGTGAATGTCTATTTCAAACGGCTCTTCCGCCTCCATCTCCTTCAGGGCCCTGGCAAATTCATCTTTGCCCTGGATCTGCTGATCCCCGATGACGGTCCACTTGATGTCATCAGTGACGTTTTGCAGAATATATTCGGTATCACTCTTGGCAAAGGCCTCATTCATTTTCTGGAGGAATTTTCCTTTTTTAGTCATGGTGGTGTTGATGAAGTTAAATGTATCTTTCTGTGTAACCTACGCCCCTATCGGAATCCATATTTCTATGTCGCTGGTTCCTTTTTGGGGATCAAAATCCTCTCCATATTGCTCAAAAAAGAAATCGGCATCCTGCGGCTTTTCATATCCCGATTGGGGGACCCATTCCTGGAAGATAGCATCGCAGGTCTGGCGAATAATGGAAACATGGCCCTCATGTTGAAATACAGCGTATGAAAATGAGGGGAGCTGTTTCAGCTCAATATTTTCCGGCAAATCAGATGCCTCTATATCATCAGAGACCTCCACGCCGCACACATATTCAATGCCCATGCCGTTGTCGATGTCAAAACAGAGTCCATAGCTAATGTACTCTTTTGCCCGGGTATTTTATCCACGCATGCACCTAATTCCTGCCATTGTGCAGTCGCATTCATGCGGTCTTCGCCAAATATGCATGCTCTGCTTAATCCCGCAATGAGCATTGGATCCGCTTTTTCTTCGATTCGTATAGGTTCTATAATGTTACTTGTTGATTTATTGCTTCTCATAATTATTTCTCATCAATCTACTTTATTCACGTTGATAACGTAGCATGGCCACACCACAGCTGAATCTTCGCGTTTCGATCGGTTGCAGTCTAAACGTTTCGTTTGCCGGGAACATCGGTTTTCCACCTCCCAGCACCACCGGATGAACATATAACCGGTATTCATCTACCAACCCAAGTTTTATAAACGTGGAAGCGAGATCGGCCCCGCCCACATCCATGTTGTTCCCGGGTTGTTGTTTTAGCTTTTTGATCTCTTGTGGATCCACTTTCCGCTGTAGGCTGGAGTTCCATTCGACCTCGTCAAGCGTCGTAGAGAACACAATTTTAGGGGTCTTTTTCCAGGCGCTTGAGAATTCTCTCTCTAGTGCGGTCGCACTGTCATCAGCTTCCACTTCGGGCCAGTATCCAGCCATATTCTCATATAGCTTTCGGCCGTACAGGCTGGTGTCAATCTCTCCCGCCAGGTACTGGTCGTTGAAGTGTTTGTGCAGCTCGTCGCCGGGAACCGACCACTCCAGCTCTCCGTTTGGTCCCTCGACATATCCATCGAGGGAGACCATTTGCGAGTAGATTATTTTTCGCATATCCAAACCGACTTTCTGGAATTTAATTGGAATTCATATACAGCACATTCCAGCGATGGCCATCCAGGTCGGTAAAAGCACAGCCGTACATCCAGCCCTGCACCTCCGCGGGTTCGCTGAACACGTTGCCCCCGGCCGCTTTTACTTTTTCCGCCAGCTGGTCCACTTCCTCCCGGCTTTCTGCATCAAAAGAGATTATTGTTTCTGAGGATTTTTCGGTATCCGTAACCTCGTGCTGAATGAAGTTTTTGAAGGTGTCTTCATGAAATAGCATCACCGGTACCTCTTTCTCCCCTACCATCATGGCGGCCATTTCCTCGGTCTCTCGATCCTCATTAAATGAGAAGCCGATTTCGCTAAAAAATGCTTTGGATTTCTTTACGTCTTTTACCGGCAGGTTAATCCATAGTTCTTTAGTCATAATTTTCCTTTCATTTATTGCTTAATTAAATAGAATAAGCTTATAGCAGATTCTAGAATTTTGACGTGAATTCAATACACTATTCATTTATATACTCTTGTTTTGCGTCATCTCGACCGTGAGGGAGAGATCTTTGCGGAATAGGGCTATGCCTTGAAAGACAAAGATCTCTCATTCCGCAAGCTCCATTCCGCCGGTAGTCGTACACAGTCGAGATGACACGGGGAAGAATATCTCCCATGGCAGAACACACATTGTCTAACCCTCATCCATTGGAACAGGCTGCAAAATTCCCGCCACATTGCCTTCGGTGTCTTCGAAATAGACGAACATTCCAACACCAGGAATCTCGTCCGGTTTTCCCAACACTTTGCCATCGGCCTCTTTAACTTTCTCAATGGAAGCGTTGATATCTTCCACAGCAATCACCACAGTAGTATGCTGCACGGGAAAATCTTTCGATCTCTTGTAAAATCCGCCGTTGATCTGTCCGGGTGTTTTAGGCATCCCGTTTTCACCGTTCTCGGTGGTCGTGACCAGCGAATATTCATTCATCTCTGGACCCAACAGTTCTACTTGCCAGCCAAAGGTTTTCTTATAGAATTCTGCCATACGCTCTCGGTCTTCTGCAGGCATTTCAAAATGGATTACTGGATTCATAGTTACTCCTCCTAATGTTTCTGTTAGTAATATTGTGTTATTGAGCTACTATAAGGTGTCGATGCCAATCACTGGCACGGGAATTAATTCTCGCGCTATGGACGGGCATAATATCCCCTTTAGTTACTTGCTGAATTCTCTTCTACTCTAAACGCTACAATTCTCGAAATCAGGCCTAAAGGTAATGGCTTTTCGTTCGGAAATTTGATAGCCCCCTTCGATGTTTCATACTCAGACAGTTCATCCTGGAAGGCCTTAACTCCCGTCGGAGTGGGATAAAATCCGATATGATTCTTATGTGCCGCAAAGTGCACCAAAATACCGTTTTGCCTGAACGTCGGCATTTGATAGCTGATTACTTCTTCGGTATCCGGTGCTGCCTTTTGAATCGTCTTCCGCATCTGTTGCAAGCGTTCCTGGTCCTCCTTTGGAAATGTTTCTATGTATTCGTCAATGGATTTAAAGTCTGTTTTTGGCATGAATTTTATCCCGGTTTACCTTTAAAATTTATCGAGCTCTTAGGTACTATGATTTCCAATTGACTCCCTTCTCCCGGCTTTCCCACACGCGGTATTGGGTTAGCTTTCGAATCAAATCGGTTGGAAGTTCCTGCTCCAGCGGAATTTGAATGGAACCTTTGCCGGTTTTAAATCCTGAGAGATCCTCTTCAAAAGCCTGGAGAGTACTGGGCGTAACATAAAACCCAATGTGATGCTTAAAAGCAGCAAACATGACTAAAATCCTCTCATCATCGGAGTAGGCCGGTCGGCTCCATTTTATCTTCTCATGGGCCTGCGGTGCAGCAGCTTCAATACATTCACGAACTTCTCGCAACTGTTTCTGAACGTCCTCCGGAAAAGTGTTTATGTATTCATCAATTGTTTCGAGGTTCGATTTTGCCATGTTATCCCTTCATCTTTTCAGAGCTAATTTTGAACTAATCTCATCGAAGCGGCGCTTCGAGTTACGTCCTGCATGTGCGCAGTGGAATAAGATTGCGTAACCGTTCATCCCTCAACCAAAGGCCGCCCCATGCCAGTATCGCCAGGTAGACCGGGAACAGGATATGAGAGAACAACGGATTGTCCAGCCGAACGTGTGTGGCGATAGCTCCACCGAAATACCCGGTCAGCAACAGTGCACCCAGCACTGAGGTCTGTGGATAGGCGTACAGCAGGATTGAAAGCAGTCCCAGCACCCCGATGGTCACAAGATGATGCTGGGCATAACCCAACTCGACTGTTCCCTCCACTACGGCTTCCGGCTGGATGAATTTGAAAATACTGTCAGCCAGCATGAACAGGATGACGATGCCGCTCATAACCCGGGCGGTCCAGAGCCGGCTTTTTGAAATGGTGTCAGTCATAATATTTAATCTTTGATTCGTTGTGCATTTGAACTACTTAAAACCATCTAATTGGTTCAGGATCTGGAAATAACCGTTGATGTAGGCGTATTGACTTAATCAACGCTACTGCCCTTACGAGGTCTCGCATCAGAGTGCGGGATGACTGAGAGATCTTCCAACCACAGAATGTGTTCCTTTTGTTATGACTTAGTTTCCGCAAGTTTCTTGAGCTTTTCGAGGGCTTTTGGCCACATCTCCTGGAACATCTCGGCATACTCCTCTTCCGTGTCCATATCCACCAGCACCTCGGTTTGCCCGTTTTTCTCCCGGAACGTGTAGTTTTCCAGGGCCCCGGCCCAATCGCCGCTAGTTTCTTCTTCTCCATTCTGGATAAAGCCCAGGTGCTCAATCGATACATATTCATACTCGCGGTTTTCTTTGATCCGACTCACCATGCCCTGCATGTTGCCCTCTTCATCGGGAGCAAGAAAACGGATTTTGCTTCCCTGGCTCCAGCTGCCCTCGTAATACGATCTCTCCATAAAAACATCGGTCCATTGCTTGTAGGACTCTTCGCCGAGCATGGTATCCCATACTTTTTCTTTGGGCGCATTAACTTTAACTGAGAAATGTAATTTCTGCATATCCTTCCTCCTTATTGATCATTATTTGGTTGTGTAGACTTCTCGTAGCTGCCGGAGGTCGAGCTTCTTCATCTGCATGAAAGCGTCTGTTACCCTGGCCACTTTTTCTGCATCGGGGTCCAGCAGCATTTTATGTAATTCGGAGGGCGTCACCTGCCAGGAAACGCCAAACCGGTCTTTGAGCCATCCACACTGCTGCGCTTTGGGGTCGCCCCCCTTGGTGAGGGTTGACCAGAAGTGATCTACCTCTTCCTGAGAGTCGCACTCGATGACCAGCGAAATGGCTTCGTTAAATGTGAAATCGGCATGCTTCGGTGAGCTGTCCATGGCCATGAATGTTTCTCCGTTCAAACGAAACTGGGCATGTTTTACAGATCCCTCCGGTTGCTCTTCTCCTTCTCCATAGCGAAGAATGCCCGTAATGTCTGAATCCTCAAAAAGAGAAGTGTACAGGTTTATCGCCTCTTCCGCCTGGCCCTCTTCACTCACAAACATCAGGGAAGGAGTGATCTTTTGGCCTACATCCTCCAGCTTGCCGAGGGAAAGCTGCCAGGAGAGCCCGTACCGATCCTCAACCCAGCCATACTTTTTACTCCACCCGTATTCGCCCAGTTTCATCAGCGGCTTGCCGCCTTCGGAAAGCTTCTCCCAAAGGTGTTCGACTTCCGTCTCTGTCTCACAGACCACGAAAAATGAGATGGCGGGTGTGAAGGTGAAGTGCGGTCCTCCGTTCAGGGCTACAAACTTGGTGCCGGCCAGTTCAAAGTCAACGGTCATCACCGAACCGGCTTCTTTTCCGTGAATTTCTTGCCCGGCTTCAACATAGTTCGTGATCATTCCTATCTCTGAATCATCAAACAGTGATACATAAAAGTTTGCTGCCTCCTCGGCCTGGTCATCGAACCACAGGCACGAGGTAATTTTTTTAGGTCTCTTTCCCTCTTTTCTTTTCATGGTATTCTCCCTATAAGATTAAAACGTATTAAACACCTATATTTTGTCTCTATCACTTGCGAGGGGAATTAATTCCCGCGCTATGGATAAGGCGGCCACATCATTACTTTTCCAGGTACTCCTCTAGCTTGTCCAGTGTCTCGTTCCAGCCGTTTACAACTCCCATTTCTTCGTGCTTTTTACGGTCTTCAACAGACTGGTGCATAATTTGGATTGTGAGCCTGGTATCATTGCCAATATCATCAAAAGATGTAGTAACAATCATGCCGCTTGGCAGGTCGTCGGGTAAATTTCCCTCCTCGTCCTCACCGAATTCGTCAGTACTCACGATTTTTTTCTGCGCAACGATCTCCTTGAATACCCCTTCGGATGGATATTCGTTGCCCTCCTTGTCTTTCATAATATACAGCGATTTTCCACCCGGACGCAGGTCCAGCTCTGCCACCTCGGTGGTAAATCCCCTGGGACCGAACCACTGCTCCACGTGTTTTGCTTCGGTCCAGGTCTGCCATACCTGCTCCCGCGGGGCGTTAAATATGCGTTCTATAATGATCTCTTTCTCGTCGGTTGCTCTGGTTTTTCCTGATTTAGTGCTTCCCATAATGAAGTCATCCCGTTTTTTGATGTTGCTGTTCAATTCAACTTTCTAAAACAATTATAATACCTGGTTGGGTACCTTGCGCGGTGTGATTACGCCATTACTACAGGTTGATTGCGACAAATTTGATATGTAAAATTATGTCAAGAGGGTAAGCATGATTTGGGATCCACTTGAGGGATTGTGAGTAAATATTAAAACCAGAGTTCTTCCAAATTGCCCACTCGATAATTTTTAGGAACAACTTAAGCAGAAGTTAGCAGTTCGAATCAATATTAATTTAATCTCCCAAAAGAGGTAGACAATGAAACATGTATCTATACTCATTCCGCGTGGACACACCAGCCTTGTAAACATTGCCGGGACGCACCAGATCTTAAATATGGTCAACGAATTTCGTAAAGAGCGAGGTAAAGCGCCCGTTTTTGATGTGCACTTGGTGGGATTGGAGAAGGAGGTACGACAATCGACGGGACTTTTCACCGCCACCCCGGACTGCCTGGTTGGGGATGTGGAAAAGACTGACCTTATTATCATCCCGGCGATCCACGATGATCCGCACAAAGGGATTGAACAGAACAAAGAGTTCATCCCGTGGATTGTGGAGCAGTACAAGGGCGGGGCCGAGGTGGCCAGCCTGTGTGTGGCGGCGTTTTTCCTGGCTTCAACGGGTCTACTCAACGGCAAAGAGTGTGCTACCCACTGGATGCATGCCCAGGACTTCAAAAAAATGTTTCCGGATGTGAACCTGGTGGATGAGAAGATCATCACGGAAGAGGACGGCATTTACAGCAGTGGAGGCGCTTACGCATTTACGGACCTGCTGCTCTATATCATCGAAAAATATGCCGGGCGCGAAGTGGCGATCCTGGCATCAAAGGCTTTTTCCCTGAATATCGACCGGGACAGCCAGTCGGAGTTCATCATTTTTGAGGGACAGAAAGATCACAACGACGAAAAAGTGATCCAGGCACAGCGATTTATCGAGCAACATTACCAGGACAATTTCCAGGTTGATGACCTGGCCGAACGTTTTGCCCTGAGTCGAAGAACGCTGGAGCGCCGGTTTAAGAAAGCGACCCACAATACCATTACGGAGTATAAGCAACGCGTGAAGGTGGAAGCGGCCAAAAAAGACCTGGAGACGACCCGGAAGAATGTGAATGAGGTGATGTATGATGTGGGCTATTCCGACAGCAAATCATTTCGCAACCTGTTTCGAAGAGTTACCGGCCTGACGCCCAACGAATATCGCGATAAGTATAATAAGGAAGCTATCGCATAATTACTTTTCCAGTTAATGGGGAGTGAGAGATTGCTATTTAACCTGAGTTCGACGCAAGATTTCACAAAAAGTAGCTGTCATCGCGAGGAGGCTTTGGTGGATGGTCGATTATCTTGTGTGTAGGATCAGCCGATTTCACATTTTACACCTGGAACCGGGATGGGCAGGATTAAAGGATTTTCGGGATTCCTTCTCAAGTTCACTTCTTATACAAAACATTACATCCTGTTCATCCTCTAATCCTGTAAATCCCGGTTCTAAGTGCATCCTCATAATTACACTGGCTCACTGACCCTGCTTTTGATGCTACTCAATCTGCTCCTGCAACCTTCAGTACAGGTGTTATAAGCTCTCATCGCAAGGAGTTCAGCGAAGCAATTCCTCTTTTAGACTTCCTGATGAATATTTTGTCGGTTACCCTGCCCGAATTTGGCTTACCGAACCTGAAGTTTATAGAACACTCTCGATAAGTATCGGTAAAGCACTCATTTCCAGTTTCATAGGACGGTAGAAGTACGCGGTCTCATTTCCTGACCCAATCATTTTGCTTTTTCCATTTAAGCTGTAACTTCAACATCCATCGCAACCACAGTTGATATCTTATGAGACATTTGCACCGCGAAAAATTGCTCTCCCTTTTTGATGAAAGTCAGGATGCCCTGATCTATATGAAAGGAGCGGATCTCAGTTACCGATATGATACCGATTATGAATTTCCGTTCCGCCAGGAGTCCAACTTCTGGTACCTAACGGGTGTCAACGAACCTGACTGTCATCTCATCTTTGATCTCCGATCGCACGAGTATCACCTGTTTGTTCCCAGGCGCGATGCCAACTACGCCGTCTGGCACGGACGGGTTAAGACGAGGGAGCAATATCAAAATGAATATGAACCGGAACACCTACACTGGGATGCCGAACTGCCGAAGGTGCTTAAGGAGATAGATCCGGATCGCATCTACTGCCTGAATGAAGAGCAGGCCGAGTATATCGAGGAGTTTGAACGGAAAACACCGATCGACCTGGACGCCCTGGAGGAGGCATTGACCCACTGCCGTGTTTTTAAAACCGAGTGGGAGCTCGACCAGATGCGAGAAGCGGCGCGGATCAATAATATCGCTCACACCGAGGTGCTGAGGTCCTTGGAGCCCGGAAAATATGAGTACGAGATGAAAGCGGTGTTCGATTACCACCACCTTCAGCACGGGCTGATGCAGGACGCCTATAACGGCATTTTTGCCTCCGGTTCCAACTGCGCCATCTTGCACTATGTGGAAAATGACAAGCAGATTTCGGACGGGGATCTTTTTCTTATTGACGCCGGTTTTGAGTACCAGGGGTACGCCTCCGACTTCACTCGCACCTATCCCGCCAACGGGAGTTTTACCAAAGACCAGGCGGCCGTCTACCAAGCGGTTCTCGATGCACAAAAGCAGGTGATCAAAGATATCAAGCCGGAAGTGAGCATGGAGGACCTGCATATAAAGTCCGCTGAAATTATGATGCAGGGACTCGTTGACGCCGGTCTCGTAAAAGGTAGCATTGACGACCTGATGGAGAACGATATTTTTGCCCTGTTTTTTCCCCACGGGTTGGGCCATTTCCTGGGACTGGACACCCACGATGTTGGCGGTTATCCCAAAGGGGTAGAGCGGATCGACCGTCCGGGCATCAAGTACCTGCGGGCGCGGCGTGCGCTTCAGCCCAGTATGGTGCTGACGATAGAGCCGGGCATCTATTTCATTCCTGCCCTGCTGAAGCCGGCTTTTGAGGATGAAAACACGGCGCAATTCCTCAATAAATCCAAATTGGAAAATTTGTTCGATTTTGGCGGTGTGCGTATCGAGGACAATATCATTGTTACGGAAGAGGGCCACGAAAATCTCACCAATGTTCCGAAAGAAAGGGAAGAGATCGAAACGATTATGGCCGGATCATCAGCTTAAAAGTTGTTCATAATAAATTAAGGTGAGTTCGAGATTAGACTAACTCAAAATAATAACTGTCATCGCGAGGAGACTTTGTTGTCCTTTTGGGCTTAACGATGAGGTCAAAGCGGCGATCTCCCCATCCTTTTATTGTTCACCCATCGGGAGATTGCCTCCTGAAAATTTTCGAATTCCGATTGTCGCTGAATCTCTCGCAATGACAGATTTTATTTCGAACTGACGTTAAATTAAGATTAGTTCGATATAAAAGTGCCCATTGCTTGTGCAGGGAGGGAGTTGTACTCCCGGCCATGATGACCAAGCCCAAGCGACCATTGGACGGCAATCGCGCGGTAATAACCCGATTATGTGAACGAGAATACGAACATGGGGATCGTCGCGCCCCCCTCATTGTGGTTCCAATACCGCATCCCATAGCTCAAAAGTCTTGAGCAGTAATGACAAGAACCTTGAGCAGTAGGTTCAAGAACTTTGAGCAGCAGGCTCAAGAATCTTGAGTAGTAATCGCAAGACGATTGAGCAGAATTGTATAACTGCATCCCCAGTAGCCCGTCAAGTTGAATTAAGAATAAAATGAGAAAGGATATAAGAAATAAAAAAGGATCCCGAACCGGTTGGCTCGGGATCCTTAGGGTTTCCTAATTGGAAGCTGAATACCTAGTTGCCCAGGTTAGCCAGAACCATGACGTCCGCCACAAATTCGGCCTCTGCATCGTTGGCAGTTGTGAAGCTTTCATCCACAATTGTTTTGACTTCAGAATAGAATGTAGTGTATGCATCTACAAATATCTGAAGACTCAGCGTAGCTTCAAGTGAAGATTCAAGTTCAGCTTTGGCCCCGTTGTCTTCATTAATTCGGGCATTAATTTCCGTCATCGTTTGAGCATTAGCGGAAAACTCTTGGGAAAGAGCATTAACGACAGCTTCGTTATATGTTTCGAAGGCAGCGTCAATATCTTCCTTGGTAGCTCCTGTCATCGCTTTGATATCGCTACGGAGTGTTACTGCAGCATCAGCAGCAGCCTGGATGTTAGATTCCGCAGCACCTTGCGCTTCCATGCGTGCCTGTACAGCAGCACCTATAGCGTAAGAGGTAAACAGGGAAGCTGTGGTTCTCGCTTCAGATTCAGCTTCAGCAGAAACTTCACTGCTGTGCTTTACAAATACGCGATTTGACATCTCTTTAGCCTTGGCATACAGCTCAGCATCGACGCCAGCGTCAGCGTGTGCT
>NZ_JAMQKA010000004.1:0-230554 GCF_031569985.1 Aliifodinibius sp. S!AR15-10 | reverse complement strand
ACCCGCATTCATAATGTGGTTATCGTGGGAGATCGCATGATCGGACTGACCCCCAAAAACAGATGCGTAATCGGTCAGCTTATTCCGGATATTATTGAAAATACTGGTATGAGAATGGAGGTCGAACCGATGGAGGAAGTAAATAAATTGGGAAGTGTGGATTTAATCGAGCCTGTCCCCAATTCCGAAGATCTGTTCTTGGTAGCGATTAAAAATACAATATACCAGTTTGATATTTGGGGTGATATGACGCGTTTTGATGAACTGGAAGATGAGGTACAATGCATTAACTCCATCAATTTCAATCACACCTCGTCGGTCTTAGCAACCAACAGAGGACTATATGAAATAGACGTTCAGGAAATGCCGAATATGGTCAAAACTCAAAGCCTGCCTCGTCGCATATCAGCAAACCACCTTAGGGATGAGTTCGAAGTAGCACTTTATACCGAGGATCCTTATGTGCTTGGGATTCATCCTGCCGTAGGCATCTTTTCCAAGACCAAAGACAAAAAGTTATACTTCTTCTAAGTTCAAATTACTTGAACTCAGGCTTTAATAAATGGATATCGGTCAGTGCGATGTCTAACTAAGCCTCGACTAGAGTAGAGAGCCTTTCTCCCTGCTCTTAGCTTGCAGGCCTTGAATGGACGCTGCACCCGCTCCCCTCGATATTTTGATTATTGAAGTGGTGGGAATTTCCTCCCTGCTAATCCAAGGACTGTGTCCTTTCCCGAGACTCAGTATAACTGAATAGCCGGAAAGGCTGGCTGAACCTGCTGTTTGATTGTCCGGTAAAAAGGGTACGTAGTATTTTCTATTGCCGCCGGGAAAGCTGAACTGCGTATCCATTACCAAGCAGCCATGTCGGCTGGTTGCGATGCCATTACACCCGCAACGAGAACGACTTTTAAAGCTGAACTGTCGGCATCCAAACCCCTTTTCAGATTTATTTCCAATTCAAATTCTTTTGTGAGGATGTGCATTGAATGGTATCTATAGAGTGTAATATAACTTTGAATAGTTAGCCATGGTCGTTTGAAAACGGTCGGGGTTTTAGTCTCTTATCGACTAGGAATCCATTTCCCCCAATTTACGTTTTAAATATAAGTCCTTTACTGAAGGCTATATCCTAATCTTATCTCCCACTCCAATTATTGACCTCGGTCGCTTGATTGTGGCCGGGGTTGTTTTATTGTTTAACAACACATGCTAATCGTTGGCTTCAAGGAGACGACACACGAAATCTGTCATTTCTAATGGCAATTTTAATTTTATTCGCTTCTACTAGTTGGGGACAAAACGAATACCAAAACCCGGACACTCTAGCAATAAATCAGCTGCCCCGCAAAGAATTTGAGGTGCTTTTTTACCTGGCTAGCCCGAAAGGAAAGGTGCTGGACCGACGGACCATATTAAACCATGTCTGGGGCACGGGAGTACATGTAGTGGATCGTACGGGACGTTCATGTACGCAAAATTCGCAAAAAGATCGGGAATGAATACATCGAAACCGTAAAAGGGGTACGGTATCGCTTCAAGGAGTAATTTAATCTCATCTGAAAATCAAAAATTTATTGCCACTCGATAGAATCCTGAACTCGATTTAAACAGACCTATGAAGCTACTACGAATATTCCAGGGGTTCGGGCTGGGGCAATTTCTCATTTTCAATTTCCTGGTGGTGGGTTTCCCAATATACTTCCAGGCGGTCACAAAAATCGGATGGTGAGTCGCAGTAGAACTTCCGGCCCTTTAACAGGGCATGTTCTTTCATAATGCACTGCTGCTTTTCCAGCAGTGCGTTGAACATCATTTCTTCCTCCCGGTTGTCAAAAGGACGGTCCATTTTTTGGATAATATGTTGCAGGGTATCCAAATCATTGAGCGTACCAATAAAATCGGTTACTGCATGCAGCTCATCTTCCAGGGTTTCCAGAACCGGAGGCCAGATCCTGTTGAGCACATCTATCTGGTAACGCAGATACTTTGCCCGTTTACGCCACTCGTGGAAATCCTCCACATTTCCCTGCTCCAGGGACCGTTGCAAACCCTTACAGCCCCGTTTATAGGTGCGTTTGATGCTGGGTCGCAGCTCATCAAAGGATTGGATTTTTAGAGGCCAGCACGGAATGGTTTCGAGCTTCTTCTTAAGTGCTTCCTGAATACTTTCAAGTCGTTTCTCTTGGTTGAATACTTTCTTTGCCAATTCTTTACGATAGGAACGTAATTGTTTTTCAATTGCATTGAATGCGTTCTCATACAGGTGTGAATCAAATTGCTCTTGAAGCCGCTCCAACACTTCAAGGCTGGAGGTGGCATCCCGGATGTCTGATATTTCCCGTCCTCGATCGCGGAACCAGGCGTTTTCCTCCTCGTAATAGTCAATCTGATCCCGCACCAATCGCAAGCAGGCCCTGTTTTTTTTAAACGCCTTACGGGCTTCATGGACCGCTTCGTGCCGTTGCTCCTCTCCGCTGGCATTATCCAAATAGTCCAAAGCCTTGTTACACTCCTGGATCATCAAGCGCTTCACCCCCTGTGAAAGATCCTCCGTGTAGTGTAATTGGATACTCATTTTCACGCAAACCGTTAATTTGAAATTTTATAATAAGCTGAAGGCTTAGCTTGTAACTGCATTTCATGTTGATGTTCCCACAACCAATAAAACAAGGTAACAACCATATTCGTTTATGAGATTTGCTGAAGGAAGGAGACTTCACACCCAGAGTACCCTCGTCATGGCTGTGTTAAGGCTAGGTAAAGAAATTGGACGATCCTTTTTTAGTCTAAAAGTGGACGCCACTCATTTTGAGAATTATTAAAATCGTCAATTTTGTCTATGATATTTCTTTTAGCCTCCCTGAAGGAAGCTCCGCCGGCTTCCAAATGAATGCTCTTCTTTTCCATCTTATAGATATAGTCTTTTTCACATTTCATTTTGTGTTTTGCGGGAGTCCCGGATTCAATGAGGCGGTGGTGGGTTATAAGAAAGCCACCGTATTCATAGACCTCCTCATGATGATCGGTATCTTTCCATCTGTTCAATATGCGGATCTTTTGGTAGAGATTAATTGGAACTACGATAATAGTCGGGGTAGTGATTAAACTGTTAGAAGAGGAAAATATTTTTCCTGACTATGGGAAGGTCGTAGAGATGTGCACGTAAACCGGAGGTTTTATCGTTTCTCAGCCATCATAAACCCAGAGATAATGCCACTGGTATGGGCTAATTTTTGTTGCCATTCTTCCAGGGGAGATCCTTCGAGGGGCAGCGATTGATGGGCATGGAATATGACTTCATGATAGAATTTTTTGACCAGGCTTTCTCCGCTTACCCGACCATCTAAGGGAACATCATCGAATCCCATGCGCTCAGCAAATCGCAACAGTCGCTGCTTACGAATATCCAGATCTTGCTTTTTTTCTAATGTAGCATTTCTGCTAAGGTATTCACGTAGCTCACCTATCTCATTATCATACCAAAGAATTCGTTCTTTGATCGATTTTTTAAGCCACTCAGTTTTCCTCATGGACTCATCAACTAGTTAAGTACCAAAGAATCATTCTGTTAGGGAAGGTAATTCAATAAAATAAATTATACTTCTGTGGTCAAAAATACCAATTCAATTTTTAGTGTGCCATTATGTAGGAATATCCCCCTCATCTGTTTGGTAGAAGCACCTATAGACTTGGTGATAAGTTTTAAGGAATATTAATTTAATGGGCATTATCTATTCGCATGCATTGATAGATTAAACTCCTAAGGAAAACTACTTAAATGTTTGAGGATCGAAAAGAGGCCGGCAGAGCGCTGGGGAGTGCTCTCAAAAAATATCAATCGGCAAAGCCTGTCGTATTAGCCATTCCGCGAGGAGGAGTAGAAGTAGGATATTTCGCAGCCCTTACCTTGGGATGTGATTTTGACATAATCATAACCCGAAAGCTCTGCTATCCTCAGCAGCCCGAAGCCGCCTTTGGTGTCATTGCAGAGGATGGCAGCCTGTACTTTGATCCCTGGTCAAATAAATATCTTACCAAAGATATTATTATCAAAGTTCAGACAAAGGAAAAGAAAGAAATTCAACGGCGTGTCCTTCAATACCGAAACGGAGAAGACTTGCCCTCTCTGAAAGGGCGAGTGGTTATTCTGGTGGATGACGGCATTGCAACAGGGGCAACGATGTTTGGTGCTATTCGAATGTGCTGCAAGCATCATCCCGAAAAGATTGTAATAGCAGCTCCCGTTTCGGGCCTAACCAGGCTCTCTAAGCTTGAGACCGAAGCAGATGAAGTGCTTATCCTGAATAAATATCAACATTTAGCAGCCGTATCACAGGGGTACTGTAACTTTACAGACCTTACTGATGAAGATGTTCAGCTCTACCTGAAAAAACAGCTTAGCGGGACAACAAAACTTTTTTAGTTCCTTGTTAAGGTTCAAATGAGTTACTTTTAAAGAAATTATAGGCTCTGTGCCGAGCGCAATCCCGTTAAAAGCATTTCGATTACAACTCAGAGCTAATTTAAAGGAATATGGAAGAGAAACTAACTGTAAAAGATCAAATTGAAATCAACGCTTCGAAAGAAAAAGTCTGGGAAGTATTGACCTATACGAAATACTATAAACAGTGGGACGAGCTTCCAGAGGATTTTTCAGAGGACAAATTACGACTCGGGAGTATAATAGAATGGGAAGGTTACTCCAAAATGACTGTCAGAACATTTGAGCCAAATAATCACTTGGATATTTCTCTATACTTGCCAAGGGTTGACTTAAGTGAGGATGCATATGATGTATCATATTCCTTCAAATTGTCTAGAAAAAATGATCAAACGATCCTGACAATTAAGATTGGAGATTTTTCTCCATTACCGAAAGCTCAAGATTATTACCAAGCATCTGTTGAGTTTGCAGATAAGGCAAAGAAAAAGATTAAGGAATTATCAGAGCACTGAACTTCTAATAAAATTATGACGTATACCCTATAATCCATATACGGCTTCCAAAGTCAACAGGCAATAGCTCTCCCCGGCAAGTTTTTTTCACGCCTTTCTGTATTCGATGGCCTGGTGGATTGCTGCTGCAGGCAGTATTCAACGATGGTTGACAGCCTTCGTGGCTGCACCAAACATATATAGAGGCTCGGCGGTTGGTGGTCGAAACAAGCCCGCATTCACCCACCGGTCCCACCTATTGCGGGACGGCTATAGAACATATTGCGTGCCCTGGACCCGGATGATCACGCGCGGGGCTATGGCCCGGCCGGGCCATTCCAGTTATGGAGCATCTCGGAGCAGGGGCAGCAGGGGCCGATGCGTTTGGGCGATTCCCATCTGCCGGGCAATCGAAGATATTCCGGATGGCAGGGCATATTTTTGTGATAGGCGACGGTTCCAGTCCCGTCCAGGATGCACCCTGCAGGGCTTCTTGCATGCAGGTCGATTCCGCAGTAATATGGATGTTCGAGAATATAAAAGTTCATGGCTTTCCTCCTTGGGTTTGTTAGGGTTGTCCAGAACCGTAATCTACGATTCCGGGAGGAGGCCATGAATAATATCACGCGCATTAAGCGGACAGGCCACGCCGATTCTTGCTAGCTACCAATTTTATTTGTTAACCTACCATTTTGTATTTGATTCAATATACAGGAGCCTATAGCTTAAGTGTAAGGTGGTTCGGTGCAATAAAAATTTAAAAAGTAGTATTATGAATAAATATGCCTTGATACTAGTCTTTTTTTGTTTGGGTATTTTCTTCAGCCTGTTCACATATTGATTGGCATCCGCCAATTATTAGATTCAATGAAGTCGGTTGAAATAAAAAAGGATCCCGAACCGGTTGGCTCGGGATCCTCTAGAGTTTCCTAATTGGTAGCTGAATACCTAGTTGCCCAGGTTAGCCAGAACCATGATGTCGGCCACGAATTCGGCTTCTGCATCGTTGGCAGTTGTGAAGCTTTCATCCACAATCGTTTTGACTTCAGAATAGAATGTTGTGTATGCATCTACAAATATCTGAAGACTCAGTGTAGCTTCCAGTGAAGATTCAAGTTCAGCTTTGGCCCCGTTGTCTTCATTAATTCGGGCATTAATTTCTGTCATTGTTTGAGCATTAGCGGAAAACTCTTGGGAAAGAGCATTAACGACAGCTTCGTTATATGTTTCGAAGGCAGCGTCAATATCTTCCTTGGTAGCTCCGGTCATCGCTTTGATATCGCTACGGAGTGTTACTGCAGCATCAGCAGCAGCCTGGATGTTAGATTCCGTAGCACCTTGCGCTTCCATGCGTGCCTGTACAGCAGCATCTATAGCGTAAGAGGTAAACAGGGCAGCTGTGGTTCTCGCTTCAGATTCAGCTTCAGCAGAAACTTCACTGCTGTGCTTTACAAATACGCGATTTGACATCTCTTTAGCCTTGGCATACAGCTCAGCATCGACGCCAGCGTCAGCGTGTGCTTTAACCACTGTTTTTGTGAAGGCTTCCATCGCTGCTTGTTCATCTTCCGCACTGGTAGCCGCATTCAGCTCGCTTTCAAGCTGAAGCTGTGCTTGTGTCTTTGTCTCCATAATCTGCTGTTTTTGATCTCCTGTAATCTCAGCAGATTGACTTGCAAAGAACTCAGCACGTGCTTCTGCTTCTGCTGCCAATGCTTCAGCATAGGTAGCTGCTGCCTGGCTGTTGCTTTGAATTGCAGATGAGGCCTTGGCCCCGATATACGCTTCGATATCAGCCTTGGACACCATCTCAGCATTACCTTCGGCTACGATTTTGGAATATACATCGGCTTCACCGGATGATTCTACAGTCAGCGGTTGAACCTGAACGGTACTACCACTCTCAAGTTCACCGGTTATAAACGTCTTCCACTGCTGGCCGCTTTTTTCTGCCATTATAATAACCTGCTGGCCTGAATTGGCAACGGCTTCAGCATTGATGTTTAAGGTGAACTCGCCCTCTGCGTTTGTCTCAGTTTCAGCACCGGAAATAGTTTCCAGGCTTCCGTCAGAGGAAATTCGTGCAGCCGTTACGGTTGCTCCCTCAACGGCTGCAGCCGTGGTTGGACTCGAGTACTTGGCTTTATTTTGTGTATTCTCATCTTGAACTTGTCCTTCAACTGCAGCGGATCCCTCACCAGGACCTGCAGAGTTGTTATCACAAGCTGTACCTGCCAATGTGATAGCTAATACTATCAGTAATGATGGTATCTTTAAATGTTTCATATATGAATTTGGTTTATTAAGGTTAATTGTCACTCCTACGAATAATTACGTATTTAACTACGTAGTTCTTCGTATGCTTTGTATATACTACTCATGGCAGAAAAGTTCCGACTATTTTTGATCGAGAGGCCAAATTCACATTAAAATTTTTTTATATAGTTCGAGTAGCAGGAAATTGAATGCTCACTTGAGTGAAACGGGTTGATGATTTTATAGCAGGGAAGTTAAAACCCTTCAAATAATTAGGTTGGAAAAGTTTTGTTTTACTCTTAGTTATTAAGAATGGCTGTATTGTGAGTCAAATGTATTGGATTTTAACTATTCCCAATATTCTGATTTACCATTGATAGGCCAGTGTAAAATTATTTTCAGAGATATTGAGTTCCTGAATTTGTTGATATTCAGGTGAAAAATCCTTCAAATTTCCTCTTGTAGTATACCTGGCAGCCTCGACCAATTTTTCTTTCTTTATTTCAAAAAAGAAATTTTCACCTGAAAATACAAAATCCACTTCCTCTCGTGGGATGGCAAAATGACGATGTATTTTACCAAAAAAATTTGCATAACAAAGAAAAATAAATGTAATGGTCCCATCATTTGTGTTTATAGCCACGTTTTGAACCACCCCAATTTTCTCCTGAGTCTGAATTTGTAATTTAGTACCTAAAAGTTCGGTAACAAGTTTATTGCAATTTGTCATATCAATAACTAGTACCCCAAATACCATTTGCCGTTTTAATTTGTTAGCTAAAACTATTTGAAACAAGTATAGTATTCAAATCGGACTTTTAATGTATCATTGGTCCCTTATCCTTTGTTATGCTAGGAGATGTGATTGGGTATACTAAACCTAAAGATAGATCCTTCATTTGGAGAGCTTTCAACCAAAATTTCACCTCTGTGAGCCTCAATAAACTCCTTGCATAACAGCAGTCCCAAGCCCGTTCCTTGCTCATTGTCCGTTCCCGTTCTTTTTGGACGTTCTTCAGGGTTGAAGATAGTTTTCTGAATTTCTTTCGGTATTCCAATCCCTTCGTCTTTCACCGCTACCTGGATAGCATCTTTCTTTTGGGTAGTCTCAACAGTAACTTGGTCGCCTTCATTTGAAAATTTGATAGCATTTGAAATAAGATTTCGAATCACTGTGGATATCATTTGTGGATCAGCAAAGATTATTGGTGCTTCTATTTCCGAATCAAATTGGATTTCCACTTCTTTCTTGTTTGCCTGGGTCTGATAGAGATTGATGCTATTGATTATCTCCTCTGAAAGTGAAAAATTCTCCGGATTTAATTCAAGATCATCTGTTTGCAAGCGAGTCCATGCCAAAAGGTTTTTCAGTATCATGGTAGCAGATTCAGAGGACCTTGATATCAACCTCACATTTTCCAGGATCTCAGGGTTAATTTTTTCATCCACCAGGTCTTCCTCAACAAATTCGGCTAAACCTGAAATTCCAAACAATGCATTTTTCAGGTCGTGAGCTATGATAGAGTACAGTTTTTCCTTTGTTTCTGTCAGTTGTTGTAGTTTCTGCTGTTGTTTTATGATTTGGTCCCGGGCATTCTTTAAACTCAGATGAGTCTCAATACGGGCCAGTAGTTCACCTGAGTTAAAAGGTTTTGTTACATAATCAGCCCCTCCCAAATTAAATCCCTTAACTATATCCTCCTCTTCAGAACGAGCCGTAAGAAATATTACTGGTATTTCTGATAACCGAGGGTCTGCTTTCAACTCCCGGCACACCTCAAAACCATTTTTGCCCGGCATCATAATATCTAGCAAGATTAAGTCAGGCTGGCTCTTAATAGCAGTTTTTACCACTTGGTCACCACTCGTTACAGCTGCAATTCTGTAACCCTTGTTATCGAGGATTGTACCCAACAGCTGTATATTTTGGGAAACATCATCCGCTATTAAGATCAAAAAATCATTCCCAGGTTTGCCATCTGTTTGATCAGTCATGGACATTCATAATTCATTTAAAGTTTTCAGAAATCCTAGCCCTCGAGAGTTTCAATTAATTCGGGATATTTAATGGTAACCAGCTTGCGGATTTGTTCGATATCAAAAAGCTGTATGGCTGTCTCTAATTGGCTATTGAAACGTACAATCTCCTGTGCAGGAACCTCTTTCTCAACCTCCTTCATCGCTTTTAACAAATCTTTATAATGGTCCATCATAATGGCATCAGTATCCAGTTCTGAGATAATAGGTGTTATATCAGAATTTAATTTCTTAACTATTTTTCCCCCCTTTATATTGACACCATTTATCTCAGGAGACTTTTTCTGCCTGTCATCATTGCTCTCTTCAATGCTATTATTCTCATCAGTACCTACAAATCTTGCTAGTTGCATCAAAATTTGTGATCTGCTTACCGGTTTCCTTAGGTACCCGTCGAAGCCGTACCCCTCCAATTCTTTATTATGAGTGGTAAATGCGGAAGCAGTAAGTGCAACTATGGGTAGTGTTTTCTTTTTTTTCTTAATCTGTTTCATGGCCTCGACACCATCCATGTGTGCCATCTTGATGTCCATAAAAATCAAATCCAGTGATTGTTCCTCGGCCAAACGTACTGCTTCTACTCCGTTGGAGGCTTCTAAAACATCTAACGGATATTCTCTCAAAAAATCTTTGACTAAATCTCTGTTCAATTGGATATCATCGACAATGAGAATCCGGCCTTTCTTGAGATCAATGTTATAATCTATCAAGACATCATTTTCCATTTCTTCATTCATAGAAGCAATGGCCAAATTGGGGATTATTAGAGTGAAAATACTGCCTTTTCCTGGCTCACTTTCTACATTAATACTCCCATTCATTAGGTGAGCAAGACGTAGAGAAATTGCGAGACCCAATCCGGTGCCTCCAAATTTATCTGAGATAGAATAATCTTCCTGTTCAAATTCACTAAATATTGCCTGCTGCCTTTCTTTAGTTATGCCCTTACCAGTATCTTTTACATACACTTCTAGATTAACTTGGCTCTCTATACTTTCGATCTCTCTAGATCGTACCCCTACTTCCACAAAACCTTCTTGTGTAAACTTCAGTGCATTACCTACAAGATTTACCAGAATTTGTCTCAACTTTAATTCATCTAACAGAATAGAATTTGGGGTGGAATCATCTATTTCGGTTCTAATTGTTACTCCTTTTTCTTCGGAACGAAGTGCAAATATACTTTGGACTTCATCAACAACTCGTCTAACATTAACGGGACGAATGTTTAACTGCTGTTTTCCAGCTTCTATTTTCGACAGGTCTAGCACATCATTAATTAATTTCAACAGGCTTTGCCCACTGTTGTAAATGTTTTGCACATACTCTGTCTCCAGATTACTGTCTACTTGTTCTTTTAGCATATCTGCAAAACCCAAGATCGCGTTCATTGGCGTGCGAATTTCATGGCTCATGTTGGCGATGAACTGGCTTTTGGCCCTGTTAGCCTCCTCTGCTTTTTCCTTGGATTCGATTAGCTGGTTTTCCAACACCTTATGTTTTGTGACATCCTGCCCCATGGAATACATGAGACCGGTCTCATCATCAAAGGTTGCAGCCCAGGATATCCAATATTCGGTACCATCTTTTGCTATCACCCGGTTCTCGAATCTTACCATCATTTTAATTTCCCCCGAGGCAAGCTTTCCGACCTCCTGCATGGTTCTTTCAATATCCTCAGGGTGGATCAATTCAGTAAACGGCATGCTTAAAAGCTCTTCCTCCGTATAACCAAGCAATTGTTGAAAATGAGGATTAAACTCTTTTAAATATCCATCCGGAGTAGCTGTAGTCATGAAATTCAGCGGAAGGGAAAAAAACTTTTTAATGATCTTTTCCCGCTTTTTTCGCTCGGATACGTCCCTTACCACAGCTTGAAAACCGACATGATTCCCGGTTGTATCTACTATTTTTTTAACAAGTGTTTCGATAGGCAGGGAATCCCCATTCTTTTTTAGAAATTTTGTTTCTAACGTCTGAGACTTTCCTGCTCCAGCGCTCATTACTGCTCTTCCCATTTTTTCATATGCTGACTCGTTCGCATAAAGCTCTTTTACTGGTACTCCCACTAGTTCGGATGGCGAATATCCCAACATTGATTCTACTGAATCGTTTACAGCCAAAATGGACCGGTCAGTATTTTCCAGTATTATAATCTCTGGAAAAGATTCGAAAATTTGGTTAAGTAATTTTACTTTGCTCGTAAAACCTTCAAACAAGTCTTCACTGACACTTTCCCAATCCATCACCACATGATTTATATTAAAACTCCAGTTGTCCTATAGACATATTTTTTACAAAAAACTAAACACCTACATATACTCTATTGTGGTAGATAACTCACCAGAATAGTTGCCAGGAGGTATTGAAGAAGTACTAGCCTTACCTGTAAAATTGTAGGTGATTTTACCGTCTTTTTCACTTTGTAGAACGTCTGTCGAAATGTCCCATGAATCAGCATCATTTTGCATCTTTATTTGAGGATTAAAGTCAAAAGTGTAGTGTCTTCCGGTTGGTATATCCATGCTGTAGCCGCCCAGGCTGAGCTGCTTTTTGCCTGTCTGAAGCTGATCTGAAATATCGGTAATTATGTTACTGTCTATTTGTGGATTGGAAACTATACGAACTGATACTTTCATTACGGCATGGGCGGTGTTTTGAGAATGAGCCTCTTTAGTATGTCCGCCAAACAGGAATAATAATGTAGTTGCTGCAAATTTAAATTTTTTGCGCAACTTCATTTTTAACTTCATAACAAGTACTGTGAACGTTAGCTATATTATTGTCATTATTACACTACAAAATAAGAATCCGTCAAAATTCATTTCAAGGATCAACCACAGTATAATTGGTTATATTCAGCAAATAAACAATCTTAATTTTATAACATCATTACCTATGGCTGATGCAAACTCACAACAGAATGGAAAAAGCAATGATTTAAATAAACTTAAAGTCACCGCCGGCAAAGATGTGGCCAAAGGGGTTTATTCAAACTTGGCTCGTGTCACTTTTACAAAAAATGAATTTATTCTGGGCTTTGTATTGAACATTGAACAGGAAGCACAACTGGTCTCCCGTATTATTGTCAGCCCCGAGCATATGGAAAACCTTAGTGAAGCAATTCAAGAGAGTTTGGCCGAATACAAAGAAAAATACGGCGAAGAATAAAAGGTTTAAATAGATCCTAACTTACCAAAAAGCATCAATGGCTTTTCCATTGGTGTAGTCCAATAAATACGTGCTCCCTTTTAAGATAGGAACAGTAATATTGTGTTCTTCACATTCTGCATCCAAGGTAGGGATATGATTTTGATTGGTAGAATAGTACAAGTTGCACTCATCCTCCAGTGCCTGTAATAATTCCTCTTCCGAATAATCGCTTTCAAACAGGATTGATTGATTATTTTGGGGAGTAATATACGACAAGGTCAAGTTACACTGTATATCTCCGTTACAGATTTCACTAACCATAAGATCTTCGAAATACAGCCTTAGGTTTGCAGTATGTTTTGTAAGAAAAGAATAGACAAAGTAACACGACTGCACTCGCCCCATATACCAGATCGGATCCTGAAAGGTAAACCCTTTCACCATGGTCTTAGTATTGACTAACGGCGAAGAAGAAAATGATATGCTTACCAGATATTCCATACCCTTTTCCCTTACTATTTGTTCGGATTGTAATTCAGAGCATTGGCAGTACCTTTCGGGCTGCGTTTTTGAAATTCAAGCCTAAAGTTGACCCCGTTATCGCTCTTTATGGTGCTGGTCCCGTGGAGTTGTTTTACCAGCGTGTCAATTAAGGTGAATCCCAAACTATCCACGTTGTGATCCGTTACTTCCTCAGGCAAGCCTTTTCCATCATCTGAAACACATAGAATGATATGCTCACCCTGTTGTGTTATCTCAATCTTAACATGCCCTTTTTTCTTATTCGGAAACGCATGTTTATAGGCATTGGTTAGCAGTTCATTAATCATAAGGCCTAAGGGAATTGCCTGATTAACATTTAAGGATACCTGGGCAATATTTTTTTCTAATTCTATCGTTGTCTGCTTGCTTTCATATGCTTTTTGGATGGATTCGATGATGTCATCCATATAATTGGCAAAAGATAATGAAGCAAAGTTGGTTGACTTGTATAAATTTTCGTGAATCGTTGCGATTGATTTTATACGAAGTTCGGCTTTCTTTAAAATATCTTGCACTTCAGACTGGTTGGAATGAAATCGTTCCAGCTGAAGCAAGCCGGATACCACCGCCAGATTATTCTTAACGCGGTGGTGAATTTCGGCCAGCAAGACCTCTTTTTCCTTCAGTGACTGCCTTATTTGCTGTTCTCGTTTTATTCGATCCGTAATCTCTCGTTCTATACAGATCCAATGGCTATATCCTCCATTGGGGGCGGACACGGGCCTAACAAAGATGTTAACCCAGAATTCTTCTCCCGTTTTCCGGTAATTGAGTAGCTCCACCTCACAGGTTTTCCAGCTGTCCATGGCCTTGCCGAGTCGCTGTCTACTCTTTTTATCGGTCTTCGGGCCATTGAGCAGGTGTGGGGTGTGCCCTATGGCTTCCTCTTTGGAGTAGCCGGTCATTTGAGTAAAGGCTTCATTGACATAGACAATCTTACGGCCGGGTAAATTATTGCTTTCAGCCTCCAGGATCATTACCGCATCTTTGGTATTGGTCACCACCGATTCCAGCAATTTTAGCTGGCTTTTTTGGTGTCGCTCGTATAATACGCGGCGTACCGAAAACGCAAGGCGATTAAGATTGGACTTCATAATCACCTCATCGGCGCCCAATTGCAGGATTTTTGTTTCTTGATCTTGGTCAATAGAGCCAGACAAAAGAATGAAGGGGATCATCGGGTCGAAATCCTTAACGATCTGCAGGGCCTGGGTCCCGTCAAAGCCGGGCATATGAAAATCTGAGATAACCAAATCAATCTGGTAGTTTTCAAGCGCAGCGCGTGTTTGTCCAGCTGATTCGGCTAAATGGTGATCAAAGGTAAAATCCTGTTTCCGAAGTCGATGGATTAGTAGCTCTGCATCGGTCGGGGTATCCTCAATAACCAGTACCTGTAAGTGCGTATCTACCGCCTGTGCCCCTATCACCATAATTATCTTTCCTTCCTAAATTTATTCCCCTGTCACTACCTAGTGCCCAATAACAATAAGAGATTTTGAATAATTTCAACCAGTTATGGCCAACTTATCTAATTCCAGTTGCTGTGTGCTCCTTTGCCTTGGTTCAACTCAAAGGTAAATGTAATGGTGGACCCTTTATCTGTCTTAACAATATAGTCCGCATTTAGCTGCTTAAGTTGCGTAGAAATGATAGTAGAACCCAATCCTGCTTCTTGTTCAAATGCAAATCCTTCAGGGAGTCCAACCCCGTTGTCGGAAACAGTTAGCTCAATGGTGTTACTATTCGTCGGTTGACTAATAATGGTAATCCGTTTATCATCTTGGCCATCGAAGGCATGTTCTGCAGCATTGACCAACAGCTCAGATAGTATGAGTGAACATGGAACGGCTTGGTTCACATTCAGCAAGACCGGATCCGTTTGGCATTGGATGTTAATCTCTTGGTCATGTGGGGAAGTAAGCATTTGGAACATGTCTGCCAAGTCCTCAATAAGAGCACCTAACTCAACTTCCAGAAAATCCATCGAGTGATACAGGTGTTCGTGAACTAAGCCAATAGACTTGATTTTTCCTATCAGCTTGGTTAGCAATTCCCGTTCGGTTTGATCGGTTGTTTCAAACAAACGCAGCTCTAAAAAGCTGGAAATAATGGCCAGGTTATTTTTTACGCGGTGATGAACCTCAGACAGTAGCTCTTGCTGGTGTTTTAAAGCCTGTTCAAGGCGTTGCTCATGGCGTTTTAACTGGGTTATATCTTGGGCAGTTCCATAGATATAGGTGATTACACCGTTCTCATTAACCTCAGGGTCAGCACTACATTTAAAATGAGTTATTTCTCCTTTGGATTTAATCCGAAGCGAATATATTTGTGGTTTTTTCTCCTTTCTGATGACCCGCAATGTTTTTTTGAGGGAGGGGCGATCTTGTGGGTGGACAAGTTTCATAAATGCCTCCATCGTTTCCCCAAATTGCTCTTTATTTACCTTTAACAGATGATAGGCAGCATCTGACCATTCTACATTATCATTTTCAGGATCATATCCCCACCAGAACATTCCGGCCAACTTTTGAGACTGATTGATGCGGGTTCGTTCTTTTTTCAGCTTTTTATGAACTTCCTGTAGCTTATCTTTGCTTTTGCGCTCATGCAGCAACCGGCGTACCGAAAACGGCAGGCGATTGAGTTGGGTTTTTAGCAGGACCTCATCCCCCCCAAGCTCAAGTACCTTGGTTTCTTGCTCATGGGTCATCACCCCTGATAGCATAATAAACGGCAGCAACTGGTTATGCTGTTTGACCACCTTTAAAACATCGATTCCATCAAAGCCTCCCAGGTTGAAATCCGAGATAACCATTTCATAGACGTTATTTTGCAGCTTGTTTAGTACTTGCGGCAGCTGCTCAACAACTTCATAGGAAATGTCAACCCCATCTTTCTTGAGTCGATGAATGATTAAATCAACATCTGAGCTCGTATCCTCTACGATAAGTAACCTTATATTGCTTTCACTCATTGATCTCCCTTTTGGTTACTCAATATAACCTAATCGTTGGGTGGCCGGTTGAGCACCAACCAGTAATAGCCTACATCGTTTATGGCTTCAGTGAATTCAGGAAAGTCTAAGGGCTTCACAATATAGCTGTTGACCCCATTCTGGTATCCTTGCAGCCGGTCTTTCTGCTCTTGGGAGGAGGTCATCATTACAACGGGGATTTGTTCCAAATTCGGTTCTTGTCTAATTTTTTGGACCACTTCAATACCACTCATCTTAGGTAGTTTTAGGTCCAGAAAGATTACTTTGGGTTTGTGTTTGGTGTTGCGTCCCTCATAGTCTCCTCTGCCTTTTAAAAAATCCAAGGCTTGTTCCCCATCTTCTAACCACAGAATCCTATTGGACAGGTTGTTTTTTTCCAGGGTCCGGATCGTCAATTCCGCATCATTGGGATTATCCTCCACAATGAGTATCTCAATAGCATTATCCATAAGCATAATATTAGCCACCGTTAATTCTTAGAAAGTTGAAAATAAAACGTGGTTCCTTCATTAGGCTCGCTTTCCACCCAAATATCTCCACCGTGAGAATCGATAATGCGCTTAACCAGCGACAGGCCCACCCCTGTTCCTTCATACTCTCGGCTATTATGCAACCGTTGAAACACCCCAAACAGCTTGTCGACATATTGCATATCAAATCCGATGCCGTTGTCCTTCACGTAGTAGGTGGTGGGGTTTTGTCCATTTGTCACTCCAACTTCAACCTCAATTGGGTCGCTATTGGTAGAATATTTGACTGCATTCGAGATTAGATTCACTGCGACCTGTTTGAGCATAGATAAATCCCCCATGCTTGGTGGCAGATCCTGAATGGTAACGGTGGTCTTATCCTTAAGTTCAGGAAAACTATCCAGCACTTGGCTGGCTGCATCTTCAAATATCTTTTGCAGATCCACTCGGGAGCGAACCGGTTCGGCCCGGCTTACCCGGCTATAAGTTAGGATATCATCGATCAGATCCCCCATCTTATCAGTATTATCGATGACCACCTGCAGCAGGCGCTGTCCCTCCTGGTCCAGTTGACCAGCGTGATCTTCCAGCAGTATCTGGGAAAACCCGGTAATAGCCCGTAGCGGTGTGCGAAGGTCGTGAGATACCGAGTAGCTAAAGGCCTCCAGGTCCTCGTTGGCCTGCTCTAATTGCTGCTTGGTGTCCAACAGCTTCCGTTTGGTTTTCACCTGCTCGGTTACCTCGCGGGCGGTAGCATAAATTAACCCTGTATGTTGATCCACATGAGCATTCCACGAGAGCCAGATGAAGGTTCCACCTTTGGTGCGGTACCGATTTTTAAAATTTAGCGCCTGTTCTCCTTCTACTATTTTTTTTAGCTCTCGCTGGGTCGCCTCGTGATCATCTGGATGGATAAAATCAAAAAACTTGCGGGAAGTAAGTTCCTTCTGGGTGTACCCCAACATCGATTCAAACACGGGATTGACTTCTTTGAAAACACCATCCGTGCCCGCAATACACATCAAATCCGGGGCCATGTGAAAAAAATCACTGGAAAACTTGCCGTCTATAGCACTCATAAGTACACCTTTATATTTGCCCTGGATTGAATAAAAGAAATGTAGGAGAGCTTCTCCTACCTGCTAAGATACCCCCTTCTTGATCACTTTTTAAAAAAGATTACACCACTAACACCTTATCGAATAAAGCCAGCAACCTCAACTGTTACTGTGGAATTATTAATAAACATTATAAATAATTAATACTTGGAAAGACTTATGTGGGCGAAATACCCACATTTGTTGATAGGGGATAGCTTATTTTAACAAAAGTGCCCCCTGCCGATCAAAGCAGGAGGCATGACTATTCATCAAGAGAGACGCTATATGAGAAGAGCACACTTAAATATAATTATATTTTGGAATTAGCCCCAAAATGAGTTTACAATTATCGGCAGTCGGCTGACATTCGTAACGCCCCAAATTTGACTCCCAGATGACTTATACCTAGCTTAAAATGCATTAAAAATGAGAGCGGTCAACCCATAGATAAAGCCCATCTCCTGTGCAATGAACGGATTATTAATTTAAAGAAACGGAGATTAGATTATGCAACTTCAGCATTTCGGTAACTCGCAATGGAAAGTTATTCTTCAACAATCTGAACTTAACACGCTTATTGTTGCTGCCAAAAAGCTGTTATCAGGTCCAAAAGGAAGAATTCCCAAGCAAGCAAAAAATAAATTGATGGAGATAACCAACAGCTATGATGCGGAATGTCAACAGCTCTACGAGGCAAGTAAGAAAAAAAGAAACAATTAAAAACCTTGTTATTTGTAATTAAAACGGTTTCATGGTAATTCCGAAGAACAGATTCTTGACTCAGATCGGTTTACAAACTAACCACGTGGTTGCCATCGTTTACGAGAGAAATACACCTGTCTTATTAACGCCTGATGGTAGGTTTACCTAAAAAAAGAGATTGAGGGTTTCGCCCTGGAGCCTACCTTACTGACATGAAAGAGGCAATGAATATTCATAAGCAGCCGGGATTTTAGAGCACGGCACCGCTTACGAGTTATTTCAAAAGTTCAGAGAAGAAAACCAAGAGTTGGGATATATAGTGATGGCCTCAAAAGAAGAATAGTTAAAAACTACAGGTAAGCTCCTTATCCCAATGTGTTTTGCACATAATAGGTCAAATTCTCATCTAAAATATCAAAAAGACCTATTTTTTCTGCATTTGGCCTAACAGAAATAGGTTTTCGCCGGGGTATTACTCCCTGATATGCCTGTCTCATGTAGAAAAAAGCATTAGCAATGCCTTTCGGACGTTTTCTCGTATGCCGAAGCCAGCTGGTAGGTATAAGCACGGTTGCTTCCGTCATATCGAAAAAACGATCTATACGGTCGGGATCCAGACAAAACATACGCTGGTAGTTGTTAAGGTATGTCCCAACTTGTCCCATATCAAGCCAACCCGTCAATGGGGCATCAAAACCATCATCATTTATATAATTCACCTGAATGAATTGCCTCGTTTCATCTACATATAGGTGGAGTCTGTTAAAATCATGATACTGACTGTTGATTTCATCTATTTTTGCTCTCAGATGATCGTTTGTTATAGATGATTTTACCACTTTTTGTCGGGTCATCGGCATTTCATCTATGCGGTTAGATGTTTTCGGCATGGGGATTCTCCTGAATGGTTTGAATGATATAATCCACTTCTGACTTGCGACACAGTTTAACGGCTTCACGGCCGGTACTTTTATTCCGCCCGTAACTGCGCACGGTTATCATTTTGCGATAGCCGCACCGGTAAAAGGTGGTCCGGGAGATGCGTCCCAGTTTTTCACACATGTAGCTGATCGCTTCGCCAATCGTCATGAAGTCTTCATTGCTTGAGGGTATGTTTCCCATCGGGTTGGTGGTATTTTCAGGATTTTCAAAATTAGACATAGTCTTTCTTATTTTCTTAGAGGCCAAGGTTAAGTGCAGTAAAAACTATAGGTTAAGTGTCTAAGAAATTGGCAAAGATTTATCTTAGATATCTTAGACCGATCTTAGACTTCTTAGTCGTTTCTTAGTGGTTTTCTTAGATATATTATTATTTACTAACTAACTATTATTATTATACTTACAGGGTGTTGTTTGGGGGAGAAATGGAACTTCTAAGAAAATAAGACGGTGTTTTCAAATTCTTAGAAAATCGTAGATTTCTCTTATTTCCGCCTAAAATGGTGGTGAGCTATCACCGGTGCTTGTCTGGTATTCGGTGGCCGGCTGGCGGCCTTGCTCTTCCAACATGATGTTCGCCTCCTCCCGCTTGCCAAAGGCGCGTAGCCAGGTTGGCGTTAGATGTTTGCGGGGAATATGGTAGCCATGTCGACTTTCTTTGACGGTACCCTTTATTGGATCTTCGTAACTGTAATAATTCGTTTTGGCTTTCCCATGCTGGTCCAGAGCTTCAATTTCTTCCCGTATAATATCCTGGCTGATATACTCCCGGCCTTTGTTATAGTTGGTGTAGGCGTCCCAAATGCCGCTCCAGTACATTACCAGCCCATCCTTGCTGTTCCAGCCGTAGTATCGTTTCGGGAGCTCCCCGTTATCATTCATAATCTCAATGCTGGCTAGGAACTGCTGAAGTGGGGTTTGGTGCACTTCACGCTCAGCGGAATTGGCTAGAAACTCCACGCCATAACGAAATATTTCGGTGGATACGCGCGAATCCCGAAGTAGGTTCTGCATCTCCCGGAGGTCCTCTTCGCTTACCTTGGAGTTTCGATTTTCTTGGGCTGACTGGCTAACAAATTCTGCGAACTGTACGTCACCGGGCCGACAAACAAATAGATCCACAGTAATAAGGGCCGCCATATTTTCGATTTGCCGGTCCTTAATCTGAAATCGCACGCCTTCCTGGTCACTTCGTCGCCCCAGTTCTTCTTCAACAGCTTCCGTAAGCAGGCGTTTGGTCCAGAGTAGCTCACTTTTGAACAGCTCGCGATTGAAATCATTAAACTTGTACAGCAGAGATAGAAAGAGCCGTTGCATCTCTTTTTTGTGGTTATCAAACCACCAAAGATTATCCACCGAACCCCGTTTGTCTTTGGCGTATTCGATCATAATACACCGCGATCGGAAGTGGTCCTCGGTGGGTTTGTAGTTGGAGATAAACATCAGCTGCGACCGAACAGGACTCCAGGCGTTTTTGGTCCGATCGTGGGAGGCGCTCACCCCACGTTGTCTCAATTCGTACCACATGTTAAATACTTGTGGCGTGATCTTTCCTTTCCCGGGCACAAACTCATCCATAATGACCGGTATTTTACTGTGGTTGGCCAATTTGTTTTCGGCGGACTTGAGCGTAGGGTTGGAATCCACATCCGTAAAGGATTGGCCAAAGAAATTGAGCATGATTTGAGACAGTTGCCCCTTACCGGTTGATGGTTCTCCAAATAGATACAAAAAGACCACATGTTTGAACACGTCATAGATCTCATCAAAAAAGAGAAAGGAAAGCATATAGGAGAAGATGAAATATCCTTCTGCCTTTTTTTCGGGATGTTGTCCGGCGATAAGCTCCCCAAACCTGTCTCGCACGGTATCTATAAAGTACTGGAGCTCTTTCTCGGTAAACAGATGATGTTCCTCATCGCTGTAAAAGCCATCTGTGGGCGAAGAAAGATCTAACAACGGGGCGGGTTCAATGCGCCCGGGCTTGACGTAAAAGGTAGTGTCGGCAGCTACCATGGGGAATAGGCCAGAGTCTCGGTCGGGCGCTATCATGTATTGGGGCTCCCGAAGGTGATCATCCGGAATAGTAATTAAGGCGTTGCGTGTCAGATAAAAGGTGTAGCCATGGTGTTCTATAAAGCCATAATAGTTGAACTCATAGACCGTTTGCGGCTGCCAGCGGTTACACAAAAAGCTCATAAAGAAGAGGATCTCATCATCAGACTTGAAGCGAGCCGACTGATAAGAATGCTTAAAGATCTGAATCTGGAAGGCTTTCTTTGATAGTAGGTCTTCCGGCTCCAGGACAAAGAGTTCGCTTTGGGTTAGATGTCGTGTTTCCGGAGTAAGCCAACTCACTTGACATTCGTAGAGCGTCGAATCCCATTTCAGTGTTTCGGGATTATAGCGGATGATCTTGGAATGTATTTCAATGTCGAAGGTGCCGATCCGGCGATTGGTGCCATCGGTTTCATTACGGTACCACCCGAAATCCAGGGGATCGGAGCTGTCCACGTATTCAAACGGTTGCCTTTGAGAATCAGAAATGGCTGATGGTTCAACCTCATCTGGGTATTGTCGATTATTGGGCGATAGTAGCTTTAGAGAGCCTTCCCGGGTGTTGCTGCTGCTCATTTAGTTTTCTTTGAGATATTAAAATTTTGTGTTCACTCACATGGTTGAGCCTGTACAGGTCGTCACCATATCCGTGATGAACCACAGATCGTACCCTTCCACCAGTTGGGTTTCGATCATGCAGACGATTTCCCTGCGGGGCTTGCCATCGCCGTCAATAAACTGGATGGTATCCCCAAGGGTATAGCGGGTTTTAATGGTTGCCATAAGTGGGGCCTGTCAGGTGAGTTGAGGTTCGATAAATTTATATTTTGTTATTAGTCCGTTCACAAGCGTACTTCTGTCTTTTAAAATTTATGGGTAAGTAGTATAATCGGATGGTTACCGTTAAACGTTACCGATACCTACAGGGCTAAAGTAGTGATGTGATAACAACGAAACAACAAAAAGTGATGTGATCATAAATATTTTAGAAGGGCATTTATTCCAATCACAATAAAACCAATAGGATAGGAAAGAGGAATGTTGGAGAAAAAATCTGGCTCAATATTACAAGATAATGTCCGGTATCTGCTGGAGGAATACTACGAGGGTAATGTGTCTGAAATGCAGCGGGAGACGGGCGTAAATCGGTCTGTGATTTCGGAGATAAAAAATGGAGGGAAGACAGAAGTAAACAGCTCCACGTTAATTCGGTTTGCTAAGGCGGGGGTAAATCTCAACTGGTTGTTAACGGGTAACGGTAGGCCTTTTGTGGTTAACGAAGATTCCGAAATTAACACGGAGCTGAAAGAAAAGCAGTTGCTTGATAACCGCATGAAAGAGATTAAGAAGCTTGTAGGTGACATTGAAGATCAACTATCCGAGCAACCGCACCTGCGGCTTGATCCGGATGTTCAGACTGCACTTCTTGAACTACTGAAGAAAGCTGTTCGATAAGATCAAGCACTTCCTTTTTGCTGGTGATCCCTTTTGCATTGGGTCGCCGAAGCGTTGGTTGACTGGTATTAAGCATAGGCCGTTTCTACTTGAGGTTTTTCAGTTACAAAAATAAATAGATACAAGAGTATGTGGGCAGAGTGTTCTTACACATTGGCCGAAAAAAGCCGTTCAATTACTTTACGATCAAAATATTTTCGGCGTCCGCCACCAACCCTCAGGCTCGGAATAAACTGTTTGTGGGCTGGCGGCAGGTTGCTGCGGTTCAGTACCGTTCGCTGAAGGATACGGAATTCCGCTTCGATATCCTGGGCCGTCATGTATCGGGATTTGTCCGGTTTGGCATTAAAAGCACGTAACAGAAAATCCATTTTAGACTCAAGGATGGCAATGGTTTCCAGCAGGGTTTCTTTGGGGTCTTGAGAGCTCATAATGTGTTGTTTGTGGGTTCAAATGTGATAACGCCACCAAAGAAACCGCATCTGGGAATAACATTCACGCCCCGGAAAAATCAGATTTTGAAAATTGATCACCGATTCAATAGGGTAAATTCAAAATCTGTAATTTTACCTGTAATGGTGCCCCGTATGCTCGGAAATCGACTATACGTTCTCACAAATTTTGACCGCTTCTGGGGAAATTAAATGATCCTTTTTTAAGTGTAGCCTTAATCCGGTGTTTGAGGATGGACTTATAGGCTGCCGGATTAACGAGATAGGTAGGCGCATTCAGGATTTCGTATTTCCCGGCCGCTTCTTTTACAAGCTCATCTAGCGGTTGTTGGGCTTTCACGTTATTGACAAGACCGTTGGAGCTGTCGATAAGGAAGTCATTGATGAGCTCATCCAAATTATCCACTAACACTTTAAAGGTATACTTGCCATGCAGGCCTATGCGGACCTCTAAAAATGAAATAGCTTCATCGAGGCACCCGAATTGTCCAATGATCCGAAGCTTGCCTTCCAGGCGGTTCATGGTATCCTTCGAGCAATTGTAGATGCGGGCCATTCGACACGTCCAGGGCGCATAGTCCAGGTTAAGAACAACTTCGCCATACTCATTAAAAAGACTCTCCAGGATCCCGGAGAAGTGGGGGTTGGAAATCTCAGCACCACTGAAATCCAAATCCAGGATTTTTCTCCGGTTTACTTTTTGCTCTGAAAATTCAATAACGCTCCGGCCAAGATTCAAGAGATGATCCCGGTACAGCGTTCGAACGGCCGAGACAAATTCCGGGCGAAAGGTTTCGGCCGTCCGGCCTGAGAAGTTCTTAAGGCAACCCTGAAGTTGCCTGCGATATTGGCCGGTTTCTTTGAGATATGCTACTGCGGTAATGCGTGTATAAAGATATCTTTCGTTATCCGAGCCGAAATTACGATCGTTACGCAGCTTTGCCAGTCGGTCAGCGATAAGTTTGAGCAGCAGGTCTCTTTTCGGGAACGTGTTTCGGGATATAACGGGTACCTTTTCCGGCATTGAAACTAATGATTATTTTATCGCTGGTTTGCTGTACCATTTGAAGCGGGAAGAAATAGCATTTTTCCGCTCACCCTGCGGAGCCATCGGCAGACGGGATAAAATTTACGTTCTTTCCCAGGAAATTCACATATTTTCTTCAGAAGAGAAAATAAGGTACGCCATGGTACAAAAAGGGATAGATAGGAATGGTCTCACTGCGGTATATTCAAATGAATTCCTTTCCCATGGTTCATTTCCGGGGGTACAAAAGGTAGTACATGACCGCTCAAAAAGGGCCTTTTCGGGCCAAAAACGCACTGTTCGTTTTGAAACAAGTTCAGGATGACATATAAGCTTTTTTAAATCTCTAAACCCGTTAAAGGAAATTAAATTTATAGACTACGCTATCCAGAAATTATAAAACAGTAAGCACTGATTTTTATCTTTTTTTGAAGTGAAATTTAGACCCTGCTTACTGCTTATTATAGCATCGTTTTACGAGCTTTCCAGAAAATGCTTCCTGTCTAAGAATTGATATTACAGGTTCTTTTATGAATGTGTTATTATTTCAAACAATTGTAGTTCCATTAATTACTAATTCTGAAATTTGTCATGACTGAGATTTCAGTTCCCACGATACAGGATATTAAGGCGGCACATCAACAGCTGTACGACCAAATTCGGTTAACCCCTGTCTGGCAATGGAAAGGGGATGTTAGTGAAGAAGCAGTTGGCAGAGATACCCAGGTTTATCTTAAAATGGAGCTTTTCCAGTATGCCGGCAGTTTCAAGCCACGGGGTGCTTTGATGAATATGCATAATCTCACATCCACCCAGCTTGAGAAAGGAGTGACGGCCGTGAGTGCCGGTAATCATGCCATTGCGGTAGCCTACGCCGCCAAATCGATGAATACCACAGCCAAGGTGGTAATGCCCAAATCAGCCAATAAGTATCGAGTTGAGAAATGCAGATCACTTGGGGCAGAGGTAGAGCTCGTTGATGATGTCCACCTGGCTTTTGATCGGGTGGAGGAGATTAAAGAGCAGGAGGGACGTGCTTTCATCCATCCGTTTGAAGGCCGACTTGCTGCTCTGGGTACCGCCACCGTGGGACTTGAACTCCATCAAGAGGTTCCAGACCTGGATGCTGTGATAGTACCGATTGGCGGCGGTGGACTGTGTGCAGGAATTTCATCTGCGATCAAGCAACTAAATCCCCAATGCAAAGTGTTTGGCGTAGAACCGGAAGGAGCCGACAGCATGAGCAAAAGCCTGAAGTCCGGCAAACCGGAATCGATTGAGAAAGTTGCCACCATCGCTGACAGTCTCGGTGCTCCCCATGCCGCGCCATATAGCTTTGCCCTATGCCAGAAGTTTGTTAATGACGTGGTTCTTGTGACGGATCAGGAACTGGCCAGCGCTATGAAGTTGACATTTGAGGAATTGAAGCTGGCCGTGGAACCTGCAGGAGCTTCTGCTCTCGCGGCTTTAGTTGGACCATTGAAGTACCGCCTGGAAGGCAAAAAAGTGGGACTGATTTTATGCGGCACAAATATCAACACCGAGGCATTTAACCAGATTTTGGAACAATATCTTTGATTCCGATATGATTGATCTGCGAAGCGATACCGTTACCACCCCGACCGATGGCATGCGCCATGCGATGATGGATGCTGAAGTGGGCGATGATGTGTTTTGTGAAGATCCCACCGTGAATGAACTGGAAGACAAGGTCTCCGAATTGTTTGGGATTGAGGCCGGGTTGTTTGTACCCAGCGGGACCATGGGCAATCAGATCAGTATTAAAATCTTAACTGAGCCGGGTGATGAAATACTCATCGAAAAGAAGGGCCATATTTTTAATTACGAGGGTGGGGCGGCCTCGTTTATCTCATCGGTGCAACTGCAAACGCTGGCGGGTCATCGTGGAAAATTGACGGCTGAGATGCTTCACGACAGGATTCGGGGGAAATTTATGTGGGAGCCAAACACTCGAGTAATTGCTGTCGAGAATAGTACTAACAAGGGTGGAGGGGCATGTTACACAAAATCAGAGTTGGAAGAATTGAGAGCTTTTGCGGATGACCATGGACTTAAAATTCACCTGGATGGCGCTAGGCTGTGGAATGCGATTGCGGCCACGAATATTGATCCTGCTTTCTTTGGGAAGGTCGCCGATACCATCAGTGTCTGCTTTAGCAAGGGCTTAGGAGCACCAGTCGGCTCGATGGTGTTATCATCGGGTGAAAATATTCGTCGCGCTCGTCGTTTTAGGAAGATGCTGGGCGGGGGAATGCGGCAGGTCGGTATGTTGGCAGCTGCGGCTAACTATGCCATTGATCACCATTGGAGCAAGTTGGAGGATGATCACCGGCGCGCCAAGGAGCTGGCCGAACTGATTAATGCCTGCAGCAAGCTTCAAATCGATACGGAGAGTGTTGAGACGAATATTGTAATTTTTGTACTGATGGAGGAAAAGGCGGAATCAGCCCTTAAAAAGTTGGAAGAGCGTGGTGTTCGCATGGTTCCGTTTGGCCCGCAAACTATTCGGGCTACGTTCCATTACCAAGTAACAGATGAAGACCTGGAGCATGTGATAAGAGTTATGAAAGGCTTATTCAATTAGTGGATAGTGCCACAAAGTTACACAAAGAATGCAGGGAGTTTTACGAAATGATAATGCTATTCAGAGGCAAAGGTTTTTTAACTGAATCAAATTTTTATAGGAGCGGTTAGAATCCCCCTTAACAAAGGGGGACAGAGGGGGTTGTTTATCCGCAATCCGACTCATTTTTGATAATCCAGCTTTCAATGGAATGCAGTACGTTGTCCATCTCATTCCGCAGTTCTTTTCGGAGAATCCTAAGAACGGTAAGCCTTCTTCGCTTGAGTTGGTTATACCGACAACCCTCTAAATCTCCCTTTGCTAAGGGAGACTTTCAACCAATGCTTTCAAAGATATATCAAATAGTAAGAACTTTATGAGACATCATTTTTTGTGAGATAAATGTTGACTTCACAAAAATAAAAAATCCCCCTTTGAGGAAAGGGGGATTTTTAAGTAAAGAATATTGACTTTATGATCACGCTTCGGCCCGTACCGCTTTTATCGACTCCTCAAGCTTCTCAACATAGGTGTCGATCTCTTCAGCGGTAATAATGATAGGAGGCACAATGCGGATGACATTGCCTTTCGTGCAGTTGGTGATGATACCGCGATCCAGCATTTCAGTGACAATGTCGCCACAGCCGAAAGAGAGCTCCACGCCGATCATGAGTCCGAGGCCGCGAATATCCCTGATCGCCCCGTCCAGCTTGTCGGCTAGTTCTTGTAGCTTTTCTACGAAGTAGGCACCTTTCTCAGCAGCCTGCTTCACAATCTGCTGTTTCTCCATCTCCTCGAGTGTAGCAAGTGCTGCAGCAGATGCCACTGGGTTACCGCCGAACGTGCTGCCGTGCATGCCGGAACCCATGGCTTCAGCTACTTCCTCTCGGGCCAGCACTGCCCCTATGGGGAATCCGTTGCCCAGCGCTTTGGCCGAGGCGACGATATCGGGCTGTACGCCAAAGTTTTGATAGGAAAACCAAGCACCTGTACGACCAACACCGGTTTGAACCTCATCCACAATAAACGCGGCATTGTGTTTCCTGCAGAGTTTTTCAATCGCTTTCATAAACTCTTTGGTGGCTACATGGAGTCCGCCGGATCCCTGAATTATCTCCAGGATGACACCGGTAGTATTTTCATCAAATGCAGCCTCGAGTGCTTCAATATCGTTGAAGGGGATCTCTTTAAAACCGCCGAGCATGGGATCAAAACCTTCCTGGTATTTCTTCATCCCCATGGAGATAGTAGCAATTGTCCGGCCGTGGAAGCCGTTTTCCATCGTAATGATTTCCCCGTTTTTCCCGTTTTTTGCAGCATATCTGCGGGCCAGTTTAATTGACCCTTCTACAGCTTCAGCCCCACTGTTGCACAAGAAAATTCTGTCCATGTCAAAGACTTCTGCCATCTTCTTGATCAGCGCAGCCTGCTTCTTGTAATAGAAAATGTTGGAGGCATGGATAAGCCGCTCAGATTGCTCCTGGATCGCTTTTACCACAGCGGGATGGTTATGTCCCAGGCTGTTCACGGCAATGCCGGCCAGGAAGTCGATATATTCGTTTCCATCTTCATCCCATACGCGGGTACCTTCGCCCCGCTCTAACGTAATCGGCAGGCGATTGAAGACGTTGAAATAATATTGTTCAGTGATTTCAGGAATCTGTGATTCTGTCATTGTTATATGTTGTTTTTAGGCACTTTATGAGCTTGCTCGCTTAAAATAAACAGTAAGAGTTAAGAATCATACATTAAAAGCAGTTAAATGCTGAAGGTTGGATGTTTAAGGTTTTTTTCTGTCCAAAACGTTCAACTTTTAACCTTGAACCTTCAACTTGTTTTGTTAATCAACAAGAGACAACCCAATTCGTCCTCTTTCGAGGTCGAGTGACACAATGGTGAGGTCCAGGATGTCACCCACGGCAACAACAACATGCGGATCTTCCACCTTGTGTTTCGCCATTTTGGAAATATGGAGAAGCCCGTCTTGCTTGACCCCGATATCGACAAATGCACCGAAATCCACCACGTTGCGAACGGTGCCCTGCAGCTTTTGACCTTCGCTCAGATCTTCCATCTTCATGACATCATCGCGCAGCACCGGCTTTGGCAGTGATTCACGCGGATCTCGACCCGGTTTTTGCAAATTCTCGATAATAAGCTCCAGCGTGGGGACGCCTACACCGATCTGCTCAGCCACTTCCTCTTTGTTGATGTTGGAAAGCTTCTCCGAAATTGCTTTGCCTTGTTCTTTTAGCTTTGTCAGATCAATGCTGAAGAGATTGCAAAGTTTCTCTGTCGCCTCATAGCTTTCGGGGTGGATAGCGGTGTTGTCCAAGGGATTGCTGGACTCAGGGATTCGCATAAATCCCGCTGCCTGCTGGAAGCGGAAATCGCCGACCCCGGTAATCTCCTTAATTTCTTCACGGCTTTTAAAGATGCCCTCGCTTTCGCGGCGCCGTACGATGTTTTTCGCCACATACGAACTGAGTCCGGAAATGTGTGACAGCAGCGGGGCGCTGGCCGTATTGAGGTTGACACCTACCTGGTTCACACAGCTTTCCACCACATCCTCCAGCGATTGCGCCAGCTGGTACTGGTTGACATCGTGCTGGTACAGGCCCACTCCGATAGATTTAGGATCAATTTTCACCAGCTCAGCCAGTGGATCCTGCACACGCCGTGCGATAGAGATATTGCCGCGCTGGGCTGCCTCCAGGTCTGGAAACTCTTCTGCGGCCACTTCGGAAGCGGAATAGACCGAGGCTCCTGCTTCATTGACAATCATATAATTGAGCTCCTCATCAGGGTGACTCTCTTTTCGCTTCTGGATGAAATTAGCCACGATCTGTTCGGTCTCGCGACTGGCAGTACCGTTGCCGATGGCAATAAGGTTCACATTATATTTTTCGATATAGTTTGCAAAAACCTCCTCGGCTTCTGCCACTTTTTCCTGCGGCGGCGTCGGATAGGTAGTCGTTCCTTCCAGGTATTTACCTGTTTCGTCCACAACGGCTACTTTACACCCGGTGCGATAGGCCGGGTCGATCCCCATAACCACTTTATGATCGAGCGGCGGCTGCATCAGCAGATTCGACAGGTTCGTGGCAAACGTCTCGATGGCGTGTTCATCCGCTTTCTCGGTGAGTTTTGTGCGGAGCTCGCGCTCGAGGGATGGGAACAGCAGCCGCTTGTAGGCGTCTTCCACGGCATCCTGGATCAGCGGAACAAAGATGCTCATATCGTTTTTGATCACCACATCATCAATGTTTTCGAGGGTCACATCATCCCAAAGCTCCACATTCACAAATAGAATATTTTCTCGCTGCCCGCGGTTGATGGCTAAAATCTGGTAAGGTTTGAGATATTTGGCTTTTTGCGAGAACTCGTAATAATCTTCAAAGTTGGTACGCTCATCCACATCGGGATTTTTTTCGGTTTTGATCACTGCATGTTCCTGGAAGATGTCCCGCAGTTTTTCGCGTACATCAGTCGACTCGTTGATCCACTCCGCAACGATATCAAGTGCCCCGTCAATGGCATCTTCGGCCGTCTCAACCTCTTTTTCTTCATCCACATAATCGGCGGCAAACTCCATCGGGTCTCCTTTTTCAACTTCCTGAGCCCAGATCAGTTCAGCCAGCGGTTCCAGTCCTTTTTCCTTGGCCATATCTCCACGCGTGCGGCGCTTCGGCTTGTACGGAAGGTAAAGATCCTCAAGCTCATTCAGATCGGTGCACGATTTAATTTTTTCTTCCAGCTCTTCAGTCAGTTTGTCCTGTTCATCAATTGTTTTCAGGATCGTCTTCTTTCGATCTTCGAGCTCGCGGTGAAAGTTGAGTTTATCACGAACATCTCGAATTTGTCCTTCATCAAGTCCACCGGTTGCCTCTTTACGGTAGCGCGCCAGGAATGGGACCGTGGCGCCGTCATCCAAAAAATTGGCGACAGTTCCGACCTGTTTCGGTTTAAGGCTCAACTCGGTGGCAATGCTCTGGTGAATTTGTGCTTCTGTCATACTGGTTATTCTAGATTCTGACTTCTAATTTCTGAGTCCTATATTTGGCATGCTGAAAATAATCACACTAAGACTTTTTGCACAGATGAATTTTGATTTAACAACGTTGCATGAAGCGGCAATAGAAATAGCCCGTAAAGGCGGCGATCATACGCTGCAATATTTTAAGAACGCCGTTGAAGTGGAGTTCAAGGATGATGCTTCCCCGGTGACAGTAGCCGATCGCGAGGCGGAAAGGCTAATGCGCGATGAGATACAAGATCGATTTCCTGAGCACGGCATCGTCGGTGAAGAGTTCGAGAATGTGAACACTGACAGTGATATCAAATGGATTCTCGACCCCATCGATGGCACACTCTCCTTTATCCACGGCATCCCATTTTATACCACGCTGATTGGTGTGTTGCATAAAGATGAACCCAAGATCGGGATCGTCTATGCTCCGGCCCTGGACGAGATGTGCGAGGGAGCAGAGGGGAGAGGCACGCGGTTGAACGGGGAGCCCTGTTTTGTGCGCTCAAATGAGAATCTCTCAGAAGCCAGCTTCTTGTCCACCGATGTAACCACGCCTGCAGAGTACAGCTATGAGAAACCGTTTTCGGAACTTCTCGATACCACGCGTGTTCATCGTACGTGGGGGGATGCTTATGGCCATATGATGGTGGCCGCCGGCCGTGCCGACCTGATGTTTGACCCGGTACTGAATATCTGGGATGCGGCACCGTTATTAACTGTTGTGCGCGAAGCAGGCGGTATTTTTTGTGATACAAACGGGAAAGAGACGATAGAGTCTGGCAACGGTTTTTCCTGCAGCAAGGCACTTTATCCTTCAGTGATCAAAATTTTTAAAAAATATTCCAATAACTAACGATATATGCTCCTAAAAAAAATTAGTTCAGGCGTTCTTTTCGTTTGGGCATTGCTATCATTCTCATTGATCTTAGCTCAAGCGCAAACGCAGTCATTCGATTACACGCATTATCCAAAACTTGATTTTACTTTTAACCACTTGGTACTTGACCTCAATATTGATCCTGAGCAAAAGCTGTTGGAAGGTCACGCCACTTATGAGATCAATGCGAATGTTGCCGGGGTCGATTCTCTTGTGTTGCACGCAGCCCATATGGATATCCGTGATGTTCAGGTAGGGGGAAGTGAAACCCCGTACAGGCTTGGGAATGACTCGCTGTTTATTTCCCTTGGAGAGCCATCAGAAAAGGGACAGAGTTATGGGATAGATATCATTTATGAGACTACTCCCAAATTTGGCGTTCACTTTGGCTCAAATGGAACCGTTTGGACTTCGTCGCTGCCACTTTCGAATCGGCACTGGTTGCCGGTGGTTGATCACCCACGGGTAACGTTCTCTACGGAGATAACTTTGACGGTACCGGGAAACTTTTTGGCTTTTGCTCCGGGCAAAACAAACATTGAAGAGATTACATCGGTTGAGGAGAAGAAGGTGCAGTGGCAGAGCGATCGTTCAATTCCTGCTTCTTCGCTATGGTTCGCAGCCGGTCCGCTTAAAAGTGTTGAAACTTCTTATGGAATCAAGCAGGTTCGTGTCTCGGGAGATACGGGATTCATAAACAGATCGGGTAAGCAACTGCTGGAGAAAACCTATTCGGTTTTAAGTCGTACTGAAACACGACTCGGTGTTGAATATCCTTTTGAGACATTAAATGTTATAATACTCGATGATCACCGCTGGGAGACGAAACCCTACAGTGCTGGTTCTGTATTCCTTTTCAAGAACAGGGGCGACCTTGAAGCCCAGCTTCGTCGCGGTATTTATGCCCAGTGGTTTGGCCTGCTGCAGCGGGAGGAGCAGTGGTCGGATGCAGAGGCGATCAATCTTTACCAAACCGTGTTAAATCAGTCTCTTCCGCAGGAATCCCCGGACCCGATCAAGGATGCAACAAACCCGGAAGTGTCGGTGAATCCCTATCACGCGTTTAGTCCCAAACACTGGAACCAGTGGCAGCAGTTTTATCCGCAATGGGATGATACAACCTGGAAGCAGGTTATTGAGCAAAATCTGAATGATGAAATTACCCAGGGCGGTGCGGTTAAAAGCTGGACCGATTATGCGGAAAGCTGGTACCAAAGCAGTGGTCAGCCGTGGTTTAGCCCGCCGCAATTACTTTTAGACCAGCAGGAAACCGTCGAAAAAGATTCCATTGTGTATGAAGTAGATTACCAATACAACGAAACAAAGGGCGAACTGCTGCTGAAATTCCAGGCCCGTGATTCCGTTTTGACAGAGCTGGTAACCCTGCCATTGATCGAATATACCGGCATGCAAGCAGATACTACGGAGGTCACCTTTACCGGGGGCAGTGACTCGGTTCTGCTTAATCTGGATCCCTTGGTCTCCTACGTGACGATAAACTCATCGCATCGGGAGGACCTTACGCTGATAGAGTATAAGCCGGTTTCATTTGTATTGAGTCAGCTTAGAAACGCCCAGTCGCCTGAGGAAAAAGTGGAAGCGGCCCGGCAGTTGAGAAACCATGCCGACAACCCCGACCTTCAGCTTGCTATTATGGACCTGATGTCAACCGAGCAGCCCCCTGAGGTGGAAGCGGCTCTGCTCTCATCCATGGGAGCCATAACGCAGGGGGCAACCGGAACCGAGCAGCAGTTTCTGGATGCGTTACGCCGGGATCAGTTTGATATCAAGTTAGCGGCTATCCAGGCTCTAAGCTATTATCAGGGTAATGATCAGGTGATTCAGGCGCTACAGCAGACAGCGGTGCAAGCTGATACGATACGGCTGTTTAAGCAGGCCACAAACAGCCTCTTGGCAACAGCAGACTCTTCCCATACCGAGTCACTTATAAGTTTTGCACAGCAGGTGGTGAACCAGGACACGGTGGGGCATAAATCAGTATTTGTGCTGAAGAAATTGGCCGATCATGGTCGGCTGTCCAGTGATAATCTCATCAAAAACCTGACGATCCTGATGGGCGAAAGCTACAGCTATCCCGTTCGTGCTGAAGCTTTGAATACATTAAAACAAGTAGATGCCAGCCAAGAGCAGTGGACTGAGTGGATAGGAAACCTGCTCAGGGACAGCGATCCGAGGATGCGATACCACGCCGTACGCGCTGTTGCAGATTTAAATATTGTTAATGCTCAAGATCTGTTTAAAGAAAGATTGCTGGACGAGTATGACGGCCGTGTATTTTACGAGATGCAGAAGGTGGTACAGTAAGGCATAGCATACAAGGGGGGGCTTCGACAGCGGGGCACGATGATTCATTGATATAATTGTTTAGTTAAATAAACCGCTTGTTCCAATTTGGGGTTATACTCTTTCTCTTGCCAATTATCTGCATTGTATTGCCGGGCAGTCATGTACAGTTTCCCCTCATTGGTTTTCAGGAGTTCAGAACTGAAATTAAGAAAGAATCCCGAATGGACTATTGGTTCAAATTCAACCCATTCTGATCCATTCCAGTGAGTATAAAAGGTGCTTTTTTCAATAACCTCAGGTGGCATTATAGGGGTTGCATATACCATGTGGAGATTTCCTGTTGAATCCATGACACAATCATATGTGATTGGCTGATAATCAGTTTTCAAATTAGTGGGTTCTCGCCAGCTCTCTCCATTATCATCTGAAAAAGTGTGAAAAATGGTTTGTGGCATGAATCCTCCACTCAGATTTTTTGCCCAAAGCAGGTGGATTCTTCCATCTGGAGCGATCATGAGGTCAGGACTTGATGCTTGATTTTGCTTAGACAAGCTTATTCGTTTGGCGGGAGCCCATGAGTTCCCTGCATCATCCGAATGTGTATAAAATACACTGTTTAGATCCCCGGAAATTTTGAAATCCGGGCCTATACATACCAGGTGTATTCTGCCTTTGTTATCAATATCTGCATCAACATAGGCACATGCACGTGCTCTCTTGCCGGTCCAATATACGCTTTGCCATCCATCCTCATCCATATACAGGTGAACCACTCCCTCTCCTGATGAGCTTGTCTTATCAGCCGTTAAGAATAGGTGTAATTGATCTCTTGAGTCCACAAAAAAATCAGAAGCATCCACACTATTCCATCCAAAGCTTTTTGCCTGGTAAATGATTTCGGGCTTCGACCACTTTTCTTCTTCATAGAAAGAGTAGTAGATAATGCTAAATTCTGGGATTTTTCTCCTGCTAGGATGCTCTGCCCACGGTAAATGAATTCGCCCGGTTGAATCAGAGACTGCCCGTGGATATGCGAAGTTATAATCTCCTTTGGGAACAGGAATTTGATCACCTTCAGGGTTTATCGCAATAAGTGTCTCTTCTACATCATATTTTTTATTGAATGATACTTTTTTCCGGGTCGGGGAACTGAGTTTCCAAATATATAAACTCCCTGTCTGTTTTCAGCCAAATTTATATTATATGTGGGGAATTGATGATTTGAGTTCTTTATAGCTAATTTCGGTATGCTCCATCCCTGGGAACTTTTAACATCTTTAGTTTGCGCAGAAATTTCCTTGAATGTGAGTGAAATTGTTATTAAAGCAAGAAATATTGTTAGGTTTACCCTCATAATACTGTCACTTTTTCTGTATACAGATTAGGGAGGGTTATGTTAAAACCCTCCCATATTTTTCAAAGATTCATGTTTTTTTGAATCTATTTCCATGGTCATTTCTGGTTCCAACTCAGGATGTTGTTATATCCCTTTTTCAAAAAACTCAATGGATTTTTTAATTGCCTTTATCCCTGTATAAGATTCAGACTTGACATGCTCTACTCTTATTTGCTTGTTCTCTTCAAGATTGGTCGCGGTATCAAGAGTGATAGGGAGAGAAAAAGGACTAGAGTATTGATGTAAATAGTTGATCGTTTCATACTAGCATTCTCCTTTTGAATTAATTTCATCTTAATAAAAGGTCTAATATGCTTCCCTTGACTACGGGGTAAAATGAATATCCAATGAAAGAGATGAAATCAAATGGTCATAAACTTCAAATGTATCCTATTAGCATAGTTTTAAAAGATCTACAGTTTTAAAGTACCTCATTTCAACTGTGATCATTGTCGAATCCACTTCACCAACTCTTTAAAGCTGGCACTCTTTCCATAATTCAATATACCCACGCTGTAAATTTTAGCGCTCAGCCACAGCATACCCCAGAAGGTCCCGGCCATCAGGACAATTGAGAGAGCGGTTTGCCAAATAGGGACATCGGTGATGGCAACACGCGTAACCATCAGTATCGGTGAAAAGAAAGGGATCAGCGAGCTGATCACCGCCATGCTAGTATCGGGCGCTTCCATGATTCTGAATAACAGCAGATACGCGATAAAAATAGGCACCATCACTGGAAACATGAACTGCTGGGTGTCGGTCTCTGAGTCGGCTGCTGAACCGATGGCGGCAAACATGGTGCTGTAAATCAGGAATCCGAAAATGAGGAAGACAAAGAACAGAACAATGAGGGAAGGGGCTATCGCTGGTATCTCAAAAAGCGCTGAATCGACTGCCCCGGACGCTTCGCCAGCCGCTTTCATACTTTCTGACTGAGACTGCATAAACATGGCGGCAACCGGGCTCGCTACCGTGGTTAAACCGAATCCAGCGGCAATCCAAATAGCAACCTGTGTAACAGCCAGGGCCCCAACACCGATAATTTTACCACACAACAGTTCTATCGGTTTTACGGAAGAAGTCACAATTTCAATGATCCGGCTAGTTTTTTCCTCTATCACACTGCGTGTCAGCAGACCGCCATAGCCTGTCACAATACCGAAGATCAGGATACCCATCGCCATGCCCAGTCCGGTCAGCATTCCGATGTTGTCATCGGTTTCTTTGCCTTCTTCGGTCAGCCGCCGACTTTCGAGTCCCGGCCGACTCTCGTAAATCTTTTTCACTTCTTCCGATACATTGGCCCGTTCCAGCCGTTCTTGTCGGATTACTTCCCGAACGTCATCGCGTAGACTATTCAAAAGTTGAAAGCCTCCGCTTCCACCATAAACGAGCTCCGCATTTTTGTCGGATTCAATATTTTCTTCCTTGAAAACGATATACCCGTCGAGCTGTTCGCGCATGACCTGTGAACGCAGCGTATCAACAGGGACAGAAGACGCATTGTCATACCTGTTTTCATCCAGCTGGACCAGCCGGGGATACAGGGCACCGGTTTGATCTACGATGGCAATGGTATGCTCCGGTTCACTATCCCAAACAGTGATTGCCACCATGATGCCGATAAAAGCGGCCATCCCCAGTGGAATGAGAATGGTAGTGAGGATAAAAGCTTTGCTCTTGACCCGGGTAAGGTATTCCCGTTTCAATACCAGTAAAATTTGACGAATATTCATGACTAGTTTAGATCCTTCGGGTTTATATTGTCTTCTCCGACGGTTGAAATAAAGATTTCGTTAAGTGAAGGCTCTACGCGCTCAAATTTGTAGATCTCAGCGTGTTTCATGGCTGTTTCCAATATGCCCTGCATACCTTGTCCATTCAGTATCCTGATCTCAGCAAAGTTTGTTGAGCGATTGTTGATGCGAACATCTTCGAGGGAATCGAGAAAGGAGGGATCTCCCTGGAATTCTATATTCACCGTATTCTTTCCAAACGAGGACTTGATTTCACGTAGATCGCCTTTGAGTACCGCACGACCGTTGTTGAAAAGACAGATTTCGTCGCACATCTGCTCCACCTGCTCCATGCGGTGTGTGGAAAAAAGGACCGTTTTGCCCTTGTCTCGGAGCTCAATGACGATCTCTTTCAGCATCTCGCTGTTGATGGGATCCAGCCCGCTAAACGGCTCATCAAAAATATAGATATCGGGATCGTGAGCCACCGTGGCGATAAACTGAATTTTTTGTGACATCCCTTTGGAAAGCTCGCCGATCTCTTTGTTATACCAGTCGGCAGCTTCAAAGCGCTGCAGCCAGTAGTTTACCGCTTTCTTGGCCTCAGCCCTGGTCAGACCTTTGAGTTGGGCCAGGTATAGCAGCTGTTCACCCACCTTCATTTTTTTGTATAGACCACGCTCTTCAGGCATATAACCGATCATTTTCTGGGTTTCCGGGCTAACTTTTTGTCCATTGATAGTAATGGTGCCACTGTCGGGAATCAGGATGTGATTGATCATGCGAATACAGGTCGTTTTTCCCGCACCATTAGGACCGAGAAGTCCAAAAATGCGTCCTTTGTGAACTTCGAACGAAACGTTTTTTACGGCTTCTGTTTTCCCGAATGATTTATTTACCTCTTGCAGATTTATTATTGCCATCTCTCAAATTTTTTTATCAATTCAAGCGTGAACATAATAGTCTGAAAGATTATAAGAAAGATTTTGACTGCCATTTAAAGATTTTCTTACTTGGTATCCGAGGATGGGTATAACTTAAAATTATAAAAGTAATTTTTATTTCGGGATACCTGATATGAATATTATCCATTTAAGCGCAGAGTGTTACCCGGTTGCCAAGGCCGGTGGTTTGGCGGATGTTGTCGGATCGCTTCCAAAGTATATGAGAAATAATGATGTGGATGCGAAGGTTGTCATGCCGAAGTATGCCACTGAGTGGGTGCAGGAACACGAATTTGAGACGATTTTTGAGGGTGATACGCCGCTGGGAGAGGGACAGTTTCATTATAAAATACAGCGGGAAAAGGAGGACAGCCTTGGTTTCCCCCTGTATTTAGTGGATATCCCTGAACGTTTTGATCGCCCGGGCATTTATATTGATCCGTACAGCGGGCACGGTTACTGGGACGAACTCGAACGCTATCTCAGCTTTCAGCTGGCATCGTTAGACTGGCTTCACTACAGTGAAGAAGATCCGGATCTGCTGCATTGTCATGATCACCACACAGCGCTGGTTCCCTTTATCATCACGCGTTGCTACCGGTACCGTGGAATGGAGAATATTCCCACCGTTCTGACAGTGCACAACGCGGAATACCAAGGCGAGTATGACCGCGAGGTTTACTCACTGCTGCCCTCTTTTAACCTGTCCGAGGTAGGCCTGTTGGACTGGGATGGCAAATTCAACTGCCTGGCTGCAGGTATCAAATGCTGCTGGAAAATAACCACTGTGTCACCGAGTTACATGGAAGAACTGAGCCAAAACGGTGACCTCAGCCTGCTCTATCATGCCGAGCGGCACAAGTCGGTGGGGATACTGAACGGTATTGATACAGAGGTGTGGAATCCCAAAACCGATCCCTACCTGGAAAAGAATTACACATTGAAAACGCACCGGAAGAGCAAGTTGGAAAATAAGGAAGCTCTTTGTGATCAATTTGACTTAAACCCGGAGTATCCGCTTATTTCATACATCGGTCGCTTGGCAAGAGAAAAGGGCGCCGACCTGCTGCCCGATCTCTTCAGCCACTTCCTGGGCAGTGAGCAAAGCGTTAACTTTATGCTGCTGGGTACCGGTGACCGTGGTCTCCATGAACGTTTTCGGCAGATGAACAGCCGTTTCGTTGGCTTCTTTGATGCTGCACTGGATTACAATGAATCGTTGGCACATCTTATCTATGCTGCCAGCGATTTCATTATCATGCCATCTCGGGTGGAACCTTGCGGCCTGAACCAAATGTATTCGATGCGGTATGGCACTGTTCCGATTGTCAGGAAAGTGGGCGGACTAAAAGACACTGTAAAAGATATTGGGGAGGAAGATGGATACGGAATTACATTTTATGACTTTACACACCACGCGGCGGCTGATGCAATACAGCGCAGTCTGTCGCTTTATGAGGACTCTAAAGGAATGAATTCGGTCAGAAAGACCATTATGAGGTTAGATTTCTCATGGAAAACTTCGGCAAACAAATATCTTGAACTTTACAGGGAGCTGATCAATGACTAGAACATATAGCAAGTTTAATAAGCATCGTCCGGTAATTTCAGTAATTCTTGGTGGGGGACAGGGAACCCGGCTCTATCCGCTTACCAAAATGAGATCCAAACCAGCAGTCCCTATTGCTGGGAAGTACCGGTTGGTGGATATACCTATTTCCAACTGTCTGAATTCCGGGATGCGCCGGATTTATGTTTTGACACAGTTCAACTCCGCATCGCTAAACCGCCATATTAAGAATACCTACAATTTTGATGTCTTCAGCAGCGGCTTTGTCGATATTTTGGCTGCGGAACAAACCCCCGAAAGCAAAAACTGGTACCAGGGCACGGCCGATGCTGTCCGTCAGTCACTGCACCATATGGAAAATCATCGGCATGACCACGTGTTGATCCTTTCCGGCGATCAGCTCTACCAGATGGATTACAGCCGGATGCTCAGGCAGCATGACGAAACTGATGCTGATCTTACAGTCGGTACCATCCCGGTGAGGGCTGAAGATGCCACCGGTTTTGGCATTATGAAGACAGACGAAGAGAAAGAGATTGCCAACTTTGTCGAAAAGCCAAAGATGGAAGAGCTGGAAAAATGGCAATCCAATATGCCGGAAAAGTTTGCAAATGAGGGGCGCCATTATTTGGCGTCAATGGGGATATACATCTTTAAAAAGGAAGCATTGCGCGAACTTTTTGAAGGTATGCCGGACGCCACTGATTTTGGAAAAGAGATTATCCCCAAAGCAATTAATAGCGATCTCAATGTGAGAAGCTATGAATTTGATGGTTACTGGACCGATATCGGGACCATCAAATCATTTTTTGAGGCCAATCTTGAGCTGACTTCCGAACTACCCCAATTCAATTTTTTCGACAACGAAGATTTTATCTACACCCGCGCCCGAATGCTTCCTGCCTCCAAACTGTCGGGTACCACTTTTGACCATTCTGTACTTGCAGAAGGATGCATTATTGAAGCAAGCCGGATAGAGCGTTCAGTTATTGGTATTCGCTCGAGGATTGGGCGGGGTACCAGTATTGAACATTCCATTATTATGGGGAATGATATTTTCCAATCCCAAGAGGAGATCGAAGAGGGCACACCCGAACATCCACCGATGGCCATTGGGCAGCGCTGCTTTATCAGCAATGCCATTATTGACAAAAATGTCCATATTGGTAATGATGTTCGTATTGCAGGCGGCGATCACCTCGACGATGGTGATTACGGCAACTATCACGTGGTGGATGGAATTGTCATTATCCCCAAAGAAGCGGTCATTCCTGACGGGACAAAAATTTAAAGTGGACCCCGGCCTATAATAAACCAAGGGTCACACTTATCAAATGCCGGGTGTTAAAGCCCGGCATTGGTATTTTTACTCTTCGGTCTGAATCTCCTTCAGTTTGTTCATAGCGCGTTCCTGCAGGTTGTCAAACAGCTCTTTGCTGATGTCACCAACAGTAAATTTCAGGTGTAGCCAAACGATGTAGGTCGCCATGACGTCTTCATAACAATAGTGCTCAATTTCTTTCAGTTCGCCCCGGTTGAACATATCCAGCACCTCGTTGCCTTCGCCGGTCTGTTTAAACGGAATGCCGATAAGATAGCCAAGGTGCTTGAGTTTTGGCCAGGAGCTGGCCCCGTAGTTGCTGAACTCATCAAGCAGATCTACATTTGAATTGCTGTATCGGTACTTGATGTCGCGGTGGTTTAGCCGGTGGGGCATCTGCAGGCCGTGCTTCATGGCGCGATAAGTCAACAGGGGCAGATCAAATCCACGGCCGTTATGGTGGATCAGCCCGAAATCCTTGTACGTAGAGAGGGAATCGAAGAGGGATTTTAAACCCTCCTCCTCATCAGTACCGTTCCAAGACACTTTTTGTTTGGGAACGCCATTGTTTTCGATCCAGAGTCCCACCCAAGAGATCATTTTGTGATACATGGGAGGCAAGAATCCCGATTGATTACGAGCCAATTCTTCCCCCGCCTGTAATAACATGGCATCGTCGTCATCCTCGGGTTCTTCAAGCACAGAACGAACAAATTCAAAATCGGGGATGGTCTCTACATCAAATACAAAAAACATGGTTAAAAATGTGGTTTAGTTTAGGCTACAGCAGATCCTTCCGAGGAAACCCAGTTGCTGATCATTGGTTTTATGTCTTCCGGTTTTCGTGTGTTCCAATATCAGACTATGGCGCCAATCATCCAAAAACAAAACCAGCCGGACACTTGTCAGTTACCGGCTGTAATCTCTCCGGCTATATTTTGTTGGAAAATATCCTTGATTCGGCTAGGTTGTTCGTAATTGGCCAGCAGATGCATCATTTTAGTCAGGGTTGCTTCGCTGGTCATGTCCCTGGCACTCAGCGCACCGAGGTCCATCGCATTTCTGCCGCTTTCATACTTGGTAAGGTCCACGGCATCGTAGGGGGCTTGTGAAGTTATTATAACGATTAAATCCTGTGCAATAGATCGTTCCAGGAATGGGAGTACCGATTTTTCCCCATGCATCGGGAAGTTACCACTTCCGAACGCCTCAATGATGATTGCATCGAGTTCAGACAAGTCAAGCTGCTCAAGGAAATTTGGAGGCAAGTTTGGGAACAATTTCAACAAAAAAATCCGATCGCTGAAACGGGGGAATGCTTTCAACTGGTTTGTTGGTCGCGGAACCTGTTTGTTGAATTCAATATGAAGGCCAATTTCGGCAAGGGCCGGAAAGTTTGGCGACGCAAAAGCATCAAAATCACCGATGCTCATCTTCGTGGATCGGTTGCCGCGGTACACAAAGTCATTAAAACAGATCGCCACCTCGAACAGCGGAAAGGTGGCCATTTCTATGGTGTTGACCAGGTTGCGGCGGGCGTCGCTGCGGAGGCTGCTCATCGGCACTTGGCTGCCCGTCAGGATGACCGGTTTGTCAAGGTTCTGGAGCCCAAAGGAGAGGGCAGAGGCGGTATAGGCCATCGTATCGGTCCCGTGTAGAATTACAAAACCATCGTACCGGGGCGACTTTTCCCTGATAAATTTGATCAGCTGGGTCCAGTGTTGGCCATTAATATCTGAGCTGTCTTCAAAAAAGAGCCGCTCGATATGCAGTTCGGCAATTTCAGAAAGCTCTGGGATTTCACGGTAGATCGTTTCCGACCATTTCTCTGGATCCAATTCCGGCTGATTACCCTTTCCAAGATCCATCGCAATGGTACCACCGGTCTGAATAAGTAGAATGCGTTTCATAAACTATCTGTTTTCAGGTTCGTCAGGGGACTCAAAAATAGCAAGCTTCAATCAACCTCACGTAATTGAAAATTGATATTTGTTATTTGTAATATTGCCCTCAATATGTGAATAATTTTTTGGCTTCATTCCTTTTTTTGCATTACTTATCTAAAACCACTTATCTGGCGGAAGTCAGAACTTCGTCTTCGGAAAAGGGAATTAGTAGTCGCCTGGCTGCCGCCGAATCTCTAGCCTATCAAAAAAGGAGGTAGCTATGAATGTGTATCAGCCATCAAGAATTCGCAATGTCGTGCTATTGGGTCATTCTGGCGCAGGGAAAACCACCCTTGCTGAAACCATGCTCTTCGAGTCGGGTTCAATAAGCCGACGCGGCAGTGTCCAGGAGCGAAATACGATCTCCGATTACCACGAAATTGAACATGAAAAAGGAAAATCTGTTTTTTCCTCTTTTTTAAACCTGGACTGGCGGGGAAACAAAATTAACCTGATCGATACTCCGGGTACATCTGACTATGCCGGAGAAGTAGTAGGTGCACTGCGGGTGGCCGATACCGCTATCTTTACACTGAATGGTGAATATGGCGTTGAGGTGGGCACCGAATCACTTTGGCGATATACACAGAAGTATCGCATTCCCTCTCTATTTATTGTCAACAAACCGGACTCTTCTCAATCCAACTTTCAGAAGGCCGTGGATATGGCCAAGGAGCGTTTTGGACGTGGCGTCGTTGTTGTGCAGTATCCTTTTAGTGAGGGCGAAGATTTCCATGCCATCATTGATGTATTGAAAATGACGATGTATGAATTCCCCGAGAAGGGGGGCAAGCCGGATAAACTACCGATCCCCGATTCCCAAAAATCGCAGGCGGAACTGTTGCACAACGAGCTTGTAGAAGCAGTGGCAGAGAACGATGAAACGCTGATGGATCTCTATTTTGAACAGGGAGAGCTCACCGAAAGCCAGATGCGGGAAGGACTTCAGAAATCGCTGCTAAACCAGGATCTGTACCCGTTGTTTTGTTGCTGCGCTCAGCGGAATATGGGCACTGGTCGCGTTATGGGATTTCTGGGCAACGTGGCTCCAAATCCGTTGGAGGCTAACCCACCGAACACGGTTGATGGGGAGGAGTTTGCTCTCGATCCCGAAGGTCGGCCGGTTATGTTTACTTTCAAAGACAGTGCGGCCTCGCATGTGGGAGACCTGATCTACTTTAAAGTCTACGGTGGTGCGGTAAAATCCGGCCTAGACCTGGTGAGCAGTACGAGCAGTAATATGGTTCGGCTGTCGAACCTCTACCTGACGAACGGCGAAAAACGAGTTGATATCTCTGAGGTTAAAACCGGGGACATTGCAGCAGCCGTTCGCCTAAAAGACATTGGGGTGAACGAGACGCTTCATGAAAAGGGAAACGATATCACTATTGAGCCAATTGAGTTTCCCAAACCGACGATTCGTACTGCGATTCAGTTAAAGACCCAGGGAGAAGAGGACAAGCTTGGTACGGCGTTACACCAGCTGCAGCATGAAGATCCATCACTGGATGTGGAGCACAGCCAGGAGCTCAACCAGGTCATTTTGCATGGCCAGGGAGAGGAGCACTTGGCCGTAATAAAATATGAGCTGAAGAATCGCTATAACCTTGATTTTGAGTTTGTCCAGCCACGCATTCCATACCGCGAGACCATCACTACGAGTATCCGAACGCATTACAAACACAAAAAGCAGTCGGGTGGAGCGGGCCAGTACGCCGAGGTTTCGATGCTGATGGAACCACTGCAGGAGAATATGCCGGAGCACAATGATCTGAAAATTCGCGATGTACAGGATATTGATCTAGAGTGGGGTGGCAAGCTGATATTCAGGAATTGCATCGTTGGTGGTGTCATAGACAACCGTTTTATGCCGGCTATCCTGAAAGGAATCATGGAGAAAATGGAAAACGGGCCGATGAGCAATTGCCGTGTTCGGGATCTGCGCATTTCAGTGTATGACGGTTCGATGCACTCGGTAGATTCTAATGAGGCTGCGTTCAAAACGGCTGCTCTGATGGCGTTTAGAGATGGATTCATGAAGGCCAAGCCGCAGCTTATGGAACCGATTTATAGCGTTGAAATAACCGTTCCAGCCCAGTATATGGGTGATGTGATGAGTGATCTCAGCACACGGCGTGGGCAGATCCAGGGTATGGATGGCGAAGGTTCTATCCAAAAGATAAAGGCCCTGGTGCCGCTGGAAGAACTGGATCATTATGCTACGCGACTGAAGTCAATGACGCAGGGTAGTGCCAGTTATACCCGTGAGTTTTCACACTACGACAAGGTACCTTACGATAAACAGGAGCGGGTAATCCAGGAAACGATGAGCCTGCAGGAAGTGAATTAATAAGTTTATCGATGTGCGACGCATTTTGAAGTGCGTCGCAAATATTTTACTCTCTTTTGGAGGCTTCAATATACCTTATTGGCAATTCAAACGGCGGATCTTCAGGGATGGGGGGTAAGCGCCGTTTCATCGGTTCTGAGGGCTTTTTCGGTCGGCGGTCTGGCGTCCACACAAATCCTTCAAGGCGTCGGTCTGCCGTTTTTTTACTCTCGGGAAGATACATGCCATCCACAGGTCCCAACGCTTTCATCGTGTCCAGGGCTCCCTCTTTAAAAAGGAGAGTAATGGAGGGAGCGGTCATATCAATCGCCCCGTCCGGTTCATCGTTCTCATTTTTGGTGTAGCGCAGCAGGTGACTATTCGGGAATACATGGATTTTGGAAATATCTCCATTCACAAAATTGACGCGAAGCGTGTCCCCGGTTATCTGGTTTAGCCGGTCGAGTGTAGTGTCCTGTTGTACTACGAAAGGCTGTGGATACGAAACCAGCTCGTCGATGTCATTATTTTGAAGTCTCACCCTGATGTAAGGTCCAGTAAGTTGAATCTGTTTATGCCAGGCAGTGGGATTTGACCTCAAAATGAAGTTTTCCGTTTGGTCATCGTAACGAGCGGTATCCGAAACAGCAGAAAATTTGGGTGACCATATACGCACATTTTTGTAGGCGTTGATTACGGCCTGAGTATCGGGAGGGCTCGTTTCCTGGATAGAGTATATGATCTGCGCCCTGATATGGGTGGTATCCGGCGGTGAGCTACCCGTTGTTTGGGTGGTAGTGGTAGTAGTCGTGTCAGTTTTGATGCTGTCCGGCCTGTTTTGCATAAAATAGGTTGACAGGGTATCCTCAGTAGTAGTGGTGGTGTCGGTTCTGGCGTAGGGTGGAAGTGTTTGCCGTTGGATAGCCGGTTTCAAGCTGTCAGCGACCAGCGTGTCGGGCGCAGGGGCGGTGGTATCGGGTTGCGGTTCAAATTTTTTGAGCCATGCATTGCCCTCAAGACGCCGGTGGCCGGTCGTATCGGATTTGAGGGAATCTCCCTTTAGGATTACGCTGTTCTCCCTGTCGTCAACAAATACGTTGCTGTAAAGACGGTACGTATTTTTCCTTCGATTGATGAACAGGCTGTCACCCTCGATGTACTGCAGGCTGTCGGAAATTTGGACATTGCCTCTGAATACCGCGCTATCCGGTTCACGGTAGTAGAAACCGCTGTTGGCCTTAAGTACGCCATCCGGATCTTGAAGGCGCACATCTTTCAGGAAGTGTCCCACCCTGGTAGAAAACCGGTAGTCCACGGCCTGGCTGAAAAGCGTCGCACTATCTGCTTCAATGATTACTCTACCGCGCAGTTGACTGAAATCAACATCGGTAAAGTATATGAGTGTATCGGCATAAATTTGTTCATTGGGCGTATCGATCTCAATATTACCAAATGCCCGTACTTCACTTCGTTCTAGAAATTGGTATGCACTATCACAATACATCACCATATCATCCATGCGAAGGCTCACGTTCCCGATCAGTTTACGCACCCGTTCGCCCTGCATCGTCACCCCCATCACTTCTTGTGCCTTGTTAATTGTAACACGATTTTGGCCGTGTGCTTTTTGGGGGGAAATAGAGAGAAACAGTATTCCTGCCAGCAGGAATAAGGGCAGAGTTGGAAATTTGGATAATGTTTGAGAAGTGTGTTCCATATCAATCAACAGTGACCTGGCCTGTAACCTCCCGGATGGTATATTCCGAAAGGTCTGTGGTACCTTCAAACCCGTTTCCTGCAATGCTGTCGGATGGAGTGGTAATAATCACAAACTGTGGGGTGGAAACCCGGTTGTCCCCCGAATTCCATTTCAGGTATTCCGACCGTAGCCTTCGGTTGGTAATGGTGCGCACTTTTACATCTCCATGCAGCTGGAATATCGACTCATCGGGTTGGTATACGGCCCGATTGGCAGTAACCCGCGTTTCAACAGTGCCTGTTGAATCAAATACCTGCACGAACACCGGGCCGGAAATTCGTGTCTCGTTCATCTCTTCCATCGTATAAGTAGCTGCGTAAGAACCGCGGATACGCACCTTTTTTTGTCCCTTCTCAATAAGTTCCATATCAACATCCCATGTTTCGGTGCTTGACAGGAGGGTGTCACTCAGGGCTTCCTTTACCCGCTGGGTTTGCGAATCGGAAAGCTCTCCACAGGAAGAGAAGCCCAGTAAAACAAGGCATGAAATAAAAAGGATCAAAGTTGTTTTAAATTGTTCCAAAATATCGGTCACCTGCATCTCCTAGGCCGGGAACGATAAAAGCGTCATCGTTCAGCCGGTCATCAATTGCTGCTGTAATTATTTGTATATCAGGATGTTTTTTCTGCAAGAAAGCAATGCCCTCCGGTGCCGATATTAACGAAATAAAATGGATTTGTTGTGCCCCTTGGGTTTTAAGATAGTTGAGCGCATCATTGGCACTTCCACCAGTTGCCAGCATCGGGTCTACCAGCACCAGGTAGGCATCCTCGATTCCTTCTGGTAGATTTGTGTAATAGTCTACCGGTTGGTGTGTATCCTCATCGCGATACATTCCCAGGTGCCCAACTTTGGCGTCGGGAATAAAATCGACAATACCGTTTACCAGGCCTAAGCCCGCTCGCAGAATTGGAACCACTACCACGTCAGTGTCGATCTCATAGCCTTCCGTCTCTTCGATCGGTGTTTCAACAGTGAGCGTACGAAGTGGAAGATCTTTGAGCGCAAAATATCCCAAGATGGTGGAAATTCGCTTTAGGGCCGCCCGAAATTCTGTAATACTGACCGATTGATTTCGAAGAATAGTGAGATCCCGCGCAACTACCGGGTGCTCTACCAGCGTTACATTTTTGTGGTTCTCCATCTACAAACTCAGATTCTTAAGTAGTTAGAATTTGCCGGCAACAATCAAACATCCGGGTTTTCAAAATATTTCTTGGTGATTTTGTAAGCAGCACCAGAGAGAGCAAAGAGAGCAACGATGTTGAAGAATGCCATTAGCCCAAGCATGACATCGCCGAAATTCCAAACGACGGTTATCGTAAACAATGCTCCAAGAAAATGCATGGCGACGAACGTCAGGCGATACCAGAAGATAGACCCAAATCCAAATAGATACTGCGCCGCCCGATCTCCGTAGTAGCTCCAGCTAATGGAGGTGGAAACTGCAAAAAGGAAGACCGCAATGGTTACAATGTATCCTCCACCTGGAAAAATCGGGGCGAGCCCCTTTTCGAAAGCTGCCGAGGTGAGCGGTGCACCATTTTGAACAACCCCGCCGTAAAGAATGGGGATCTGTGAATCATCTTCAGCATAGACGCCCACTTGATCACCCGAAAGCTCAATTCTGCCATTAAATGGCTCACTGAATGACGCATTAGTGAACATGGTGTCAACAGAGATGCCGTAGTAGTTCATAATGCCGTTTTGTGGAACGCCATTTTTAAAATACAGCACATTATTGTTTGGTGTTTGGTTTCCTGCACTGTTGAGCTCATATGTCACTACATCATCAGCCGGATCTACCGCTGATTGATGATGCATATCCCAGGCCCCGGTAGAAACGATGACAAGACCGGTCATGGTACAAATGACAAGTGTATCGATGAACGGTTCAAGGAGAGCTACTACACCTTCTCGAACAGGCTGGTCGGTTTTAGCGGCAGAGTGCGCAATAGGGGCCGATCCCTGGCCTGCTTCGTTGGAAAAAAGTCCCCGCTGCACCCCATAGCTGAGGGTGAAAATAAGCGCTCCCGAGCCTACACCCAGGGCTCCTGCTTGCGGATTAAAGGCATTGCTGACAATGAGTCCAAGGGAAGGAAGAACATCCTGGTAGTTAATCAGAAGAATTGCGAGCGCCCCAAGGACATAGAGAATACCCATAAACGGCACCAGGCGGGAGGTTACGCGGCCAATACGCTTAATGCCACCCAAAATGACTGCAGCCACCAGGCTGGCGGTAATAAATCCGGTAACGACAACAGGAATTTGGAAATCAGTTTTCATCACATCAGCAACAGTGTTGGCCTGCACCGCATTTCCGGTAAGAAAAGCACAGATTGCAGCTGAGATAGCAAAGGCCACAGCCAGCCATTTCCAATTGGAGCCGAGTCCCCGTTCGATATAATACATCGGTCCGCCTGAGACTGTGCCATCGGGATTTGAGCTCCGATATTCCTGTGCCAGCGTTACCTCGGTAAACTTTATCGCCATTCCCAAAAGGGCGGTGACCCACATCCAAAAAAGGGCCCCGGGTCCTCCATAGTGGATAGCAAGGGCCACACCCGCGATATTCCCGATCCCAACAGTGGCTGAGAGGGCGGTTGTTAAAGCCTGGAAATGGTTTATATCTCCCTCATCCTCGGGATCATCATAAAAACCGGTAACAACTTTTAATCCATGTTTGAAACGCGTAAACTGCACAAAACCCAGCCGTACGGTAATGTAGATACCAAAAGCCAGGAGAATGACCACCATCGCTGGAAAGGACTCCGGGTAATTCCAAATAATATTCTCCAACCAGCTGATGATATTCTCAAATGTCTCCATGCGAATTTGCTACCGTTTAAAATTTCGTTTTAATTTAAACAGATGTGAAAGTATAAAAGATTTAGCACTTTTTTAGATGAAAATAAGTCCTCAGCCTTCAATGTTTTTTAAAAAGATAGGCTTAATTATTTTAAGAGCTGTTTAACGTTGGACTATTCAATCAGTATTTATAATTGTCTTAAAATTTCAGGGTGACTCATTATGACTAAAGCAGACATTGTAGATGTAATATCATCATCAACCGGGCTAACCAAGGTGGAAACGGAGGCGGTAGTTAACGGTTTTATGGAAACGGTAATCGATGCTATGAAGCGGGGAGAAAATATAGAACTCCGGGGATTCGGAAGTTTCAAAGTGGTGAAACGTGCCGAACGGGTGGCTCGCAATCCAAAAACAAATGAAGAAGTGATTGTGCCTGAACAATATGTTCCGGTTTTAAAAGTTTCTAAAGATTTTAAGGAAGCAGTTAACGAATCAATGATGCAAGAGGAAGAAGGTGAGTAAATTTTAACAGTAGTATTTACTCCGGATATTGCTATATTTGGAGGCATTCCTACTGACGGGTCAAAAAGAAATGAGTATAAACAGTAATAATAAAAGGTGATTAACCATGCCAAGCGGAAAAAAGAGAAAGCGATCAAAAATTGCCAAGCATAAACGGAAGAAACGATTGCGAAAGAACAGGCACAAGAAAAATAAGTAGTGGTAGTTTCTACTTCGGAAAATTAAAGGCCTTCGATAATCGAAGGCCTTTTTACATTCTTTTTGGTGTATCCAACTTTAGAAAGCCTATGCTGCGGCAACGGTTCTGAGCACGCGGTCCGAAATTCGCGTTACTTTTTGTGATTTCAGGAGCAGTTCTTTCAGGCGCTCAGTAACAAACTGATGCACACTGTTCAGGCTCTTCAAGTCAGTCAGCGTATATTGAAAATAGGAGATGAGATTGATGGCAGACAGGTACTTTCCATACTCATCACCCTCTACCTCGATATGCCAGCGGGTAATGATGTCATCGTCCCCAAGCAGTTTGTTGACTTCTTCACTGATGCGTTCCATCCATTCGCTTGCTGCATCAAGCCGGTGGTTGCCATTTTCCCCTGACACCGAGGGCTGAGATCGTTCTTCATCAAACATCCAGGTTACTTCGATGTCAATGACCGGAGCAATACTGGTACTTACCATATTGTCATCCAGCAAAAATGGGTGCTCTTCCATACCTTCAAGCTGTTGTGCCAATACTGTCTCTCTGAACCGATCCCAGTCAAAGTTGAAGGACAGCTCTTTGACAAATTCGGTGTGATCGTCTAGCTCAATCACGAGCTCCAGACCTGTAGCGTTAATTCGATCTTCGTTCCAGGTCTTAAAAGTTTTTATTTTTACGTTTCTGTTTTCGAGATCACTCTTGATTTGATTGGCTACTGAATTAAAAATGGGATATGTCATCGCGACTTAATTTTATAATTTACATTTGATAATTTGCCTTAATTAAATGCAATGAATAATTATTACGAACTAATATATTTAATTAAAGAGATAAAAGTAAGTCTTAAGGATACTTTTTTTGACTTTGCTATATCTCCCCACAAAGATGTGTTGGAGATGTTCATTAACTCTGAATCTGAACCATTACGCATAATATTTAGTGCAAATCCAAATGAGACGACTTTGTTCCTTGACACTTACCGTCCTCCTAAAAAGAGCAATGTTATTGATTTTTTCAAGGGGATAGAGGGTCAAAAGATCGTTAAGATAGCGTTAGCAGAGTGTGACCGGCTGGTTTATTTCCATTTTAAGGAGGGTCATGCATTGCTTTTCAAACTCTTCAGTAACAATCCCAACCTTTTTTTGGTGAAGGACAACGAAATTATTGACGCATTTAAAAACAGGGATGATGTGACCGGGCAGACTCCTCCAAAGCCCTATGCACCCGACTTTGCAGATGAGGTCAATCCAAAGGCGAAACCCAAGAACCAGGTAACACGTCTTAATCCGCTGTTGCCAAGAAATTTGATACCCGTGCTAATCGATCAGCACAAGGTGGACAAAATGTCGCCGGAAGAGGTGAAGGAATTTGTTGCCTGGATAACAGACGAACTCGAATCCAATCCGCATCCCCGGGTGCTTGTAACGGGTGAGACCTGCCTGTGGTCTGAGGAGGTCCTGGATATAGAAACAGAAAAGGCGTTTGATACCGTAAATGATACCATCCGTCATGCCTACCGGGAAGCTGTGCACACCCGCAGGTTGCATCAGCACCGGCACAAGGTGCAGCAGATGCTGGAGCGGTCGCTCAGCAAAAAGGAGGCCCAGCTGGAACAGCTACAACAAGCCGATAAAAGCCTGGACCGGGCCGATGAATATGAAAAGTATGGGCACCTGCTAATGGCCCACGCGCACGAACAGAAGCGCCCCGACCAGCAGCAGATTGAAGTGAAGGACCTGTATGACGAGGCTGAAACTGTGACGATACCGCTTAAACAACAAAAGGATATCGCCGAAAATGCGCAGTATTATTATAAAAAGGCGAAAGAGTCGCGTACATCATATGAAAAAGCGATAGAGCGAATTGGAACGGTTGAGGAGGAAATTGACCAGTTGGAAGAGCTGCTCACTGAACTTAAAGCGATTGAGCACCTGCCGGAGCTGCAAAAATGGATTAAAGATAAAAGCGATCTGCTTGAGAACTATGGCTATGGCACTGATGACAATCAGCAGGCCTCATCACCGTATCGAAAATTTAAGATCGGCAAGTACGAGGTCTGGATAGGGAAGAGTGCCAAGAGCAACGACAAGCTGACGAGCCTGGCCCATAAAGAGGATGTCTGGCTTCACGCTCGCGGTGTAGCGGGGTCTCACACCGTCATCCGCATGGGAAATCAGCATGACTATCCGCCGAAACAGGTTATCTTACAGGCTGCGAGCTATGCGGCGTACTATTCCAAGGCGCGTGGAATGAAGAGCGTCCCGGTTATGTACACCAAGGTGAAATACGTGCGAAAGCCGAAGGGATCGCCGCCGGGAGCTGTAGTCGTAGAGCGAGAAGAAGTTGAAATGGTACCACCACAAAAACCCAAAAGTTGATGGAAGAGATTACAAATTTACCAAAGTTAATTTTTTTATGTGGTTTCATGGGAACCGGAAAGTCTAGCCTTGGGACAAGACTGGCAAGGAAGCTCGATCGCCCGTTTGCCGATCTTGACACCATTATTGAGGAAGAAGCCGGCAAATCGATTCCTGAAATTTTTGAGCAGGAGGGGGAGGAAGGCTTTCGGGCTCACGAACGAAAGCAGTTGCTAAAAACCATCAGGGAATACGAGGGTATTCTGGCACTCGGCGGGGGCGCCCTGCATAATCAGCACCTGGTGGACCACATAAAAATAAACGGGCTGCTGATATTTATAGAGACGCCATTTTCTGTTATCTTAGACCGTATTTTGCAACACAATAACAGGCCGTTGTTGCTTAACGATGACGGCACCATGAAGGACAGAGAAACTCTCGAAAATGAATTACAGGAGTTATACGACCAAAGGCTCAAATATTACCAGCAGTCAGAAATAACCATTCACACAGATAACCGATCTTCCATCGAAGATACCGCAGCCGCACTAGTCAGTAAGATACGCAATCATGTCTCATACAATTGAAGTACCCATTAACTACCAGAAGAACTACACGATCCATATCGGCAACGACATTTGGGATCATATTATTGAATTTAGCAGCGACAGTTATGCCCAACGCCTTGCTTTTGTGGTGATCGATGAACAGGTACACCGCCTGCATTTTGATAAAATATCCCGCGAACTGGGCAGTTATTTTGACCGGGTTGAAACCTATGTGGTTCCAGAGGGAGAGCAAAGCAAAAACAGCAGGCAGTGGCAGCGTATCGTTGATTTTATCTTAAAAAACGGTGCTGAGCGTGGTACTCCACTGTTTGCAATCGGCGGCGGAGTAACCGGAGATCTCGCAGGATTTGCCGCTTCCTCAGCCTTGCGAGGCATTCCTTTAATCCACCTGCCCACTACGCTGCTGGCTATGGTCGACAGTTCCATCGGCGGAAAGACCGGTATCAATCATGATGTAGGAAAGAACCTGATTGGGGCGTTTTACCAGCCGGATGCAGTTTTTGCAGACACTCAGTTCCTTGGGACGCTCGATCGGGGGGAATGGATCAACGGGCTATCCGAAGTTTTAAAGTACGGCGCCATACGGGCTCCCGAAATCTTTGATACGGCTGCTTCATTGATCGAGGATCCGGGGTTTAAGCCAACGGAAGCATGGGCTGAGCTTATCGCCCAAAGTGCGGAAATAAAAGTACGTGTAGTGGAGAAAGATACCCTGGAAGCCGGTACCCGGGCCTTCCTGAATTACGGCCATACCTTTGGTCACGCGCTCGAAAAACGGTCCGGTTACGGAAACATATCGCACGGGCAAGCGGTATTTATAGGAATGATTGCCGCAACATACGCCTCTGTGAAACTGGGAGCAGATATTGAGAGTGCACGTTTTGAACCGTTCAAATCGTTGTACCCTATTCAGTTGCAGGAATTGGTCCCGGAAAGGAGTGCATTGATAACAGCGATGAAGACCGATAAAAAAGTACAAGATGGACAAATTCGCCTCATTTTATTAGATGACTGGGGAAGTCCATACATTTATCCCTGCGAGGGAACTCAATTAATTGAGGATGCATGGTCGCATGCCTACGAGAAATTTAGTTAAGAGATAACGCGTGGTTTTACGCTGGATACATAACATCTGGAAGTATTTTTGGAGGATTATACTCGTTCTCCTGTTGGTCATTCTGCTTGTCGGCGGGGGACTGTTCGGCATCCTGCAGCTCGATTCCTCCAAAAACTATGTAGCCAACCAGATAGAGCAGCGTTTTAACAGTCGGTTTAACGGCAAACTTGCAATCGGCAATCTCCAGGGATTGATGCCCTTTCGATTTGAGCTAACCGATGTTTCCCTGATGGCAGCGGCACCGGGGGATTCTACATACAATGCCGCAACGGCTGACAGCGTGATTACCATTAAAAAGCTGAACACGCAGATTGACCTCTGGAGCCTGCTCCAAAATAAAATCAGTATCGTAGACTTCCAGTTGCAGCACCCGGAAGTTCGGTTCCTAAGCGATATTGACAACAGCTACACCCTGAGTAAAGCCCTGCAGCCCAGGGAAAAACATCCTGAAACCGAGCGCCAATTGGGGGATTCCTGGATTCAGCAAGTCGAGATTATTGCGCCTCTGCTAACCATACAGAATGGGAGTGTTTACGTTGACCGGTTTCACGGTGACACCGGCGACCTGGACATTCCCGAGCCGTTTCAGTCCGATTCTATCAGCACCACAATGTTTCTGGAGCTGAGTGAAATACAGCGGTTTTTGGATTTCGAAAGTTTTTCGGGCGACCTGCATAACATGAATATCGATAATGTCAGGTTCTCCGGCCAAATTTACAATGATAGCCGCTACCTGGAGTTTAACGCCTTTAATATCACCACGCCCCAGTCGGAGCTTACTGTGAGCGGGCAAATTGACGGGATTAACCTGGAGTCAGATTCTGTTCGCCAGCAGCTCCCCGATGCCCGGTACAACCTGGATATCAATTCCGAGAAGTTTGTCTTTGATGAATTTGCAACATTGGTACCATCTGTTCCTGATATCAAAGAACCCCTCGATTTCAGCATTGATGCTGAGGGAATTTTGGATTCTCTTCAACTCAACCGATTTGAACTTGGCATCGGGGAGAGTTACCTGAGCATCAACGGGCTGATGAAAAAACTTAAAAACCTGGAGGAGATGAACTACCGCTTCGACCTTCAGGACCTGGCCCTTCGCAAGCGTGACCTGGAAGTGATAACGGGTCCACTCAATCAGGCCCAGTTCCAGGTGTTCGAATCACTTAGAATGAAGGGCAAAGTAGCCGGCACGCCTGACTCATTGGATATGGATCTAAACATCGATAGTCCCTCAGGTGCCATAGGCGTAAAAGGATACACCCAGCTTCGTTCTCCGTTTAGATACTCCGGTTCCCTCTCAGGTAAGAATATTGATATTTCGCCGTTCCTGGCTCAAAACATTGATACTACAAATATAAATCTGGATGCCTCCTTTAATGGAATTGGGCACGACCTCTCAAAAGATCTGCTCAATTTTTCAGCTTCGCTTTATAGCAGTTCAATTGATTCGATCAGTATAGAAGAAATGAGCTTTGATGCGACCCTGGTGGAAGGTTTTCTGGAACACAGTTACCGTTATCGTACCGGAAATGAGCGACTGAACGGGCAGGGATGGATCGATTTTGATCGTGATGAGACGCAGTATGCCCTAAAGGGGGAAGCTTCGGATCTTGATCTTTCGCGGTATTTCCGATTTGATCCTGTCCCCCAAACGCGCCTCAATCTGGACTACAACGTAGAGCTGCAGGGGCTTCAGGCCGATCGCGTCCAGGGCCGGGCGAACCTGGATGTCAAGCCTTCAGCCATAGGTGCCGACACGGTCAACGCACATCAAATTTATATGGATCTGGACTCTCCGGACTTGCAAAGCCGTACCTTCAGGCTAACAAGCACTTTGTTTGATATGACGCTCCGCGGTGATATTAAACCCACAAATATGTATCGCCAGGTTAATTACTGGAGCCGTTATATCGGCGATCGTATTCGCCACGAAATAATGTTGGATTCGCTGGCATCGGAAGAAAACTATGAAACGGCCGGTGCCACCCCTGAATCGATTGCCCTTGAAGGGGAGCTCGTGACAAAAGATCTCGAGCTAATTCGTCATTACTGGCCAGACCTTCCGCGTATTGTCTCGAATTCGACGCTAAACTTTGATTTTAGGGCCGATGACAATCGTTTGCTCTTAACTGCAGACTCGCGGACGGACACGCTGATTTACAATATGAATGAAGCATTTGGGGCTACGGCGCGTCTCACTGCCAGTTTCAGGCACGATCAATCGCTAAAAGAGTTTTCCAATATCGATTTCCAGGCCAGTGTGGATACACTGCACACCGAACTCGTTAATGTAGATTCCGCACGTTTTGATATTTCACTGAACCAGGATTCCCTCTTCTTTAGCAGCAGTATTGCCAACATTTCCAACGAGGCCCGGTCAGAATTCCAGGTGACAAGTACCCTGTCTGATTCGGCAATGAAAATGAAAATTGAGAATTTTTACCTGGGAAACAACCAATACGCCTGGCAAAATGAGTTAATACCGACCATCACGCTGGAGCGGAGCGGGAATGTTCTTTTCCAGGATTTTCGCTTTCAGAACCAAAATGAATTTATAGAAATCAGGGGCGATATCACCCCAAGCAGGCAGGACTCTCTTATGTTTGTCATGCGGGATGTGAACCTACAGCGCATTTCTGATTTGATAGATGGAAGAGTGGGATTCAGTGGTACCATGAACGGCACGCTAACTACGCGGTCACTGATGTCGCGTCCTTCGATCCAGGGGAATATGCAGGTCGGTCAACTGAAAATTGATGACCGAATGGTGGGAGATGCACGGTTTGAAAGTCAATTTGATCCCCAGAAAAACCGGTTTAATACCTCCATAGATATCGTAACCGATTCTACAAAATACGATGACTACTTGTCTCAAAATGATGGCGTCGGACAAAGCCTGCACCTGGATGGGTACTTTGTGCCCCCGAATCCGCAGGCGCCACGCGATACGGTGTTTTATTTTGATGCTGATTTTAAAGAGATCGATATGTGGATTGTACCCCACATTGCACCCAAAGTATTCCAGGTGGTGGAGGGCGTTGCATCTGGCAACGGATATATTACCGGGAATATGGATGATTATGACTTCAACCTTGATTTCCAGGTCCAGAATGCATTTGCAAAGCCGGAGTTTCTCAATACCAACTATTTCCTGAACGGGCATGTGGTATTTGACCGACAGGATTGGCTGGTGCTCGACTCTCTGAACGTTACCGACACAAAAGGCGGGAGGGGCATGGTGCACGGCAATGTGGATATCAACGATTTCAAGCCGATTACCTATACCGATATTACGCTTGAAATGGATCGCCTGCACTTCTTGAACAACTCCTATGATCCTGATGTGCCGTTTTACGGCAGCCTGTCGGGAACGGGAGCTCTGCGTGTAACCGGGCCGAATAATGATATGTTCCTGCGTACGCTGTCGCCCATTGAAGTGACACAGGATTCTCGGCTTTCGATTCCACTGCTTGAAGAAACCGAGCTTAACGAAAATGTGAAATTTATCCAGTTTGTAGAGGAATTTAATCCCAAACAAAAGGGAACAGATGCCTCGGAGGAGAACGACAGGGGCGGTGCCGGGCAATCGATTAACCAGATGCTGGAAAACCTCACTTTTTCCGAGCGGTTCAACCTGGATCTGCAGTTCAACGCCAACAACCCGATGACGGTAGAGCTGATTTTTGACCAGGTCACTAAAGAGGTATTGACGGCTCAGGGGACCGGGCAGGTTCGCCTGACAATGGAAGAAGAGAATGTACAGATGTTTGGCCGCTATAACATCGCCAGTGGTCGCTATATGTTTGTGGGTGGCGAAATATTTACCCGTCCGCTGGAGCTGGAAAAGGGTGGAGCGATAATCTGGGAGGGAGAGCCGGACAACGCCAGGCTCGACATCAATGCCATCTATAACGCACGGCCGAGCATTGCCCCGCTGATGGGGACCGCCGATAATAGCCAGGGCGATATCAACGGGCAGCGGGTACCAATCGACCTGGTGGTGGAAATTACCGGGACCATAACCAGCGTTGAGAACAATTACTACTTCCGGGTTCCCAATACGTTCGACATCTCCTCCAACAGTACACTTACGGCACAGATTAACGAACTAAACCGTGATGAACAGCAAAAATTAATCCAGGCGACCAGCATTTTGTTGACCGGCAATTTTATTTCGTACCAGAACACGAATGAAGCCTACAGTAACATCGGCCAAAGTTTTACCCGGAGATCTACATATCTAAATCCGCTGCTCTCCAGCCAGGTTATCAGTCCGCTGCTCTCCAACCAGATAAATGCCCTGCTGAACAGCGACGTCAGCCGGTTTGATATTGATTTTAGTCTCAACGCCTACAACGAGATTGATTTGGGAGTGGCATTGCGTTTGTATAATGATAGGCTTATCCTACGGCGCGAAGGTATGATTACAGGCTCAGAAAATCAGGCTACTCTTACCGAGCGTATTGGTGACTTGAATGCCACCTACCGAATTAATCGCAGCCTTTCTGTTATGGCTTTTCACCGGCAGGATCAGACACTTGGAAGTGTGACTCCAACACCGGGAGCCGGAAGCACTGTAGATGGGATAGGTCTGGAAGCACAGGTGAAGTTTAACACCTGGAAGCAGTTTTTCAGACAGATTAAAAATACCATTTTTGGCATATTTGGTGGGGGTGATAAGGAAGATGAAGAGAAAGAATCCCTGGCCGACGGTACTGCGACAGAAGCGATAAAAGAAGAATAATTTTAGAAAAGAAAGTTAGAAGAATATTTGATGACTAAGAAAACGAATGAAAGTACATTTGAGGAGATCATCCTCAATATCCTGAAGAACAATCCTGATTCAATTTTATCATTTGAAATGTTGCAGGATGTTCTGCAGGTCGAATCCAAAAAAGATAATAACAGGCTCAAGAATGCTATTAACAATCTTTTTGACCAAAATTTGATTGTTAAGCGCAAAGGCGGAGCCATTCAGCTGAACTCCTCGAATGGTAAAAAGAGGAAAAGAAAAAGAAGAGACGACAATACCGTCGTCGGCCGGATTGATATAAGTCGAAGAGGCACCGGCTACCTGATATGTGATGAATACAAAGAAGATGTAAGGGTCTCATCGCGACATCTAGGCTTGGCTTTGCAGGACGATATCGTTCGTGTAGAGGTATTCCCCAATAAAGGACGTGACGGTCGCGTAGAGGGGAAGGTAGTAGAGGTTGTTGAGCGGAAGAGCGAGATCTTTGTGGGAACGCTCATAAAGCAATCCGATCAAAGCTACCTGATTACCTCAGATGAGAATTCAGCCCATGTTGATTTCTTTGTGCTACCAAAAAATATTGGAGATGCCGAGCATGGCGACAAGGTGATTTTTGAGTTGGTAGATTGGGTGCACCCTCGGTCATTGCCCGAAGCAAAGATAACCCAGGTGTTGGGCGATGGAACCACAAACGAAGCGATGATGCTCTCCATTTTGGCTGAAAATCAGCTGAAAGCGCCCTTTCCCAAAGAAGTAGAGGAATATGCCGAGAATATCCCGGTGGAGGTTCCGCAGGAGGAGATAGACCGTCGGCTTGATCTACGGGATAAACAGGTATTTACCATCGACCCGGAAGATGCCAAGGATTTTGATGACGCCCTGAGCATAGAAATAACCGATAACGGGAATTACAAGCTGGGTGTGCACATCGCCGATGTAACCTATTACATGCCGGAAGATTCGATCCTGGATGAAGAGGCGTATGGGCGGAGTACCAGTGTGTACCTGGTGGACCGGGTCATCCCGATGCTGCCGGAGAAACTGAGTAACGGTGTTTGCAGCCTGCGGCCCGAAGAGGACAAGCTGGCCTACAGCTGTTTTATGGAGCTGACGCCGAAAGGAAAACTGGTCGATTACTCCATTGAGGAAACGGTTATTCATTCCAAGCGCCGCTTTACCTACGAAGAGGCACAGGAAGTGCTGGATGGCAAAGTAGATCGGTTCACCGGACCACTGAAAACGGCCGAAAAACTGGCGCATATCCTGTTGGAAAAAAGATTTAAAGAAGGGAGTATCGACTTTGATACGCCCGAACCAAAGTTCATCCTTGATGAAAATGGCAAACCGCTTGATGTTGAGCTTAAGGAACGGGTGTTTGCCCACCGGCTCATTGAGGAGTGCATGCTGATGGCCAACCGAACTGTGGCCTATCACATTGAAAAGTTGCGTGACCAATCCAACAAAAAGCGATCCAAGGACCTGTATCCATACCTATACCGCATCCACGACCAGCCGGATTTTGAGAAATTGGAGAATATCCAGGAAACTGTAAAACCAGTTGGCATCAATTTTCGTTTAGATAGTAAGACTGTTAGCTCTAAAGCCATCAATAAACTGTTAGATCAAATTGAGGATACCCCGTTGGAACTCACGGTCAACGACCTGATGTTGCGCGCCATGGCGAAGGCGGAGTACAGCCCCGACAATATAGGGCACTTTGGGCTTGGATTTGAGCATTACGCACACTTTACCAGTCCCATTCGCCGCTATCCCGATGTGATCGTCCATCGGTTGTTGAAGAAATATGCTGATAATAAGAACGGTTATAAGTACAATGAGCTGAAAAAAATGGGTGAACACTGCAGCGATCGTGAACGCATGGCCATTGAAGCTGAGCGGGAGTCGATAAAGCTGAAACAGGTGGAATACCTGAGCGAACGGGTTGGCGAAGAGTTCGACGGCGTAATTAGCGGAGTTATGGAGAAAGGCATCTTTGTTGATCTGAAGAATATTCACTGTGAGGGAATGCTCCCTGTGAGTGAGTTGAAAGACGACTATTATGTGTATGATGAGAAGCAGCACTGCCTTGTTGGAAAAAATATGGGAAAAAAATACCAGCTTGGGAAAGAAATCAAGGTTAAGGTCGTTAGAACAGATATAGAGAAGCGCCATATTGATTTGACTTTAGTCAATAAATGACAAAATTATATCTTATGGTTTGATAATTGTGATTTGAAAAAAGGTCGCTTATGAAATTACCGGATATTCGTTCTTGGTTTAGTAAATCGATTCTCCTGTTGGCTCTGTTGGTGTTTGGTACCGCCGAATTTAGTATGGCCCAGTATTTTTCTTTCGGGAAAAACAGGGTGCAATACAATGCTTTTGATTGGCGCTATATTCAGTCAGAACATTTTGATGTCCATTACTACGGGACGCTCAATTACGAATTGGCTGATTTTACGGTGCGTACCCTGGAATCCTCGCTCGAGCAGTTTTCAGAGGACTATAACCACGAAATTGCCGACCGCATTAAAGTCATTATTTACGATTCCCATAACGATTTTTCCCAGACCAATGTGGTAAATCTTCCGACTAACGCAGAGGGCATCGGTGGTGTTACAGATCCCTTTAAAAACCGGATTACAATGCCGTTCAGCGGAAACTACACCGAGTTCCGAAGTACATTACATCATGAGCTCTCGCACGCCGTTTTCAACGATATGTTCTACGGTGGCAGTGTGCAGTCCATCATCAGTAATAACATCCAGCTGGTATTCCCCAATTGGTTTGATGAAGGACTGGCTGAATATGAATCGGTCGGGTGGGATACCAACACCGATATGTGGATACGTGATGCCGTTATTAATAACTATCTGCCCAATATTCCCCAATTGACTGGGTATTTCGCCTATCGCGGTGGTCAGTCTCTCTGGAATTTTATTGTGGAAGAGTATGGACGCGAAAAGATTGGTGAAATCCTGCAGATCATCAAGACTCAACGAAGCATCGAGGCAGGCTTCCAGCGTGCACTCGGGCTTTCCATTGAACAGCTTTCCAACCGATGGAAGGATTTTTACCGAAAGCGATATCTACCTGAGGTAGCAGAACGGGAGGATTTGGACAACTTTGCTACTCTTATTACTGATGGAAACCGAAGTGGCACGTATAATACCAGCCCGGCGATTTCTCCGCAGGGTGACAAGATTGCCATGATTACCAACAAACGCGGTTATTTTGACGTGGTGGTTATCAGTGCTATCACCGGTGAAAAAATTAAGACGCTGATCAAGGGCAACGATAATGTTAACTTCGAGGAGCTGAACATCCTCAATCCCAACCTGAGCTGGTCTCCTGATGGCGAGAAGATAACGCTCTCAGCAAAGTCCAAAGGATCCGATGACCTGGCGATTGTGGATTATCAGACCGGAGAAATCCAGAAAGTAAAGTTTCCCAAGCTCGATGCTATCGGCTCGGTGGCATGGTCGCCCGACGGGAATAAAATTGCATTTGATGGGAATATTGGCCCATACCAGGATATTTTTGTCTATAATATTGAGACCCAGGAGTTTCTGAATATTACCAATGATGTTTTTTCTGACTTTGAACCGGCATGGGACGCTGATTCCAAATCAGTTTATTTCGTATCAACGCGCGGTGATAAAGTAGAGCTGAATAAACACAAGGAAAATCACCGGCTTCTCCTCAGTGACGATCTCTATTCAACGGACATTTATCGTGTGCCATTGGGCAGCTCCCAGGCCACCAGAATGACAAAAACGCCAAACTGGTCGGAGCGACAACCGATCACCACCAGCGATGGTCGGATGGTGTTTATTTCCGATCAAAACGGAATTCCCAATATTTACGAGCTGAATTTACAAGATCGTACCACGGCACCGTTAACGGACCTGCAATCTGGTGTTATGCAGATGTCCCTGAGTCGTGATGGTAGCCGTATGGCAGTAAACTCCATCAATGAAGGGAACCTGGATATCTTTTTGATACGTTCGCCCTTCCTGCGCAAAAAAGACGGTGAGCTGAAGCCAAACCAGTGGGCACAACGCCGCCTGCGGGAATCGGAGGCACAACGAGTGCCCGCTACGCTATACGCCCGGCAAATGTTTGGTACGAAAGCCGATGCAACGGCTGGGGCCGGGGGAGTGGTGATGCCGTCTGATATTGCGGCAACTGAGCAACAGGCTCAAAACCAGCCATCACAGACCGAGGAGGATACTTCAACTTCGCAGGCTAAAGAAAATCAACCGCAAGAAACGCAGCAGGATACGACAAGCGAAGAGGATATCGATTTCCGCAATTATGTTTTTGCCTCAGAAGTGACCGAAGACACCACGTTTGCCAACGAATACCTTAATGCCGAACTGTTCAACCCTGAGGACAACAGGACGGAAGATGGTCGTTATCAGCCACGCGATTACAGGCTTCGGTTCACGACTGATTTTGCTTATGCGGGAGGTAACTTTTCAACGTACTATGGTACCTACGGGTTGACCCAGGTTGTGTTTAGTGACCTGTTGGGAGATCACCAGATCACATTTGGCAGTAACTTGGTATTCGATCTGCGAAACAGTGACTATTTCCTTTCCTACGGTTATTACAAGCAGCGCACGAACTGGCTGTTTAGCTTTTCGCACTCTGCCACCAGTTACCAGACCTTTTCTGGTCAGTTGTACCGGTTTCGAACCATGGGCGGTGGTGTGACAGCACAGTATCCCATAGACAAATTTCGACGGTTGGATATAAGCATGTCCGGTATTTCTATTGCCCGGGATTTTACTATCGTGGGATTTGACCAGTCGAGCAACGAGAGTTCTGCATTCCTCTATCCACAGGCTACATACACAGTGGATAGGACCCTGCCGGGATTTCTGACACCTAGAGGTGGTCATCGGTACGCATTGAGCCTTTCGGGAAGTCCACCCGTAAGCAGCCTGGAGTTTGTATCATTGATGGGTGACTATCGGAAGTACTTGAATCTTGGCTATGGATACAGCGTGGCACTGCGGGGTTCGGGTGCGGTATCCTATGGTGCTGATTCCCAGACTTACTTTATGGGTGGTATGCTCGGATGGATAAACCAGCGTTGGTCCGGAAATTCTATCCCCACCGACAAGCTGGCCGATACGTTCTTTACCATTCCTGCACTACCTCTTCGTGGTCACGAATACAACAGTCTTTATGGGGATAAATTCAGCTTGGTAAACGCGGAGTTTCGGTTCCCGCTTTTTGCAGCGATACTACCGGGGCCGATCCCGATACTGCCGTTGTATAATATGACCGGTGCTGCTTTTATTGATGCCGGTGCTGCCTGGGGACAGGATATCCCGTTAGAGTTGCAGACCCAGCAAGGGGACATTCAGACCAGTCAAATACTGAATGAGGGTAGTCTTGATTTTAAAGTAAGTGAACAGGTTCAATACTATTTCAACCGATCAACGGGGGATTTAACGACAGAATTACCCTCTGATCCAACGGGTTATAGTTCGTTTGAGTCCCTGAATGGTGATATTTTGATTGGGGCCGGGTTTGGTCTGCGCACCATCCTGTTAGGCTTGCCCTTCCGCTACGATGTCGGCTGGCCCTACTATCGTGACGGATTTAGCGGAGATCCAATCCACTACTTCTCAATCGGCATCGATTTCTAAGCTGAGACGAGGTTACTTACAACATTTTCAAAGAAGGCTGTCAGCAATGGCAGCCTTTTTTGTTTTTACAACCTAATAAAACGTCAGTTTATAAATTTGTCATTGTGAGGAATTCAGCGAAATCCAGCGGTAATCTCCTATGCGTAAACAAAAAACGGATGAGGAGATCGCCGGCCGACCGCATCGTTGAGCCAACAATTTAGTAATTCTTATGTTGAACTCAGGTTAAGCCGGGCCTCCTCACGAGGGGTTTTGAATAAGCGCTGGTGAAAATCTCCTCTTTATAAGATTAACGCGCTTACCAAGACTACTATCCCATACATAGTGAGACCAACGTCTCATACTTACCGAGACCATCGTCTCGCAGACCTTGAGACTACTATCTCAGTGTGTATGAGACGACCGTCTCAATTAATTTAGCACCTCCTCTGAAATGCAAAAATATTTAGCGTCAGTTCGAGACAGAACCTGTCATTGCGAAGAGGATTAAGTGACCATCGGGATCCCGAAAACTTTCGGGAGGCAATCTCCCGGCGGGTGAACAGAAAATGGACGGGGAGATCGCCACCTCGACCTCAAGATGGAGTCGGCTACTATCAAAGACGCCTCCTCGCGATGACAGCTATAATTTTTGTGATCCTTATATCGAACTGAGGTTAATAAGGAGTGTTGAACTGTCGATCAAGGATACGTTGATCTCGAGATGCCTTGTTGCGGTACACTTCCCCAGTGTGCTACACCTTCAATAGGAATGGAGACAGGGGAAAAAAGAAACAGAAACCGGCAAAATCTTCAAAAAAAATAAAAATCGATTTGACAGCAGAAAATTGATATATATTTCGTTTCCAGTTTCCAGTTTCCAGTTTCCAGTTTCCAGTTTCCAGTTTCCAGTCAATACACCGTTCGGTCTACCTTGAGCAGCCGATCATAGTGACGTGTTGGATCGCGAAAATAGATTAAGGTGATATACTCCTGGCTTCGGTAGGTAAAGCTTCGGTCAAGCGCCAGGTCATTGATTCTGTTTCCTTCAATGGTAACGTATTTGTAAGCATATTCGCCCTGTTTGATGAATGCTGTGCTTTCCCAGAGGCCAGAGTTCAGGTTAAAACTCATTTTATTAAGCTCATTGATCGTCCAGCTGTTAAAATCACCCACCAAATAAATTTGTTGAAGTGAGTCGCTGGGAACCGCAGTTTCCAATTGAAATTTCACATTGGCATATTCAGCGCTGCGGTCGTCAATGGGCTGGCCGAAACGGGAACCACCAATTGAGGCCGGCGTCGCTGAGAAGTTTTGAACATCGCGCTGAAGGACCAGGTTGGGTGGAGTGAATTCGGGCTGGTAGGATAGAATACGTGCACCATCAGCCGTAAATGACCGGATATCCAGGCTGTTGAATTCATAATCGCCCAGGAAAGCCTCATCCTGTGCAAGGTGAAAATGGACCTGTCCGGGTGTTGAAGTGTCAAAATGTTCAACCTGTTTGGCCCGACCCCAGAACTGGTTTTGCACGTACTGAAATGAAAGGTCAAACTGGGGCATTTCCACAAAATTGGGATAGCGGTATTGACTGAACGGCCGGTCTTGTTCCCTGAGATCTTCACGGCGCGCAAATTCGGTTTCTATTCGGGTTTGAAGCTCACCTTTTTCTTCCGTCACAAAAAAAGGCAGGCTAAACAGCAGATTTCCTGAATCGGGATCACTTACCAAGAGCAGGTAGTTTCCACTCGCAGTCATAGAAAGTTGGCCGTTGGGTAACTCATACTCATAGTGTTGGTAGGAGGGACGCTGCGTGTAGCTTTTTTGACCTGTCCCGAAATAATCTTCATAAAATCCGTCCAGGTAAAAATTGAGCCCCAGTGGACTCTCTTGCCAATCCCTGGAATAATGCCGAACCGTTATTTTAAACTGTTTTGCGACTGAGTCCAGGTAGTCGAATTCCAATATCAACTGTTGATCCTCATCTAGTTTAATGATGGGTGGAGTCCCGGGTGTGCCTTTTCGATAGAGCTGCAAGCTTTGAATGTGGCGTGGCGGAGATACCTGTGGAGCAATGGCAAAGCTATTTTGCAGTGTTGGGGAACTGCCATTTGGGATATCGCCATTTGCCGGCACCGGGGCACATCGCACAGATAAAGAGAGTAGTAAGAGAAAAAAGAGCCGCTTACAGATAGTATTCTCCGGTAAAAACAAAGTGTACCTTTCCTTTTAACTTGATATCGGAATAGGTGTTCGTCGTCGGATTGTATGCGAATTCTACGGAAAGTTTACCACCTTTGGCCTTAACGGTGTATTCACTTTTTGCTTCCCGGTTTTGATGTTGGATGTTGTGCCACACCAGGGCAGAAGCGATGGCACCGGTTCCACAGGCCAGTGTTAAATCTTCTACGCCACGCTCATAAGTTTGAATGCGTAGTTCTTTTTCACCACTCCCATAGATAAAATTCACATTGGTGCCAATAGGCTGAAAATGGTCATGCAGCCGGAAATGACGCCCCTCCTTTCGCAAATCATTTTCATTATTCAGTTTGTCTTCTTTATGCTCTTGCTTCACAACATGCTCGGTTCCGGTATACACCTGGTAGAGTGATTGATCGTCAAGGTTAATTTTTTGGATCTGGGTCTTAATCGGGAATGATACTTCAACCTCGTCATTAGAGCGTACTTTAGCCCGGTAAATATTGTCATGAACATTAAAACGTTGATCAGTATCAAAGCCGGAGCGACTTGCAAACAGGGCAAGACATCTCGCGCCATTACCACACATCCCGGCATCACTGCCGTCCGCATTCCGATAGATCATAGTGTAGTCTAGCCCATCGATCTGGGGATTGCTCAGTACTAAAAGGCCATCTGCACCGATGCCAAACTTCCGATCGCAGAGCTTGGGCGCCATCTGAATGAGATCTTTCATACGGAACTGGTACTGCCGGTTGTCCAGGACGACAAAGTCATTGCCGGCCCCCTGCATTTTTGTAAACTTAATCTTATCTATATTCATATTCATTACTTCTTTAATCTGAAAAAGCCGGTAAATGCTTCCATGATTCTTCTCCGGAAATGGCCGGGTCCAGTCCTCTCATCAGGTTTGCAAACCGGAGGGAGAGGGTCGTATATATTAATTTTGGCTGCACGTACTGGTAAACCATCGGTTTGCACCGGTTGACCTGTTCGATCATCTCTTCAAGCCGTGCTTCTTGAAGTTTTGTACAAAAGCTCTCAATGACCTCCACCTGGTCATAATTGGTCAGCAGCGAGCGGTTTTGTGTCTCGCGATAGACCATGAGGTCCCTGATGAAAATCTCCAGGATGTTTAAAATTGCAATTTGTCCTTCTATGTTATTTTCACTTTGCCACTGTTGAGCGGTATCAATTATTTGAACGGCGTTTTGTACGTATGAATTCCGTAAATATTGAATGATCGCTTCACGGGTAGATTTAAGTGCATTGGCATCGTAAAAACGGGTCATGGCATAGTTACCGCCCGAAATACGCGACAGGTAGCTTGCATCCTTTTCCGGGACACCATCGTAATTGATGAGTGCTTGTGCGATTTCGTTGGTCTTCAACGGTGATAAACGGATCTGCTGGCAGCGAGAGATGATCGTGGGGAGCAGAGCCTCCATATTTTCCGTCGTCAGGATAAAAACCAGATCTTCCGAGGGTTCCTCCAACAATTTCAAAAAAGCGTTGGCTGCTTCTGTGCGCATCTCTTCTATGTTGGGGAGAATTATTACCGTTTTGCGCCCCTCATTCGGTTTTAGGAAAGCCTTGGGTCTGATTTCTTCCCGGAAGTAATCGATGGGATAAAAGGCTCTCAGGTTTTTAGAGCTCTCGTCATCCGTGAGCGAAGGGCGTACCCTGAAATTAACAATTTCGTAGGGATCCTTATTAAGCAGTTCCAGCCGTGGTCGCAGTTCCTGTGCAACGTTGTTATTGCTGACCACACTGGTGGGAAGAGGCAAAAAAAGATGGATATCTGGATGTGGAAACCACGACGACTTTTTTGAAAAAGCCTGACCGTCGAGGTCCGTGAGATTGTCAATCCCGTTTAGGATTTCGGCGAAAGCAAGGGCAAACGCCGTTTTACCGATGCCGGAAGGTCCTGAAAAGAGGTAGGCGTGACTGATTCTTCCCGACCGTACAATGCGCTCCAGGTGTTCCCTGGCAAACTGTTGGCCCACCAGGCGACGGTCGCCGAACGAAAATGTCAGATCTTCATAGTTGATATTCATTCTTCCCAGATGTAGTCAAAAAGTAAAATTCCTGCTGAAATCGTTACCCCTGCATACCCTACAAGTGCCGTCAAGTCGTTCATAAATGAACCTCCGGCTCCCTCGAAAAGAGCCGCCTTTGTGGCACGAATTAAAACCAAAAGTAAGGGAAAAAACAGTGGAATGCTTAAGACCGAAAAAATTGCTCCTTTGCGGTCTGCCTGCGATACTATGGCCGCCAACATCGTGGCCACTCCCGATAGTCCCGCTGTTCCCAAAATCAATGTCAACAATAACGCACCATAGTGCGAAACTGGTATACCGAGCAAAAAAATATAAATAGTAAAGGTGACAAGATTCACAAAAAGGGTGAAGAAAAAATTGAAGACCAGCTTGCCCAGGAAAACCTCGGATGCCCGCCCGTGCAGTCGCAATAAGTCGTATGTCAGGCGTTCGGTTTCCATCACAAATGAACGGGAAAGGCTGGAAAGAGCTGCAAAAAGAATGACAATCCACACGACACCGCTCTTAGGGGTCGGCGGCAGTTGTTCGGCACGCAGGGAGAACAGTATAAGGAGCATTGAGGCGCCAACAAAAGCAAAAACAGTGTTGATAACGTAGCGAGAGCGGAATTCAGTCTTAAGATCCTTGCCGAAAACCGCCCATATTCCTTTTATTTTCTCCATGCCTGAGGATAAGAATTTTACCTAGATTCAAAAAGCGTAGGATAAAGGTTTAATTATTGTATCAAAACATAAACGATGAGTATATTTTACCCCGTAATGAAAATTGTAACGTGTAAGAAAGAAACTGCATGAATATCATCAGCTTGCTGCATACTGAAAATGTGATCCCGAACCTGGAAGCCGAAGATAAACTGGAGGTGTTAAACAAGCTGATTGATTCCCTGCAATCGGAGGTGGGAGACGAAGAGCTCGAAGCGATTCGTAATGCGGTGTTGGAACGAGAAAAAATTATGTCAACTGGTGTTGGCAAAGGGCTTGCCATACCCCATGGAAAAGCGGAAGGCATAAACGACAACCATGCGGCTTTTGCTATCCTGAAAGATCCGATTGATTATGAAGCGGTGGACGACCAACCGGTAAAGATAATTTTTCTGCTGGTGGGGCCTCAATCGAGCAACAGCATGCATATCAAAATGTTGAGTAAAATTTCGCGTTTAATGAATAATACTGAGTTTCGGGATCGGCTGGTAGAATGTGAAACTGCAGAGCAGATCATTGAGACGTTCGGAGAAGAGGAGAAAGCCCATTTCGGGGGATGATTACGCTTTTCCCGTTAAATAAGTACCAAATGGAAAGGATCAATATTTCGTTGAGAATTTTTCTTTTTACAGTTTGTCTGCTATTCTTTAATGCAGGTACCGCTTCCTCTCAGCAGATTCTCCCGGATCTGAAAGCAACAATCAATCAGAGCAGAGCCAACGACGCCTTTTGGTCTATAGCTGTAAAAGATAGCACAGGTCAGCTGCTCGAGGGATATCATCATGACAAGCTGGTGCGACCGGCCTCCAACCTGAAACTTCTTACCTCGGCTGCCATACTTGATCAACTGGGATCTGATTTTCAGTATAACACATACATTTATGGGGTGGGAAGCCAAGAGGGAGAAACCTGGAAAGGAGATCTTATAATCCGTGGTTCTGGTGATCCCTCCATTTCCGGCCGGTTTTACGAAGAGTACCGGTTCCATGTATTTGAGGAATTTGTCAATCAACTGGACTCGCTCGGTATCCGCCGGGTTGAGGGCAATCTCATTGGAAATGATTCGTATTTTGATCAGCAGCCCTATCCCAAAGGATGGAGCTGGGAGGACCTCTCGTTTTATTATGGCGTGGAAATCAGTGCACTTTCCTTCAATAATAACGCCGTGGACCTCGAAGTTTTTGCAGATGGAGAAGTGGGGAGTGCGCCCCGCATCCAGTGGTTTCCCTTTGATACGGACTATGTGGAATTTCTGAACGATCAAACCATAAGCCCGGGCAGCACCGAATACGACGAATTTTATCGGCGCATGCCAGGGACGAACACCATCATGCTTGGGAGCAGGTTGCCAAAAGGTTATTTTGAGGAGGAATCACTGTCAGTCCTGAATGCATCCCACTTTTTTATGGACACTTTCCGAAAATACCTGGAAAAAAGTGGTATCGATATTGCCGGACAGATTATCGTTGACAATCAGCTGAGAGACTGGGACAGCGAGCGATTTCAGGTGCTTGCCGAGCACAGGTCAAAACCCCTGGCAGTGCTTTTGAATGAAGTGAATACCGAAAGCAGCAATTTCTATACGGAGATGATGCTGAAAACGGCGGCGGCCGAAAAGTATGGTACACAGGGCTCCACAGAACTTGGCATCAGCCTGGTGCGGGAATTTGCGCACAGCATGGGCATGGATACGACCGATGTTGAGATGAGCGACGGTTCAGGAATGGCTTCTTCCACACTGCTTACCCCGAATGATCTGACGGAATTCCTGGTCCGGATGCAAGCCCACCCGGAATTTCATAGCTATCAGAAGAGTTTGGCAATAGCGGGTTTCAATGGTACGCTCAAGCATCGCTTCCGTGGGACACCGCTGGAAGATAATGTAAGCGGAAAAACAGGGTATGTCTCCGGTGTGCGCTCACTGAGTGGTTATATGACAAGCTCCTCCGGGCAAAAAGTGATTTTTAGCATTTATACGAACAATTACACGAATAAAACTTCTTATATTGATCGACTTCACCAACAGTTGTTGATGCAGATTTATCAAGCCTATTAGAAATACGATGGCCAAAAATTCCAACATACAGATTCTCGTTACCGACGATGAGAAGAGCATTCGCAGTTCTCTGAGGGATATCCTCGAGTTTGAGGGGTATACCATATTTGAAGCAGAGAGTGGCACTGAAACCCTTCAAAAAGTCAAAGAAAAGCGGATCGACCTTATCCTGCTGGATATTAAGATGCAGGGCATGGACGGGATGGAGGTTCTGAAAAGTATTCGCGATGAGGGCCATGAGTTCCCCGTTATCATGATTTCTGGCCACGGGAATATTGAGATTGCCGTAAAGGCCACCAAGCTCGGGGCGTTCGATTTTATTGAAAAGCCGCCGGATTTGAACCGCCTGCTGGTTAGTGTTCGGAATGCGATAGATCGCCACAACCTGCAGCGAGAAAACCGGAATATACGGTCAAAATTGCCACAGGTCCCCGAAATTATTGGCGAAAGTGATGCGATCAGCAAGATCAAGCAGACCATAGAAAAGGTGGCGCCAACCAATTCACGCGTTCTTATCACCGGCGAAAACGGGACCGGTAAAGAGCTTGTAGCCCGCTGGATTCACGAGAAGAGTAAACGAAGTTCTTCTGCTTTTGTGGATGTCAACTGTGCCGCGATTCCCACAGAACTGCTGGAAAGTGAGCTTTTTGGCCACGAGGAAGGGGCCTTTACAGGGGCTACGAGCCGGCGCATTGGCAAGTTTGAGCAGGCCGACAGGGGCACGCTTTTTATGGATGAAATCGGTGATATGAGCCTTGATGCCCAGGCAAAAGTGCTCCGGGCTCTGCAGGAAAACGCCGTTACCAGGGTGGGCGGTGCAGAAAAGATTGAAGTTGACGTTCGCGTTGTGGCGGCAACAAACAAAGATCTGGTGGATGAGATAAAGGCGGGAAACTTTCGGGAGGACCTATATCACCGTATAAACGTGCTGCCCATCCATGTGCCGCCACTGAGGGAAAGGAGAGAGGATATCCCGATGCTGGCCAAACACTGTCTGAAGAACCTGGCCAAAGATGATATTGTGTTTTCAGGCATTGAATTTTCGGAAGAAGCACTGGAGCAGCTCAAATGTATGCCTTGGTCTGGCAATGTTCGGGAGCTACAGAATGCTGTTGAGCGGCTGGGATTGTTGGTGAGTGATTCAACGATTACGAAAGATGACGTGGAACTTATGGGATCCTCACGCCGAACGAAGCCTGATCAGTCCGATGATCTTGTTATGGACGGCCAGACATTCCAGGATTTCAAAGAAGCCGCAGAACGATTATTTTTGGTGCGAAAACTGGAGGAAAACGACTGGAATATTTCCCAGACGGCTGAAGCTATCGATATACAGCGAAGCCACATGTATACCAAAATGAAGAAGTATAATATTGAGCGATAGCTTTTATGGTTGAGTTTTAATAAGGCTCTCCTGCACATTTTTCCCTCACAAAAATCCAAACTAATATTTTTCAAGTTACTGGTTTAATGTCAGCAAAAATTATAGACGGTAAAAAAGTTGCAGAAATTACGCGTAATGAAGTCAAAAAAGATGTGGAAGACTGGGTCAGTGACGGCCACCGCCCGCCTTTTCTTCAAGTGGTGCTGGTAGGCAGTAACCCCGCCTCCGATGTCTACGTAGGGGCAAAAACCCGGGCTTGCAAAGAGGTCGGCATCGAAACGGATACGATGCGTTTGCCTGATACTATTTCTGCAAAGGAGCTGAAAGCCACCATCAACAAGTTGAACAAGGACGACTCGGTGGATGGGATCCTTACACAACTGCCATTGCCCAACCACTTGTCAGCCCATGATGTAATCGAGTCGATTGACTACCGGAAAGACGTGGATGGATTTCACCCGATGAATGTAGGGCGCCTGACAGTAGGCCAGCCGAGTTTCAGATCCTGCACGCCAGCGGGCATTGTTGAATTGCTCAAATATTACAGCATCGCTACCAAAAGCAAGCACGCTGTTATTATAGGAGCTAGCAATATCGTGGGTCGCCCGATCTCTATTCTCCTGTCGAAAGAGGAGGGAGAAGGCAAGGCCACAACGACCGTCTGCCACAAATACACCAAAGATCTTACTCAACACACAATCTCGGCCGACATATTGATTGTAGCTGCGGGTCAACCCAACCTGGTAAAAGGTGAGATGGTCAAGGAGGGGGTCACCGTTATTGATGTCGGGATTAACCGCGTGGCAGATGAAACTCGTGATAAAGGATATCGGCTGGTGGGTGACTGCCATTTCGAGAGCGTCAAAGAAAAAGCGAGCTGGATAACACCTGTTCCCGGCGGCGTGGGTCCGATGACCGTAGCCATGCTGATGAAAAACACACTGCTTGCGGCCAAAAGTTCGATTTACCCGGATTAAGTTTAGCTTCTACACCGGGTGGCTATATTTGCCCGCCCGGTGGATTTCTAATGAAGCGTTATGTAATTTCTATTCTTTTGTAGTTTTCCTCACCTCTTTTTTAAAGCACCAAAATACCGGTCATAGTAGGAATTAAAATTTTCCTGACATGGGGTGACATAGGGGTGTCATTCATGGTCATTATCCTTATAACAGATTGATAAAATAAAACAAAATGTTAAATGGAGAACACCATGAACGCAGCTGTAAAAAAACAAGAAGTAGTAAACGACACTTTCCAGGTTGAACCTGTACTCCAAAAAGTACTCATCGAGGCGGAGCAGGATCACCAGCAACTCCAGGAGATGTTCCAGCTGATGGGATGGGGCGATCTTCCTGATAAGTTGAAGATTGAGATTAAAGATGATGTTTCTGCCATGATTGATGAACTGCATGGCCAATACTCTTCCTGCGATCCATACGTTCAAAAGCGCCGGCAGAGTGTAACGTACTGGGTGAACTGCTACCAGGATGGCATCTGCTCACTGGGAACCGCCATCCAGGCACTCAAAGTCCGAAAGCTATAGAGGTCGGTAGTAGTGAGGGGGACCTGCGTACCGCGAACTTCAGCTAGCTATGCCTGAGTTGGAGTAACCGGATTGGTAGGGGAATTTTAACTTTTATCTCGTTCAATACCTCCGGTGCGGAACGTTCTGTGCCCACCTCTGGTGGGTCACTGTACAACTGTCTTCCAATTTTTAGGATTAGGAGTTATCATACCCACTAGCAGTGACAAAAACGTAATTCGAAGCGCTGCTTCGAAACCCATCGCGAAGCAGCGCTTCCGTTACACAGCTTTCCTCCAATGATGCCTATACCTCCTTAATGTTCTCTCGACGAGGGCACCGGGATAATAGATAGAGGCGTACGCTGCCAGTGTAGACTAAAAGAAAAATTACTGCTAATGAGTTTCTAAAACCTTGTTACTACGCATCACGCATTACGTATCATTGATCGAGTCGCTCAACACGCAAATATATTAGGATTTAAAATGCGAGATAAATCTCGCAATACATAAAGAGAAAATCCTAATATTGCTCGTCTCACGTCTGCCATCTCACTTTTCACGTAGCAGGTTACAAAAAAATAATTCCGGTTTGGTTACGCACTTCGTTGGCAAATTTTTTATCTTTGCCCAAATCAAAAACAAAATCCTGCGATCCCGACTCAGCTATGAACAATTCCTCTCCATTTGATCGGATTTCACGGCAAGGCCTAACCTATGACGATGTGCTGTTAGTGCCAGCATATTCTGAGACTCTACCACGAAATGTGGATACCAGCTCACAACTGACACCCAATCTCAAACTGAATGTGCCCGTTATCAGTGCGGCGATGGATACTGTTTCAGAATATCGCCTGGCTATAGCGCTGGCAAGAGAAGGGGGCATTGCGATGCTCCACAAAAATATGAGTATCGAGGACCAGGCCGACCAGGTGCGCATGGTGAAACGCAGCGAAAGCGGCATGATCGTCGACCCGGTGACACTGCCGGAAACAGCCACCGTTCGCGAAGCGCGATCACTAATGAAAAAGCACAAAATCGGTGGGATCCCGATCGTGGAAGATGATAATACGCTGATTGGCATTGTGACTAATCGAGACCTGCGGTTTGAACATTTTGTAGACAAGCCGCTCGATACCATCATGACGAAGGATAACCTGATTACGGCGCGGGAGGGAACCACGCTTGAGGAAGCCGAAGAGATTCTGCAGGAGCACAAGGTGGAAAAACTTCCGATTGTAGATGAGAATATGAAGCTGGTGGGACTGATTACCTTCAAGGATATTGAGAAGAAGATGAACTTTCCAAACGCCTGTAAAGATGATATGGGGCGGCTGCGGGTTGGTGCCGCGGTTGGTGTCACCCCAGATACGATGGATCGCGTGAAGGCACTTGTCGATTCCGGAGTGGATATAATTACGGTGGATACCGCTCACGGTCACTCTGAGGGAGTGCTGGGCAAAATTCGTGAAATTAAAGATGCGTTCCCTGAGCTTGAGCTGATTGCCGGCAACATCGCCACCAAAGGTGGAGCTAAAGCACTTGTCGAAGCCGGGGCTGATGTAGTGAAAGTGGGTGTTGGACCAGGTTCAATCTGTACGACCCGTGTTGTTACAGGGGTGGGGGTGCCCCAGCTGAGTGCCATCCTTGAAGTATCTGAATATACCAGAGAAGCCGGAGTAGGACTTATTGCCGATGGAGGTATCAAGCAGACGGGAGATATTGCCAAGGCGATCGCCGGCGGTGCCCATGCCGTTATGATGGGCTCCATGTTTGCCGGCGTGGATGAAAGTCCCGGTGAGACGGTAATTTATGAGTCTCGCAAGTACAAGTCTTATCGCGGAATGGGAAGCATTGGTGCGATGGAGAAAGGCTCTAAGGATCGCTACTTCCAGGATGTGGAAGATGATATTAAGAAACTGGTTCCGGAAGGCATAGAAGGACGCGTGCCCTATAAAGGCTATCTCTCTGAAGTGGTCTACCAGATGACCGGCGGACTCCGTGCTGCAATGGGCTACTGCGGTGCAGCGACAGTTAAGGAGCTTCAGACCGCGGAATTTGTCCAGATATCATCGGCCAGCTACAAAGAGAGCCACCCACATTCGGTGCAGATCACCAAAGAAGCCCCCAACTACTCGGTAAGCTGATTTGAGCGTATTCCCAGCTTTAGCTCGCTGCTTGTAGTAAAAGTGCAGAAACTCTTTGTGCGCAGGTAAAATTTTTCATTGCCTCCCTTCGGTAATAAAAGAGAGATTTTTGCTAAAGAGCTGACGATCTATTACCATTAGTTTGTCAATAAAAAGCCACTCTTGTTCTTTTTAAAAACCAGGGATAGAATGTTCATGAAAGCGTTTCTAAAAACTACTGTTACTGTTCTGGTGGGATTGTTTGCTATTTCATCTCTGCAGGCCCAGCCGAAGAATATCATTTTCATTTTAAGTGATGACCACCGGTATGATTATATGGGATTTCACCCCGATAGCCCGGATTTCCTGCAAACACCGGGCATGGACCGGATGGCCGCGGAAGGGGCTCATCTTGCCAATGCTTTTGTTACAACATCACTTTGTTCTCCGAGCCGGGCCTCTATATTGACGGGTCAGTATGCCTTCAGGCATGGAGCGGTCGATAACTCTAACCCGATGAAAGAGGGAACTCAATTTTTCCCCGAGCAACTCCAAAATGAAGGGTATGAAACCGGTTTTTTTGGAAAATGGCACATCGGGGAAGCCAGCGATGATCCCCAGCACGGTTTTGACAAGTGGGTGAGCTTCCGGGGACAAGGCGTATACTACGATCCTATGCTGAATATCGATGGAGAGCGACAGCGGGTGGACGGCTATATATCCGACCTGTTGACTGATTATGCGATCGACTGGATCCAGAAAGAACGAGATCAGGACAAACCTTTTTTTGCGTATATATCTCACAAGGCTGTGCATGCCGAGTTCTATCCTGCAGAGCGCCATGATGGAAAATATGCTGATGCCCAAATTCCAAAGCCCCAGTCTATGAAGAATATTGAATCGAATTACGAGGGTAAGCCCGACTGGGTTCGCGAGCAGCGTTTTAGCTGGCACGGGGTAGACTACATGTACCACAACCGGGATGACCACCCGCAAACCCTGGATGAGATTATTACCGAATACAGCGAGAGCCTGATGGGCGTTGATGACAGTATCACTCGTGTGTTGGATTATCTTGAAAAAGAGGGACTGGCTGAAAACACACTGGTCATTTACATGGGAGATAACGGCTTCATGCTTGGTGAACACGGCCTAATTGACAAACGGCAGGCGTACGAAGAGTCCATGCGCGTTCCAATGATTGCCTGGGCTCCGGGACTCATCGAGCCGGGAACAACAATTGATGAAAATGTGCTGAATATCGATGTGGGGCCCACATTCCTCGATCTGGCTGGAGGCAGCATGCCGCAGGGTCATACCGTTGACGGGCAGTCTTTCCTCCCGATACTGGAAAATGGAAGTGCAGACAATTGGCGAAATACGTTCACTTATCAATATTTTTGGGAACACGCCTTCCCCCACACTCCGACGACCTATGCCATTCGCGGCGACCGCTACAAGTATATTTACTACCACGGGGTGTGGGATAAAAATGAGCTTTACGATTTGAAAACCGATCCCAATGAGATGCACAACCTGATTGATGTTCCATCTCAACAGGACAGGATAGCTGATATGAAAAAACAGATGTTCGACTTTTTTGAAGCCAATGGAGCCACAAATGTTCGTTTTAGGCGACCACCGGCATTCCAGGCCGACGAACGCGAAATACATCCAGACTAGATTTATTTAATTCGTTTAGCTGTTGGAAGAAGTTCGAGTTAACAGAACTTATCAGGGATGATTGAATATTTTTGAGAGGATAATCTGATAATTTCAACTGCTAAACTTGCCACCGGTTATTAACAATTAACGGATTGAGGGAATAGTGAAAGGATCTGTATTCCGTTTTTATTTCTGTGCATTTACGCTTGTATTTCTATTATCACCGGCAATTTTATTTGCCAGTGATGTGCAGGAAGAACGACCAAATATCCTGCTTATCCTTACCGATGAGCAGGGCTATCATGATGTGTCCTATTATGGAACCAAAGATATCCGAACGCCCAACATAGATCAGTTGGTTTCGTCAGGAATGCGTTTTGATAATTTTTATGCCAATAGCTCGGTCTGTTCGCCCACTCGTGCCGCTCTCTTGTCGGGTCGATACCAGGATTTTGTGGGAGTTCCTGGAGTAATACGTACAAATCCGGATAACAGCTGGGGATACCTCCACCCGGAGGTGACACTGATGCCATCAGTTTTGCAGCAGAACGGCTACCACACTGCGCTGGTAGGAAAATGGCATTTGGGGTTGGAATCACCAAATATACCGAACGAACGGGGGTTCGATCATTTTCATGGCTGGCTGGGGGATATGATGGACGACTACTGGTCGCACCGCCGCCATGGAATTAATTATATGCGATTAAACAAGAAAAAGATCGATCCGGAAGGCCATGCCACTGACCTGTTTACTGACTGGTCGATAGATTACATTAATGATCGTGCCAATAAAGAAGCCCCCCCTTCTTTTTATACCTGGCATATAATGCCCCGCATTTTCCTGTACAACCACCGGAGGAATGGCTGGAAAAAGTGAAGGACCGAGAACCTGGAATCGATGAAACGAGAGCTGAACTTGTAGCTTTCATAGAACATATGGATGCAGGAATAGGGCAGGTACTGCAAACACTAGAGGATACCGGTCAATATAAAAATACCATCATAATATTTACCAGTGACAATGGTGGTCACGGTCCAAGTATGGCCAATAATGGTCCTGTAAGAGGTGCTAAGCAAAGTATGTATGAGGGAGGATTGAGAGTACCCGCTGGAATTACATGGCCCAAGCATGTTCAACCGGGAAGCAGCACCGACCGAGTGGCCCTCACCATGGATATTTTTCCAACTCTGCTTGATGTAATCGATATTAGTTATAATGGCCCGCTTGAGGGAGAAAGTTTTTTGCCTACACTTTTGGGAAAAGAACAGCCTGAAAGAGATGATCCCCTGTATTTCTCCAGGAGAGAAGGGGGAACCAGGTATGGCGGACTAACCATACAAGCGGTAAGAATGGGCGATTGGAAATTAGTGCAAAACAGCCCTTTCAATTCACAGGAGCTTTATAACCTGCAGAAAGACCCGATGGAACAGAACGATCTAATTGAAGAATATCCCAAAAAGTACCAAGAGCTAAATTCAATAATGATGAAATTTATCCAAAAGGGCGGGGCGGTCCCTTGGCAAAAATCAAGTTATTAATAGAAATTTTTTCGACAATAAGTAGTTGAAGCAAGCTGAACAAAAGAAGTGTAATGAAATAAGGATTACGGAACTACAAACAGGGTCTAATCGATGTATAAAAAATGTATCTTCGTACTGGTAGTGATAGCATCAGCTCTTGTTTTAAATGTAGATGTCATGGCACAAAATGACGGTAGCGATCGTCCAAATATCGTTATCATATTTACTGATGACATGGGGTATGGTGATGCAGGCGTCTATGGTCATCCAACAATACGGACGCCCAACCTTGACCGGATGGCTGAGGAAGGGATGAAATTTACCCAGTTTTATACTGCTGCTTCTGTCTGTACCCCGAGCCGTGCCGGACTTTTGACGGGACGTCTGCCAGTGCGTAGTGGGATGATGAGCGAAGAATTCCGTGTTCTTTTCCCGTTTTCAGCAAAAGGGATACCACCAGAAGAAGTGACGATAGCGGAAGCTCTGAAAGAGCAAGGTTATACAACAGCCGCAGTTGGTAAATGGCATCTCGGACACGAAACACCCTACCTGCCAACGGACAACGGTTTTGACAGCTACTTCGGGATTCCATACAGCAATGACATGGATAACAAAGCCTGGCAGCCAGTTCCGTTGATGAGGAATAAAGAAATTATAGAACAACCGGCCGAGCAGCGCACCCTTACACCCAGGTATACGGAAGAATCCCTGAAGTTTATCCGCGAGAATAAAGATAAACCGTTTTTCTTGTACCTCGCTCATACCTTCCCTCACGTGCCACTGTATGCTTCAGAGGACTTTCGGGGAACCAGCACTCGTGGTCTTTATGGGGATGTGATAGAAGAGATCGACTGGAGTACCGGGCAGATTATGGACGAACTGGAACAACTGGGACTTGCGGAAAATACCTTTGTATTCTTTACCAGTGACAATGGTCCGTGGCTGACTATGGATCAAAATGGAGGATCTGCCGGATTGCTACGGGATGGAAAAGGTACCACATGGGAAGGAGGAATGCGGGTTCCTGCCTTGGCATGGTGGCCTGGAACAATTTCTTCAGGACAAGTTACCCAGGCGTTAGGAACCACTATGGACCTGTTTAGCACATCCTTAGCCCTGGCGGGTGCCGAGCAACCCGATGATCGTGTAATCGATGGTGTAAATTTGATGCCTGTGCTAACTGGCAAGCAAGAAAATGTTCGGGATGTCGTATTCTATTACCGATCAGAAAAGCTGTTTGCGGTTCGCAAAGGTCCCTGGAAAGCACATTTTATAACACAGTCGGCTTATGTCGGGGACAAACCTGTCTCTCACGACCCACCGCAGTTGTACAATTTGGAAGAGGATCCCTCTGAAAAATACAACCTTGCACAGAAACATCCGGAAGTGATATCAGAGATTATGGATCTAGTTAAGAAACATGAAAAGAATCTTGTTCGAGGTGAAGACCAGTTGGCCCCGGTTAGAGAGGGAGCTACAGTGCCGTGGAGAGACTAGGTAACCTGTGTGGTATTTGGTATTGTAAGTTCCATACTGGATTTTTCCATGAAATTATTGTCGCAAATGGCAAGAAACAAAGTGCCACATAAAATGTATGTGTCCATCTCATATCTATGCAGCTTTATGTCTGTGAAATAGATCTAGGTGACACAATAGATACAATCCATTGACGAATAACAAATAACGAAGCTTAATGAGTACTTTCCCCGCCGTCGTTAATTATGCCTCTAAAGAAGGGGCCGTTGAAATACGTGAGATTCCCAAACCCGAGATCGGTGATGAAGATGTACTACTAGAGGTGGCCAATATTGGGGTTTGTGGCAGTGACCTTCACCAGTGGACGGCCGATCACAGTTGGCCTGTGAATTATCCCGTTGTATTGGGACATGAATTTGGAGGTCACGTAGCTGAAGTTGGAAATCGTGTGGAGAATTGGAAGGAGGGAGATAGAGTAGTAAGTGAAACTGCTGCGATTATTGATCCTGATAATCCTATGAGTCGACAAGGGCTCTACAACCTGGATCCTACGCGCAAAGGTTTTGGCTATGGCGTGGATGGGGCCATGACCAAATATGTGAGAGTGCCGGCCCGCTGCCTGCATCAGGTGCCGGAAAACCTGGATTTTAGACAGGCCTGCCTTACCGAGCCATGCTGTGTGGCATATAATGCCGTGATCGGGAATTCGAATATCAAGCCCGGCGACAGGGTAATCGTGTTAGGACCCGGAACCATCGGTATTTTATGTGCTGCTATGGCGAAATTGAGTGGGGCCGAGGTCGCTATTGTAGGGCTGGAAAGTGATAAAGATCGACTGAAAATTGCAGAACAATACGGATGTACGCCTATCATCGGGGATGCTACCGAATGGGCCAGGGAGCGCGATGGTTTGGGATCAGATTGCATCGTAGATGCGGCTGGCGTGAGTGCTACTCTTGAAATTGCATTGGACTTGGTCCGGCCCAATGGGCACATAGCCAAAGTCGGGTGGGGACCCAAACCACCCGGATTTTCACTGGATCCCCTCGTCCAGAAGAACGTGACGCTACAGGGAAGTTTTAGTCATAACTGGCCGATCTGGGAGCGGGTAATTGCGCTTTTGGCATCGGGGAAGCTGGATGTAAAACCCATAATTGGCGGCGTATGGCCAATCGAAAATTGGAGAGAAGCATTCAAAAAAATGCACGATGGTGAAGTTGTCAAAAGTGTACTCAAACCTGAATAAAGATGCGACTGAAGGAAAAGGTGATTATCATCACGGGCAGTACCATGGGCATCGGGAAAGCGATAGCCCTGAGATGTGCCAGGGAAGGTGCCCGGGTAGTGATCAATGGATTGGAGGAAAATCTAGGTGAAGAGCTTGTAACCGAAATCGGTAAGGAACAAGCTGTAGCTCACATCGAGGATTTAACCAGTGATGGAGCTGCGCAGCGACTTGTCGATTGTGCATTAAAGAAGTATGGCAAACTGGATGGACTCGTTAACAATGCTGCGATGGTTGCTTCATCCAATATCCATACTACAGACCTGGAATTTTTGGAAAACATCTTCCAGGTAAACACCTATGCCCCGTTTCAACTGATCAAGTCGGCGCTCCCTTATCTCTCCAAAACAGATGGTTCGGTGTTGAACATTGGGTCGGTAAATGCCTGGAGTGGAGAACCGGATCTGCTGGCATATAGTATGAGCAAAGGGGCGCTCATGACCATGACGCGGAATCTCGGCGATACCCTGATGCGGGAAGAAGGTATAAGAGTCAACCAGATCAATCCGGGATGGGTGCTTACAGAAAAAGAGATTGAACGAAAGCGTGCACAAAATTTGGATGAAAATTGGTATACCCAGCTGCCCGAGACGTATGCCCCGGCGGGACGTATTTTGCAACCTGAAGAAATAGCCTCTGCTGCAGTTTACTGGCTTTCGGATGAATGTGGACCGGTTAGCGGGCAGGTGATGGAATTGGAACAGTACCCTCTTATCGGGCGAAATCCCCCTAAAGATGAGACTACCATTCCCAAAAGAGAAGAATGAACCAAGATCTAAGAAAAGCTGTAAAATAATCGCATCTTTCCCGGAACCAATAACCAATTTATGCCTAAACTAGCTGCTTTTCCCAAGGCGTACATGCAGGAGCTTTGCAAAGATGGAACCATGAGCGTTTCTGAGTGGATAAATCTGGCTGGAGAACTAGAGGTCGACGGACTGGAATGGTATTCAGGATTCCTGGAAATGGAGGACCATGAAAACTGGACCAGATTTCGAAAAGAAGTTCAGGACCAGGGAAAGGAGATCCCGATGCTGTGTTGCTCTCCGGATTTTACGCATCCAGATCCGGAATTTCGAGAAAAAGAGATTGAAAAACAGAAATACTGGATTGATATGATTCATGAGCTGGGTGGGACGTATTGTCGTGTACTGTCGGGACAGCGGCGCCCGGAACTTTCCAGGGAAGAGGGGATACAGCTTGCGGCAGAATCGATTGAGGAATGCCTGCCCTATGCCGCTCAACGTGGCATTACGCTTATTTTGGAAAATCACTATAAGGATGACTTTTGGGAATATCCAGAGTTTGCCCAAAAGATGGATCTCTATTGTGAATTGGTGGATCAAATTCGTCATCCGAATTTTGGAGTTAACTACGATCCCAGCAATGCGATCCTGGCGGGGGATGATCCCATTGAGCTTTTAAAGAAAATATCGGATCGCGTAGTGACAATGCATGCCAGTGATCGATACCTGAAGGAAGGTACTCCCGAAGATCTTAGGAAAGAGGAGGTTGGAGTTGAGGGATATGCTGAACGGCTGCAACATGGAGAGATCGGGCAGGGACTCAACGACTATGATGCCATCTTTGGAGAGCTAAAACGCGTTGGGTTTGACGGCTGGATCAGCATTGAGGACGGCGTCGAAGGGCTGGATCAGCTGGAACGCAGCGTGTCTTTTCTACGCGGTAAGATTAGTGAGTATTGGCCTTGAGTATATGAATTAAAGAGTTAATAATCATAAAGAGGAGTTTTTAATGGAAAAAATGTCTGATTTTAAATTTGTCATCATAGGGTCTGGTAATATCAGCAGAACCTACACAACAGTACTGAATAAGCTAGAGGGTATGGAGCTTGTCGGTATGGTATCACGCTCAGGTGAACGCCCAGATCATATCAATTCTTCCGTAGAGATGGGGCAATCAATTAGGGAGATAGAAAATGATTTTGATGCAGTTATACTGGCAACACCTAATGGAATGCATAACAAAGGGGCGATTGAGGCGGCAAACCTTGGCAAGCATGTACTCACCGAAAAACCGCTTGATATTACTCGAGAGGCGATGGACAAAATGATTGAGGCCTGTGATGCCAACAATGTAAAACTGGCCGTTGCTTATCAGCGTCGGACGAATCCTGACAACAAGATTATTTATAATTTAATAAGAGAAGGAAAACTGGGTAACATATTTGCCGCGGATATGACGGTTAAGAATTATCGCCCCGATTCTTATTACGAGAGCGGTGCCTGGCGTGGAACCCGGGACATAGACGGGGGCGGACCGTTCATGCAGCAGGCCTCCCACAACGTTGATCTTTACGGCTGGTTTTTTGGGATGCCCAGCAAAATCATCAGCTCATATGGCACCTTTACCCATGATATTGAAGTAGAAGATCATGGAGCGGCGATCCTTAAACACGGGGACGACATGATCGGTACGATTATAGCTTCTACCTCTGCAAAGCCGGGCTTCGATGGAAAACTGGAAATTCATTCCGACAAAGGTACCGTTGTGCTGGAAAATGACATTATCACCAGCTGGCAGATCGAGGGGATGGAAAATCCCTCCCAATCGGCACCCGAGGAGATCCACAGTGGGGCTACCAGCGCTAGTGTAAGCGATACTTCTGGACATGAAAATATTGTCAAGGATTTTGTCCAGGCCATCAAGCAAGACCGCTCACCGCTTATAGACGGGAAATCGGCTCGGCTGGCAACGGAACTAATCTTGGAAATATATGAGAACAAAATTTCTTAGGCGAATTATTTGGCTCTGTATCTGGGATTCTCACAGTTCCATCCTCCAGTATAGCCAATTAACTATGCACGACCTGTGTCCAACCTCATTACAGGGCTTTGCATAGTCTTTTGCGGGCTTTTTATGTCCAACTTGTGAAATAATTTCAATGTTGAGTGAAATCTGCTCTTTAAAAGTCGGCTTAACCGTTCCCTTGACAAATTTGTCTAAAGTCGAACTCGTATCATTTAAGATTTTATGAGTAGATCTGGTAAATGGGGTCCTTTATATAACATATGTTAACTATATAAGAGAAATGGGCATCTTTGAGGACAGATATATTGGTGTAAGGTGTTGATTAGTATAGATTTAGGGTTTTTCAGGGTTTATTGAGTTTGAGCATCCTGAAAACAGGTGTTATAAGCAAGTTTGTGGTACATTTTTAAATAAAGAGTGTCCCGCAAACGGTAGTTCCAAAGGATATAGGGATAATACGTGTGGATCAGGTAAGTTTCTCTGAGGACATAAAACTGTGGGAACGACTCCTTACGGGGGATAAGAGCGCATTATCTGAGCTATTTAAGAAATATTATTCCCAACTGCTTAGTTATGGGCTGAAGCTTGTTTCTGACAGGGCATTGGTAAAAGATAGTATCCAGGAACTTTTTTATTCAATCTGGGAACAGCGAGATAATCTTTCCGAAGTAGAGTATATCAGATCATATCTTTACGTTTCACTAAGAAGAGCAATCTACAGGCAGGCCGAAATTAAACAAAACAGGCACGACAGGGATAGAGCGTATTCTGAAGAATTCTTTCAACATGTAATTAATCATGAGAAGCTTATGATACAGGAAGAACTAAAAGAAGAACAAAAGAGAGAGTTGAAACGGGGTCTGGATTTGCTTAATAAAAGAGAAAAGGAGGCTCTTTTTCTAAAGTTTTACAGCGGACTTACCAACGCTGAGATTGCCCAGGTAATGGAAGTGAATCGACAAAGTGTATACAATAACATTTATCGAGCAATACAATCGCTGAAGTCTTTTCTTGATGAGTAGATATTTATTCAATTTGTGGACAGACCATCCTTGTACTCTTTCCACAATTTTTGGTCAAGGTGTAATTTCTTTGGCGTCCTTTTCTAGGCCCTCCATCCTGATTTATTGAAGCCATTTCGGTGCTTTTACAGAAAATCGCCCCAAAAGATCAAATTATTTGAGTAGATCCGGAGTATGTCTTGCTTTTGATAAGTGAATGATCAACAAAAAAATGTAAAGCAGGTCAAAAATCCGTGACAGAATCCGAACAAATACTAATAGATCTGGTAGACGACCCATCCTTTAGTCGCTGGATTAAAGGGAAAGCCAATCCATTGGAGCAGAATAAATGGGAGGAGTGGGTATCTCGGGATCCGGTACATCAAGAGGTCAAGAGAAAAGCTGAGAAACTATACAATTTACCATTTGAGGAGGATGCAGGCGATATTCAAACTGAATTGCAAAAATTGCATCAACGTATTGAGATAGACGGCACCACTTTTAACCGCCAACGTAATTCCCTCAAGAATAGATCTGGGTATCGGTGGGCTGTTGCGGCAGCTATCGCTCTTCTCATTGCTGTTGTGGCCGTATTTACTCTTACTAACAGGCACCAGTCTCAAAAAATTGATCAAGAACCACTATTCTCAACCATCGAGGTTGGGTATGGAGAAAAGGGTGCACTTAATATCAGTGATGGCTCCACAATAAGATTAAACGCCAATTCAACCCTGCGCTATAATCCCGAACAATTCAACAGATCTAAAGTTGAGGTTTGGCTTAAAGGAGAAGCATACTTTTCGATTACCAGAAATCCGGATGAAAGAAGGCGGAACTTCATTGTGCATACCCCGGATGGTGATATCAGGATACTGGGAACACGATTTAATGTAAACACAAGGTCCGGGCGTACCGGTGTGGTACTGGAGGAAGGAAGTATCGAAGTATTGCTTAAGGATTCTGCAAATGAAGTTACTGGACAGTTTAGGTTAAAACCGGGGCAGTTAGCCCAATTTTCATCCAGTGAAGCAGATTTCCAGGTTCAGAAAGTAGACACCTCTGTTTATACCGCATGGCTGAAAGGCAAATTAGTATTTAAAAATGCTCCTCTTGAAGATGTGATTGAAAATATTGAGCAGACTTATGGGGTCCAGATCGAAGTTGGGGATCCGGGCCTGTTAAAGGAAAAAATTTCTGGTACTCTGCGGAATCCTGATCTGACCACTTTACTGAAAGGACTGGAGGAGGTATTACATCTGAAGATACATAAGCAGGGAGATGAATCTTATCTGATAGAAACTGACAAACCAAGTACTGTAAATGAATCAAGTAATTATGATGATCAGTGAATAGACAAAATTAATTCAAACTAAACTATGGGGAAATATTATGAAAAAGTGGATACAGGGATTATCACTAATCGTATTACTTTTGTTTGTGTATTCAGGTGTTATTCAAGCACAGGAAAATGGTAAAACACTGGCACAGGTCAAGTTGACACTTGAACAGGATATCAAGGCCAGTACAAATTCAGGGGTTAAATTTGTTACAGCTCTTAAGCGCCTGGAAGAGAAGTTCGATATTTCATTTATGTATCAGATGGAGCTCCTGGAAGGCGTTTCAGCGCCCAGGGATATTGGGAAAAGCGAAAACTTGACGTATGAGCTAAAAAAGTTGCTGGCTCCATATAATTTAAAATACACTCGACTTAATAATCGAACATTTGCCATTTCATTTGATTTCTCAAAATACGTTCAAAAAAGTAATGAACAGCAACTTGAGCAGATACAGGGTACGGTTACAGACGCTGAATCCGGAGCACCATTACCTGGGGTCAATGTACTCATAAAAGGGACAACAACCGGTACTTCAACCGACAATAATGGCCAATATGAACTCAACGTCCCTTCCTTGCAGGATACGCTCGTCTTCTCATTTATTGGGTATGAAACGCAACAAGTGCCTATTAATGGACGGACAGAGATAAATGTAGCTTTAACTGTTCAAGCAGTTTCAGGAGAAGAACTGGTTGTTGTGGGATATGGGACACAGCAGCGAAGAGACTTAACCGGATCCATTAGTTCGGTGTCATCAGAAGATTTAGCCAGCCAACCCACAACCTCTTTCGATAACGCTTTGCAGGGGAAATTAGCTGGTGTACGGGTTGTGCAAAGTAACGGAGCCCCGGGAGGAAGAACAAGAATACGTATTCGTGGTCAAAATTCTGTGTTGGGTGGCAGCGATCCGTTATATGTGGTTGATGGGGTTCCTATCATCAGCGGAAGTAGTGGAAATACAAATTTGCTTGCATCCATCAATCCTGCCGATATCCAGTCCATCGATGTACTTAAAGATGCATCTGCTACTGCCATATATGGGGCACGGGGTAGCAACGGTGTAATCCTCATTACAACCAAGAAAGGTAGCCAGGGGCAACAGCGAGTAGATTTTGAAACCTCATTTAGCTTTTCCGAGGTAGAGAATAAGCTGGATTTAATGAATGCCGAGCAGTTTGTCGAAATTGCCAATGAACGGGCGCGGAATGACGGTGCTGCGGAACCCTTTCCAAATCCAGGTGAAGTTACTGATGTGAATACCGATTGGATGGATGAGATTTTCAGGGCAGGGTTCAAGCAGAACTATTCGTTAAGCACTTCCGGAGGCGATGATAACACTCGTTATGCCGTTTCAACAAATTATACTGATGAAAAAGGTACCATTATCGGGTCAGACTTTAGCCGGGGTTCATTGCGATTGAATCTCGATCAAGACGTGACCCCGCGGTTACAGGTCACGCCAACGCTGTATGTCTCTCGTACACAGAGTGAAAGGGTGAATACCGAAGAGGGGGGAGACGGTAGTAACGTCATGATTAATACTTTTATGGCTCCACCAATAATGACACCACGGGATGAAGAAGGTAATTTTACTCCGGGTACTGAATTGAAGCAATTCCCCTTTAGCCCGGGATCTGGCGATAACCCGGTTGCACTGGCACTGGAAAATTTGAACAGGTTGACATCTGACAGGATCCTCGGAAATATTTCCGCCCAGTATGAACTGGCAGACGGACTTTCTGTTAAGATATTGGGAGGTATTGACAACGTAAATAATGAGGTTGATGGGTTTACCTCACGGGTATTGCAGAGCGGACTTCCTGCAGGAGAAGGTTCTGAATCCCGAAGTACCACAACCACATTCTTAAATGAAAATACCGTCAACTACCAGGGCACTTTTGGAGAGGATCACCGGTTTAATGCAACAGCTGGTTTTACGTGGCAGAAAGAAGAGAGTGAATTTGTCAATGTATCTGCCAGCAATTTTGTGACCGACGATCTGCTTAATAACAATCTTGGGGCAGGGGAAAACTTTACGGCCCCAAATACTGGGTCCGAAGAATGGACCCTTATTTCCTGGCTGGGTCGCGTGAATTATACCCTTAAAGATCGCTACCTCTTTACATTTACGGGTCGAATAGATGGCTCTTCCCGATTCGGTGAAGGCAACAAGTATGGAACATTCCCTTCCGCAGCTTTTGCATGGAGGATCTCCGAAGAAGATTTTATCCAGGAAATTGAACAGATTTCTAATCTTAAACTTCGTTTGAGTTGGGGACTTTCTGGAAATCAGGCCATAGAGCCATTTCAGTCGCTACAGCGTATGACACCCCAGCAATTAGTGTTGGGCCAGAGTTCCTCGGTTGGATTTGCCCCTGCTAACCTTGGGAATCCCGAACTTCAGTGGGAAACTACGGAACAGATCGATGTGGGGGTTGACCTGGATCTTTGGGAGCAGCGCGTCAGACTGAGTGCCGACTATTACTACAAAGACACGTCTGATCTGCTGGCACTTGTAAACCTGCCTCCAAGTACCGGATTCGGATCAATCCTCAGAAATGTCGGTTCGGTTGAAAACAAAGGGGTAGAACTTGAGCTCGGCGCCGATATTGTCAGAGGGGAGTTTAACTGGAGTGTTAGTGGAAATATATCTTCCAATAAAAATACAGTGAAGAGGCTCGCACGTGGTGCTGACATTATTGCACAGGATGTCAATATTCAGGGACCTGCAAATATCATTCGGGAAGGAGAACCGTTGTCTGCCTTTTATGGTCTCCAACAAGACGGATTAACAGAGAATGGGTTATTCAACTATGTAGATCAAAATGAAGATGGTGAAGTAAATAATGATGACCGTGTAATTCTTGGTAACCCGTACCCCGACTTTACCTATGGACTCTCCATGAGTTTTAACTACAAAGGGTTTAGTCTGAGTGCTCTGATTCAGGGCGAGGCTGGTAAAGAGGTATGGAATTCAAATAAAGAACGAGGAGCCGTTTCCATGCATCGTGGATATAACCAGCTGGAAGCGGTGGTAAATCGTTGGCGTCCGGATGACCCTGATCCTAATGCACCATTCCCGAGAGCTACCAGTACCCTTAATGCAAATCCATCGAGCTTCTTTGTCGAAGATGCTTCCTTCTTGCGCATAAACAATGTTCGATTAAGCTACACTTTACCTGTTGTAGAGCTGAATATACCATTGAGAGCTGCAACTGTATATGTCAGTGGCCAGAACCTGGCGACCTTTACAGATTACTCTTGGTTTACTCCAGATGTTAACTCATGGGGCAGTGGGGATCTTAGAATTGGCGTGGATCGCGGTTCATACCCCAGTAATCGATCATTCACGATCGGGACTCAAATAGGTTTCTAAAATTCATAAAGATCTCAGGATTTCATATGTGCAGGATTAAGAAATTGAATACTAAATCAGGATTAGCCATGAAATCATTACGTCGTTCACCTACGAAACTAGGACTGTTACTTGTACTTGTCATACTATGTACCGGCTGTGACTCGGTATTGAATGAAGAGCCCAAAACGTTCCTTTCGGAAGAGGGGGTATTTAGCAGCCAGGCCGGAGCAGATGCTGCTACGAAAGGGATCTATGCTTCCCTGCGCAATTTCTCATATTACGATCGCTGGTTTACTGCTATGGTCGAGATGCACGCCGATTACGTTAATGGGCGCGGCAGCCAGGCCCCGGTTGGCCAATACCAGCTCAACGCCCAAAATATTGGCCGGATCGGTGATATGTATGGTGCTATTTACGAAAGTATCAACCGGGCTAACAGCGTGATTTCGGGTGTTCCCGATATTGACATGGACCCGAATCTGAAGAACCAGTATTTGGGAGAAGCTCGTTTTCTCAGGGCGCTGGGATATTTTAACCTGGTTCGCCTTTTTGGCGGCGTCCCTTTGCGCACTCAACCTACTAAGGGATCAGAAACAGATCTGCCACGTGCATCTGAGGATGAAGTTTATAGTCTGATAATGGAGGATCTGCAATTTGCGGAAAACAATTTGCCGGGTTCGTACGACCAGTCCAGCCACGGCCGTGCCACAAGCTGGGCCGCCAAAACGTTGTTGGCCGATGTATATCTGACGCTTGAACGTTGGGGCGATGCCGCTGCCAAGGCCAGGGAAGTAATGGATTCCGGTGAGTTCAGCCTGGTTCAGGTAAGCTCATCCGAAGATTTTCACACCAAAATGTTTGGTCCCGGCGTCACCAGTTATCCCGAAGAAATTTTCTCCATTCAGTATACCCAGAGTATTCCAGCTGGCTGGCTCGGTTGGTTGCACAAACCTGCAGCCGGGTACTCCAGCGGCGGTGTTTTTGCTTGGTGGGGAGAATTGGACTCATTTATCGGGCAGGGAGAATGGGCAACCGAAAATTCATCTGACCTGAGACGAAACGCTTTTCTGTACAGCGGAGAAGAAACGCAATACCTGGATCCAACGATCAACATGTTATTTAGTAAATTCAGGGGCAGCCCTGCCGATGAGGGAGTGGACATGCCGATCATGCGATATGCTGAGCCGATACTCATTTTTGCCGAAGCAGCAACCATGGCCAATGGAGGGCCTACCTCTGAAGCTTATGAAGCTGTTAATATGATAAGAAGAAGAGCGTATGGGCAAGATCCGGCGGTGGCAGATCCGGGTGGTGTGGACCTCTCTTCCGGGCTGTCACAGGAGGCGTTTCGTGATTCTGTTCTCCTGGAACGGGGAAAAGAGTTTATCATGGAGCGCAAACGCTGGTTCGATCTTGTGCGTACTGGCACCGCACTTGAAATTATCCAGGGATTGGGTAAACCAATTACCGAGAAATATCTAAAGTGGCCGATTGCCCAGGAAGAAATAGATAATAACGGTGCACTTACAGAAGATGATCAGAATCCCGGGTGGTAGAATAAACAGCATGAGCCACAGATTTGCCCAGATATCACAGACTCTTTAACTAAATTTTAAAATCTGGTTCTATCTGTGTCAATCTGTGGCTATTAACAAATACAAGATATCGTTGTATGCCAAGATTAACTTCGTTCTGCAATAGGCTTTTATCGATCGTTGCCTTTCTTTTTTTAGTCCTTTCTTTACCTCAACTTACCGCCGCCGGGAGTGCAGAAGCGGAACAGCCGAATATTCTTTTCATCCTGGCAGATGATCTCGGGTTGGAGGGGATAAGTGCTTATGGCGGCGATTTAGTTAAAACCCCCAACATTGATCGACTTGCCAACGAGGGGATGAAGTTTACTCACATGTTTGTGAATCCCTATTGCACTCCCACACGGTCCGAGCTGCTGACGGGGCGTTATCCGTATGCGACAAACACGTTGTTCCCAATTTCAGATTATGAGAGACATAAAAATGACGTTCTTGATACTTCAGAGCCCAGTTTTGCCCGGCAATTAAAGAAAGCCGGGTATAAAACGGCTATCGCCGGCAAGTGGCAGCTGTCTTTTTTGTCGAAACAGGATTGGGTACATGACTTCGGTTTTGATACGTACCAGTTCTGGCAGATTATGACGGCTGATAATGAACGGACTACCAGGTATCACAACCCATACTTTCGTAGGGACGGCGAGATTGTGCACGAAGAAATTAAGGACCGGTATGGCCCTGATGTAATGGTCGACTTTCTAACGGACTTTATTCGAAAAAGTCACAAGGAGGGACAGCCATTCATGGCGTACTACACCTCTTTACTTCCTCATTTCCCCTGGGTCCCAACTCCCGGCAGCAAAGAGTCCAGTATGGCCGGTAGCCTCTCCAGTGGAATCAACTACGGGGTCCCAAAATATTACCCGGATATGATTCGGAGACTGGATCACAATGTCGGGCGATTACTTGAAACGTTGGACCAACTGGGCATTGCAAAAGAAACGATAGTAGTTTTTCTAACCGATAATGGAACCGACCAGCACTTGTACGGTAAATTTGGAGATCAGACTTTATATGGAGGGAAAGCGACCCTTACCGATCGCGGCTCCCTTGTGCCACTTTTAATTCGCTGGCCTAGAAAAATCCAGGCGGGAAGTATAAATGATAATTTGATTGAGGCGGCGGATTTTTTGCCAACCTTATGTGAAATTGCCGGTGCACCGTTACCGGATCAGGCTATACAGGGACACAGTTTTGCTAACATTCTCACCGGTGAGCAGAGCTCTTATCAACCCAGAAGATGGGTTCATGTTCAAATGGAACAGGGTCGGTACCTACGCACAAAAAAATGGATTGTGACTGATGAGAGTACCTACAAAAAAGTGCAACCCTATCCTGAGGATGCCGTTAAGGTTGATAAAACAACGGTGGATGAAGCAACGAGGACTGAACTGCAGATGCTTGAGCAAACCCTCAACAAACTTAATAAACAAAACCTGAACGATGGTTCCTCCAATTCAGACAATTCAGAGTATTAATATTTCATTTTAGGGATTGGTTAAGGGAATGATAAAAAGAACTATATATAGCTCAATAATAAAAGAAGGGTTACCTGACCGTGGGACATTACTGCTAAAGTTTCTCCTCATTTGGTTGTGTTTTGCACTTTCTCTAAAACCGGCATCTTTACATCAAAACATAGCTGAACAGAGCCCCAATTTTATTGTCATTTATACCGATGATCACAGGTGGGACGCCCTGGGCAAGTCGGGTAACGCCCTTATCGATACACCTAATATTGATTCCCTGGCTAACTCTGGATACTACTTCCCCAATTCTTTTGTAACGCTTTCTATATGCACTCCAAGCCGAGCCGCTTTTTTAACGGGTAGATACGGCAGCAGGAATGGGGTTATGAGCCAAAGGCAGAACACGGTGAAGCGGGGATTGAAATCTGTTGCCCACTATTTTCAAGAGGCAGGTTACAAAACCTCCGTATTTGGGAAATGGCACATTTCCAATTCCCCTGAATCAATGGGGTTTGATTATGAATATTATTTCCACGGGTTGGTCCCTTATTGGGATGTTGAATATACCTTAAACGGCCAAAAAGTCAAGACAAAAGGATTTGTTGAGGATGTGACGGTGGAGGGAGCAACGGATTATCTGCGAGAAATTTCCGGTTCCAATGATCCCTTCTTCATGTGGTTAAATACATGGGCACCCCACATGGATGAAGATTTCAGCTGGCCTGCCAAAGGGAGAACACTTACCCGATACCCAACGGAAAGCATGCCGCTGCCTGTAACATGGCCGCCCGACTTCAGCGGCAAACCACAGTACATTAAAAGCAACAGGCCCCATCAACGGGCATTGGAGTATGGATATTCGCGGTCTTACCCGCTAAAAAGTCATATCAGGGGATATTACGCGGCCGTAACGGATATGGATGCTGCACTTGGAAAGCTTTTTGAAACAGTCGATCAACTGGGTTTATCGGAAAATACGTATATAATTTTAATGGGCGACAACGGCTGGTTTATGGGAGAACACGGGTTAACCAGCAAGGTTTTGGCGTACGAGGAATCAATCAGGGTCCCCTTGATTGTATCGGGTCCGAAAGTACAGTCCAGCGAATCAGATGAACTGATGCTAAATATTGATATAATGCCAACCGCACTGGATCTGGCCGGTATCCATATCCCGTCTGATATTCAGGGCAAAAGTTTTAAACATTTATTGGGAACCGGAAATACAAAGGAAGGGCCTTGGAGGGATCATGTTTTTTACGAGGCACCGGTACCGGTACACGGAACGCAACCACACTACGCGATTCGTACAAAAGAGTGGAAATTAATTCAGACCTATGACCTGAAGAAGCCGGATGAATTGATATTTGAGGAGCTCTATCATATTGCCTCTGATCCCAATGAAACCAATAATTTATCCATGAATCCTGAACAGAAACCAATTTTGGACTCCCTGAGGGTACTTCTTGAGGAACGGATAAAAAAGAGCAGGGAAGCGGCGTCAATATGATTAACCTGCATTTTTACATAACATTGAAGATTAGAATAGAATATGACTATTAATCGTCGGGAATTTTTTAAAAGCGGTTTGGCTCTTGCGGGAGGAGTGATTTTACCAGCTGAACTGCTTGGTTCCAACCGGTTTCAAGACGATTCGGAGTACGACATCGTCGTGTATGGTGGTACCTCCGGTGGGGTTATTGCCGCTGTTACAGCTGCACGAAAAGGGCGTTCGGTGATTTTGATTGAACCCTCAAATCATCTGGGTGGATTGACCACCGGAGGGTTGGGACGTACCGATATCGGGATAGAGGGCACGATCGGGGGGATGTCGCTTGAATTCTATAGTCGAATTCGAGAGTACTACAAGAGTGAAAAACCATGGGTCTATGAAGCTCGCAGTGATTATATGAATCGCAGTGGCCTTCTGGAGCCCGAAAGTGAAGGAATGTTTGGTTTTGAACCACATGTTGCGAAGAATGTATATAAGCAGATGCTGGAAGAGGCGAAAGTCCCGGTGGTAATGGGGGAGCGCATTATTCTTGGTGATCGAGGGGTGGATAAGATGAGAGACAAAATTGTTGCCATAGAAACAGAATCCGGAAATGTCTACAAGGGACAGATTTTTATTGATGCGACTTACGAGGGTGATCTGCTGGCCGTGGCCGGGGTTTCCTATCATGTAGGGCGGGAAGCGAATGCAACTTATGATGAAACCCTGAATGGTGTCCAGACGGTCCGAACGCACAATCACATCTTCCCCGGTTTTGTGGATCCATATGTCCGCCCGGGTGATCCATCCAGCGGAGTTTTACCTGGGGTTCACGACGGGGATCCAGGCGAAGAATTTTCCGGTGATCACCGGGTACAGGCCTATTGCTTCCGGATGTGCCTGACCGACGTGCCCGAAAACCAGGTCCCCTTTGAACAACCGGAGGGATACGATGAACGCCAGTACGAATTGCTCTTTCGCAACTTTGAAGCCGGGGAGACCCGCATTCCCTGGCTCCCGGGAGCGATGCCCAACCGGAAGACGGACACGAACAACAGGTGGGGCTTTTCTACCAACCAGATTGGGGTCAATTACAAGTATCCGGATGGTGATTATGCCACCCGGCATCGCATTATGGAAGGACAGGAGCACTACCAGCGTGGGCTCATGTGGACTTTGGCCAATCATCCCCGGGTACCCGAACATATACGGGATGAAGTAGGCAAGTGGGGATTGGCGGTGGATGAATTTACTGACAACCGAAACTGGCCTTCGCAGATCTATGTACGAGAAGCCCGTCGAATGGTCGGGGAGTATGTAACGACAGAACACGACTGCCGGCGCTTGCGAATTGTTGAGGACCCGGTGGGGCTTGGCTCGTACACCATGGATTCACACAACGTACAACGCTACATCACCGAGGACGGGTGCGTGCAAAATGAAGGGAATATTGAGGTATCCCCGGGAGGCCCTTATGCGATCTCCTATCGGTCGCTGCTTCCCCAAAAGAAGGAGTGCGGTAACCTGCTGGCGTGCTGTGCCGTCTCTTCTTCTCACATCGCATTCGGCTCTATCCGTATGGAGCCGGTGTTTATGCTGTTGGGCCAGTCAACCGCCACTGCTGCCGTTCAGGCCCTTGAAGAAGAAAATGAGTTGCACAATCTGGACTACCAAAAGTTACGGGCCCAATTAATCAGGGATGGCCAAAAGCTGGATGTGGATACTGGCAAATACCCGCCGCTACCACCCGATGAAAATCCACCGGTACACAGAGAACGTCATGCTAGTGAACCAGTTATTGAAGAGGGGTGTATGGTGACCAGGGATAGTTGATGTAGATCATTAATACAACATGGTTTTAAATGCTAAATAAAGGTATAACATTATGTCGATTAAACGCCGAGAGTTTTTAAAGAATTCGTTTGTACTCACAAGTGGATTAATTCTGCCACAGTACTTGGTGGGATGTAGCGGAGAGCCTCAAAACCAGGAATATGATATCGTCGTTTACGGTGCCACTTCTGCAGGAGTAGTTGCTGCTGTAGCCGCCGCCCGGAAAGGCCGCTCCGTCATTCTACTGGAACCATCCGGTCACCTGGGAGGACTGACCACCGGGGGATTGGGTCAGACCGACATCGGGATTGAAGGTACGATAGGCGGTATGTCCCTGGAATTCTACAGCAAGATCCGGGAATATTACCAAAATGATGATGCCTGGCAATACCAGACGTGGGATGAGTTCATGAAAAGGACGGATCGCTTGCAGGAAGGTAGCGAAGGGATGTTTGCCTTTGAACCACACGTTGCCCGGCAAGTATACCAGAACATGCTGGATGAAGCCGGAGTGCCGGTCGTTATGAATGAGCAGATTATTCTCGGTGAGCGCGGCGTGGATATGAACAACGATAGGATAACGGCCATTGAAACCGAATCAGGGAATGTATACCGGGGGCAGATTTTTATTGATGCTACCTATGAGGCCGATTTGATGGCGATGGCCGGTGTTTCCTATACGGTTGGAAGAGAAGCCAATGCAAAATACGATGAGACACTAAACGGGGTTCAAAAGAGAAGAGCCCACAACCATGTCTTTAAAGAACAGGTGGATCCCTATGTAACCCCCGGTGAACCAGGCAGCGGCGTACTTCCCGGCGTGCACGACGGGGATCCGGGCGAAGACGGTGAAGGGGATGATCGGGTTCAGGCCTACTGTTTTCGACTGACATTGACGGATGTACCTGAAAACCAAGTGCCTATTGAAAAGCCGGCAGGATATGATGAGCAACGGTATGAATTATTGTTCCGTAACTTTGAATCAGGAGATCACCGGTTGCCCTGGATCAACTCTCCCATGCCGGACAGGAAAACCGATATTAACAACAAGTTTGCCTTTTCCACGGACAATATCGGTATGAATTATGATTACCCGGATGGAGACTACGTTACCCGTTCGGCGATCATCGATGAACACCGGAACTACCAGCAAGGTCTGGTATGGGCATTGGGCAATCACCCCCGAGTTCCGGAAGAGATTCGTAATGAGGTTGGCAAGTGGGGGCTGGCAGCGAATGAGTTTGAGGATAACGGAAACTGGACACCCCAGCTTTACATCCGGGAGTCAAGGCGTATGCTTGGTGAATATGTGATGACCGAACACGATTGCCGTCGATTGGAGGTTGTGGACGATCCGGTCGGACTGGGCTCCTACAACATGGATTCCCACAACGTGCAGCGATATGTGACCGAGGAGGAATATGCCCAGAATGAAGGCAATATCGAATATACGCCGGGCGGTCCGTATGCCATTTCGTACCGTTCACTAATCCCTCGCAGCGGCGAGTGTTCAAATCTGCTTGTTTGCTGCAACGGGGTATCGGCCTCTCATATATCGTTTGGCTCTATCCGTATGGAACCGGTCTTTATGGTACTGGCCCAATCGGCGGCCAATGCGGCGGACATAGCCCTTGCCATGAACAGTGCCGTACAGGATGTGCCGTATCAAAAGCTCCGAGAGCGACTGCTCAACGAAGGCCAAAAACTTGATATCGACCTCAATGAATGGCCGCCAGCCGACGGACCCACTGATGAACTGTGTCAGGCAGACTGCGGTGGGCTGTGATTTTTAAAATACACAGTTGTATTCTGTTACATGTTGGTTGATTTTCAAGTCAAGCAATAATGAAATGTTGACCAATCAATTAGAGACAACTATCAGACTAAAAAAGCAGTGAAGGTCAATCCTCCTTCTCCAAGGAGGAATTCAAAGTTTGAAACTATGGGCAATGTTCTTGTTACTCCCAAATATCACAAAGTCCCTCTTGGAGCCGTGACCGACTCCCGGCGGTACGGTGACCGACCACTGGCGGTAGAGGGATTTAGGGAGATTGAACTCCCCATTCAGAATCACACTCAATTTTAAATCAGAATTCTATAACCATGATAAATAAACATTTTAAGGGCATATTCGTCTTTTTCTTTTTACTCACTATCAGTCCAATTTTGATGGCCCAGGGCAGTGGGGATCGCGAACAGGATGGTACCCACTACAGGGCGGATGTGATCGTCTACGGGGGCACCTCCGGGGCGGTGACGGCGGCTGTGCAGGCGGCTAGGATGGATAAATCGGTGATAATGGTATCGCCCGACAAGCATCTGGGCGGCCTTTCCTCGGGTGGATTGGGATTTACAGATACCGGCAATAAAGCCGTGATAGGCGGACTTTCCCGGGAGTTTTATCACCGGGTGTACCAACATTATCAGACCGATGAGGCCTGGAAGTGGCAGGAGCGATCTGAATATGGGAACAAAGGACAGGGAACCCCGGCAATTGACGGTGAGAACAGAACCATGTGGATCTTTGAGCCGCATGTAGCTGAAAAGGTTTTTGACAACCTGGTGGCCGAGTCCAAAGTAACTGTGCTACGTGATGAATGGCTGGACCGAAAGGACGGTGTCGTCATGGAGAACAGCCGTATCACCTCGATTACGACTCTCAGTGGTAAAACCTTTTATGGATCAATGTTTATTGACGCCACATATGAGGGAGATCTGATGGCGGCAGCCGGTGTGGACTATCATGTGGGTCGAGAGGCCAACAGCGTTTATGATGAAAACTGGAACGGCGTGCAGACCGGGGTCTATCATCACAGCCACTATTTCCCGCCAGACGGGCCGCATGTTGATCCATATTATGCACCGGGAGAACCGTCCAGCGGTATTATCCCCCGCGTCTCGACGGATCCTCCGGGGGAAAAAGGTTCCGGCGACAAGAAGATCCAAGCCTACTGCTTCCGCATGTGTCTGAGTAATCATCCCGACAACCAGGTACCGTTCCCGATGCCGGAGAGCTACGACGCCAGCCAGTATCTTGGGTTATTGCGGCTTTTTGAGTCGGGGTGGCACGAGCGCAACAACTTTTTTACCAAGTTCGATGAGATTCCCAACCGCAAGACCGATACCAACAACCACGGTCCCTTCAGTACCGACAACATCGGGATGAACTACGAATACCCCGAGGCCTCCTATGCCAAGCGTCGGGAGATTATCAAGGAGCACGAGGTCTACCAGAAGGGGCTGATGTATTTCCTTGCTAATGACCCGCGGGTGCCCGAGGAGATTCAAAATGAAATAAACAGGTGGGGTCTGGCCAAAGATGAATTCCAGGATAACGGACACTGGCCGCACCAGATATATGTCCGCGAAGCACGTAGAATGCAGGGAGCTTTTGTAATGACCGAGCATGAGGTCATGGGCCGGAGCGAAGTGCCTGAACCAGTGGGAATGGGATCTTATACCCTGGACTCGCATAACGTCCAGCGCTATATCACTCCTGAGGGGTATGTTCAGAACGAGGGGGATATTGGAGTCTCTCCCCCGGAGCCCTACCAAATTGCCTATGGATCACTGGTCCCGAAGAAAGGTCAGGCCACCAACCTGCTGGTGCCGGTTGCGATGTCGGCTTCCCATATCGCTTTTGGCTCAATCCGCATGGAGCCGGTGTTCATGATCTTGGGGCAAAGTGCAGCCACGGCGGCGGCCCTTTCTATTGATGCGGAGACGAGCGTACAGGAGCTGGACTATCAACGGTTGCGCGAGCAACTTCTGGAGGATGGGCAGGTACTTCAGTATGAGGGCGAGACTTCAGAATAGTGTTGATTAATTTTGTGTTTGAAATATTAGAATTATAGATGAATAGTATATGGCTGGCCACGGCGGCCCTGGCGATCTTCGCCCTCGGCTACCGGTTTTACTCGAAGTTTATTGCCGAAAAGATCTACCGGCTGGATCCCGACTACCAGACGCCCGCCCATGCCCTGGAGGACGGCCGGGATTTTGTGCCCACCAACAAATGGATCGTCCTGGGCCATCACTTTACCTCGGTGGCGGGGGCAGCCCCGATCGTCGGGCCGGCCATCGCCATCTACTGGGGCTGGCTGCCGGCCATCCTGTGGGTGGCCCTGGGGACGGTCTTTGCCGCCGGCGTCCACGACTTCGGCACGCTCGTGCTGTCGATCCGCCACAAGGGCCGCTCGATCGGCACCCTGGCCGACTCCCTGATCGGCCGGCGCGGGCGGATCCTGTTTTTGTTTATCATCCTGATCCTGGTGCTGATGATCAACGCCGTGTTCGCCTGGGTGATCGCCAACCTGTTTATCTCGTTCCCGGCCAGCGTGCTGTCGATCTTCATCCAGATCCCGCTGGCGGTCTGGATCGGCTTCTATACCTACCGCCAGTCCGGGAGCATGCTCTGGCCGACGGTGATCGTGCTGGCGGTGATGTACGGGACGGCGGTGTGGGCCAGCTACGTGCCGGCCCTGCAGGTCGACCTGGTGCGCTACGCCGGTGGGGCCGAGGCGACCACCCTGTTTGGCCTGAGCGGCACCTCGATGGCCTTCCTGGTCTGGATCATCGTGCTGATGACCTACGTGTACATCGCCTCGGTGCTGCCGGTCTGGACCCTGCTGCAGCCCCGCGACTTTATCAATGCCCAGCAGCTGCTGCTCGGACTGGGGGTACTCTACCTGGGCCTGCTATTTATGGCACCGGAAGTGACCGCCCCGATGCACAACCCCGCGGCCACTGACGTCTCGTGGTTTCCGCTGTTGTTTATTACCATCGCCTGCGGGGCCGTGTCGGGCTTCCACGGGCTGGTCTCCTCCGGGACCACCTCCAAGCAGATTGACACCGAGCCCGACGCGCGGTTTGTCGGCTACCTGGGGGCGGTCGGGGAAGGGGCCCTGGCCATTATCACCGTGCTGGCGGTGGCCACCTTCTTTTCCTCCAGCCAGGCCTTTGCCGCCACCTACTCCTCGTTTGCCGCCGCCGGGGCCAACGGGCTGAACGCGTTCATCCAGGGGGCGGGGCAGCTGGCCACCGGCCTCGGCATCCCGGCCGAGGCGGCCCGCACCATCATTGCGGTCATCGTGGTCAGCTTTGCCGCCACCACCCTGGACAGCTCGGTGCGGCTGATGCGCTACATCATCGGGGAGCTGGGGGAGATCTACCGCGTGAGGCCCCTGACCAATATCCACGTGGCGACCTCGGTGGCGGTGATCTCGAGTGCGGCGCTGGTGCTGGGCCCGGAAGGCCCGCGGGGGCTCGGCTCGGGCGGGTACCTGCTGTGGCCGCTGTTTGGGACCTCCAACCAGCTGCTGGCCGGCATCAGTTTCCTGCTGATTTCCATCTGGCTGAAAAAGAAGGGGCGCCCGATTATCTACACCGTCGTGCCGATGGTGTTCCTGCTGGCGATGACCCTGTGGGCGATGGTCCGGCAGGTGGTGTTCGACTGGTCGGGGCTGGGAGACTCGGATCCCAATATGCTGCTGTTTGTCTTTGGGGCTACTATACTCTGTTTCACTATTTGGATTTTAATTCAGTCGGCCAGTTTATTCTATAGAATGAGTGTCAGTCCACAGGAACAAAGCAGAGTGGAGGGTGAAGAGGTTTAATCCCAAAATAGTATTTTATGCAATTATTGATTGCGGCATCAGATAAATTCCAGCATATTCCGCGTATTCTGGAAAGCATGGCCGCCGGCACATACTGTATTGAGGCAACAACTTATAACAGTGATACGTTGCGGAACGGCCTCTTTACCTCCGAATTGGCGGTGGAATAACGAGCAATATTTTGTCGCATTAGTTCCCCTACCTGAAGTAGACCATTTCACTACCCTGAAGTACCCTGCTTCACTACCCTGAAGTGGTCTACTTTACTACATAGGCCCTGTGAGGCTCTAAGGGCAGCGACAAGGTGGCAGTGTGGTGTTTACGGGATAAAGGGCCAAGAGCCAAGAATATGAGGCGTATGATTTGTTTGGATTGATTTGTAGCCCTTTGTTGACCCACCCTTGAATCCCTCCCTAATAATCAGGGAGGGAAACTTATTGATCAGATTGTAGTCTTTTTAAATGCTTTGGGCGTGGTTCCGGAATGAGATTGGAAGCGCTGATTCAATAAACTACATCAAAATGTTATCAACGCGTCTCTCTCCCTGCTGGTAGGGAGAGAACAAGAGTGGGTCACCTTTTATATGGCACAAGTTTGCAACTTGTGCCATACGAGCTACCAACTGGATTGGTGTTTTATCGGTCCAAGCTACAAACTTGAACCGGTAGTGCCATAAATCTCAAAAACCTGACCTGCGCAGGGATATCTTCGAACCATATTAACGGTGCAGTAGGAACCAACTTTATCCAACGAGCCCTGCGTGTCCCACGCCTCAGGGCTTTTTTTATTGATTGACTATCGCCACACAGGGTATGTGCCCTTCGACGCATACCCACGACCTCTGCGTAGGCTAGGCATGGCCTTCCTGGATATTGAGGATCTCGGGTCAAGGTTCTCAACACTCCTCACTTTCCACTACTCTGCGTCCAACCAGTGGCAATGATATTATCAGAATATGACAGAAGCGGCTTCCCCAGCAAGTAGCAAGTCCCAATTTTCATTATTTTTTAAAAATCATTTTAAGAAATCTATATAGATCTGATTAAGTTTGGATCAGAACTTTTAAGGGATTAAAAAAGCTATCATGAAAAATATGGACCGGAAAACATTTCTTGAACTTTCAACTTCATCCGGCATTGGTGCGGCGCTTGGTCGATGGACGGGATTTAAACCCGGGGCACGGAAGGAACAGCGCAAGTTTACCATGGAATTTAACCCGGGAATTATCGGGATTGAGGTTGACCAGGTGGAAGCGGTACAGATGGCGGCTCGTTACGGGTTTGATGCCGTTTATGCCTATGCTGACTTCCTGGCAGAAATATCAGATGCAAAACGGGATGAACTCCTTGGTCTTATGGAGAATAATAATATTGTTTGGGGCCACAGTGGTCTACCGGTCGATTTCAGGAATGACGAAGATACGTTCCGAAGAGGCATAGCACAACTGCCCAATATCGCTCGCGGACTACAGGAGGCGGGTGTCACCCGGATGTCCACCTGGATTATGTCCAGTAATAATGAGTTGCATTATATGCTTAATTTCCGTCAGCATGCTACGCGGTTGCGGGAGATTGCAGGAATCCTGAAGGAGCACGGCATAAGCCTGGCACTGGAATATGTGGGACCCAAAACGGTCTGGACCGCCAACCGGTATCCTTTTCTTCATACAATGGCCGAGACTAAGGAATTAATCGCTGCCATTGGTCAGCCAAACGTGGGCTTTCACCTTGATACGGCGCATTGGCACTCAGCGGGAGAGACTAAGGAAGATATCTTGTCGCTGAGCAGTGATGATGTTATCAGTGCCGATCTGAACGATGTACTGGCAGGAGTTCCGCGGGAGGAGTTGCCCGACACCAAGCGCGAGCTACCCGGGGCTACCGGCGTCGTCAATATTACGGAGTTCCTGGAAGCACTGGTGGAAATTGGTTTCGAGGGGCCGATACAAGCTGAGCCTTTTAACGAGGAACTAAATCAAATGGCGGATCAAAAAGCGGCGATGAAAACGGCAGAGGCGATGAAAAAGGCTTTCTCTGCAGTGAGATCATAAATTAGAATTTCTGTTAAAATTTACTTTGCAGTAAGTGCAGGAGGTATGAACTGAGGCCTTCCTCAAAAAGTCGTATCCTGCTTTATAAAAATAGGATATAAAAGTATTAGTGCGGCATCCAAGTCCAGAAAATCCCTGCATTCAGATCTCATATAAGCGACTAAAGAGGAAAAGCAAAGTTCTGTTTAGTGGTCAGCCAGAGAGAATATCTGGGATTTTTTGGTGAATTTTTTGGGTCGTTTTTTCTTCACTGAAAAAATGACCATACTGACTCGGGAGAAAAGTTTTAAAGACCGTGTTCCAGGCTCCAAGATCATCAAAAATATTGCTCCAAATTCAGGAAATTTGGCCGGGAAATAAGAAAAGGCCTGCACTATATTGGTCAATAGGAGTTATTTCATATACTTAATAGGGACCTGAGGATCCCTACTTTTAATTACGGGCACTCTGTTTAGAATTATCTGTATACCGTTAAAAGCTGGGAGCCCAGAATAATTGAGATCAAATAAAAGGGATGATATGTGTAGATACAGATGGGATATGGCAATTTTAAAGGCCTTTGTTTGTTTCCTGTTCCTTTTGGGATTTACTCTTAAATCAATAACAGCTACCGATCCAGGGGATAAGCCAAATATTATTTTCTTCCTGGTTGATGATTTGGGATGGAAGGATATCGGCAGCTTTGGCAGCACGTTTTACGAAACACCAAACATCGATGCATTGGCCGCTCGTGGCATGAGCTTTCTACAGGCATATGCCGCTAGTCCGGTTTGCTCACCGACAAGAGCCAGTATTATGACCGGCAAGAATCCGGGTCGTATGAATACCACTGACTGGTTCGGGGCCCCACAACCTGATGAGGTCCAGGATCACTGGACGCGTGACAAACCGTTGGTTCCGGCATCATACGTGGAGCACCTACCGCTCGAAGAGATTACAATTGCTGAAGCATTAAAAGCTGACGGCTACTCTACCTTTTTTGCCGGAAAATGGCACCTGGGGCCCTCTGAGAAATATTGGCCTGAAAACCAGGGATTCGATATCAATGTTGGGGGGCATGACAGGGGCTCTCCCCCAGGCGGCTACTTTGAGCCATATGATAACCCTCGTTTGGACGCCAAATCAGAGGGCGAACACCTGCCTATGCGGCTTGCCGACGAAACCTCCCGATTTATTCGGGAACATGAACAAGAACCGTTTTTTGCTTACTTGTCATTTTATTCGGTGCACAACCCCCAACAGGCTCCATATCTGCTGGTCGAAAAATATGGGGAAAAACAGAAGAGGCTGGCACTTGAGAACAGCTGGGGAGAGGAGGGCGCGCGTAAAGTACGCTTGGTCCAAAATGATTCAGTATATGCCGGGATGGTGGAATCGATGGATCGTGCCGTGGGAAAAGTTATGAATACTGTTCGGTCACTGGGATTGGAAGAAAATACGATTGTAATTTTTATGTCCGACAATGGAGGGCTGTCGACTTCTGAAGGGCACCCGACCTCCAACATGCCACTGCGCGGAGGCAAAGGATGGATGTACGAGGGCGGGATCCGTGAGCCGATGATTATCACCTGGCCCGGCGTAACGACCCCGGGTTCCGCAACCCGTGAGCCGGTCATCAGCATGGATTTCTACCCCACAATGTTGGAGATTGCGGGAATCTCGTTAAAGCCCGATCAACATGTGGATGGGAAGAGCCTGGTGCCGTTGCTCAAAGGCGAACAGATGGAGCGGGGTCCATTGTATTGGCACTACCCGCATTACGGAAACCAGGGCGGGTCGCCTTCCAGTGCTATACGCAAAGGGCAATACAAGCTGATCGAGTTTTACGAAGATGGTCGCCTGGAGCTGTATAACATTGCTGAAGATATCGGGGAACAGGAGAATTTAGTTGAAAGGATGCCCGGCAAAACGGAGCAATTACATCAAGAGTTAAAACAGTGGAAAGAGGAGGTGGGTGCACGGACGCCGGCGCCGAATCCTAATGTGAAGAATGACTAGTATATAGCCATAAAATAAATTCAGTCTTTTTAGACAGCTTTGTTTAGTTGTTACTGTAGTAGCCACGGATTACACAGATAATCTTAAATTAATCCGTTTAGATCTGTGGCTAATTGTTTTACGAATTAATGAATAACGGTACCAGCTCAAACTTCCACATCGAAATCTTTCAAGTGGACCACGTATGGTTTAACTACGGGCTGGGTCAGGGCGATAATATTTTTGGTATCTGCCGCTTTTGAAAATTCAACAGCCTTGTCTTTTCCTTCCAGGATCCAGATTCCTTCGCTCTCATATCGGTACGCCTCGCTATAGCTTTCATCAAACGAATAGTAATAGCTGGCAGCTTTTTCATCATATGGCAAATTGTTGTTCTTCAGCGCTTTTTGCGTTTTTGTTTTGAGCTGTTCGACTATTTTTTTGCTCGGTTTCCGTTTAAGGAATGTGGTTCTGAAAAGCGTGCGGGCCTGGAACCGGCGGCAGAGATCTGAGAGAATCGCGTCGTCCGACTTTTGCCAGTACTTGATACTCATAAACACATCGTTGTCATCGAGGTCAATGAAATGGTTAATCATCGTTTTGGAGATTCCTTTGTTGGCGTTCGGCTGCTTTTCCAGGAAAAATTTTAGGGCAGGGGAGGCGTAATAAAGATCAAAGTCCTGGTCGATCAGTTGGTGAACCCGCGTGAAAATATTTCGCAGCAGCTTGTCGGCGGCAAGTACGGTTTTGTGCAGGTAGACCTGCATGTACATGAGTCGGCGGGCAAGGATATAGTTTTCTATCGCGTAGATCCCTTTCTTCTCAATCACAATGTTGCCCTTGTGCACGCGCATTGTTTTTAGGATTCGTTCGATACCTACTGATCCTTCATAAACGCCGGTAAAAAAACTGTCCCGCTTGAGGTAGTCGAGACGGTCAATATCAAGTTGCGAGGAGATGAGTTGGTTGAGGAACGGCTTTTTATCGTACTGATCGGTAAAAATTTGGATGGCGGTCTCAAGGGCCCCGTCCATCTGCTTGTTGAGCTCCCGCATAATAGCCAGCGTCATCATCTCGTGGTGAAAATCCTCTTTGATCAGGTTGTGCTCCAGCGTGTGGGAGAGTGGCCCGTGCCCTACATCATGCAGCAAAACAGCAATGAGCGTGCCTTCGTATTCGGCGGGACTGATGGTCGTATCTTTTTCCCGGAGGTTGTTCAGTATACGCTGTGCCAGTTCCATTGCACCGATGGCATGCGAAAAGCGGGAATGTTCGGCAGCAGGAAAGACCAAGTAGCCCAGCCCCATCTGTTTTATCCGACGGAGTCGCTGTACCCAGGGATGGTCAATGAGTCGCAGGATGATGCCTTTGGGAATGGAGATAAACCCGTGGATGGGATCGTTAAAAATTTTGTACTGGGTGCTTTTATCCATTATTTAGTAAATCTCATGCCAATTTTTCTTTTGGAATATATCACAATGTGATCTATCACTAAAGTCACACTTGATGAATTAATCACAGGGTTTCACGTAGGATACACAAAAATGCTACAAAGACCTTTGTAATCCTTTGAGTCTCCTCCGTGAAACGTTGTGTTTGCTCGGTTACCGTCTGCATAGAGGGAGTAAAATGCTATCTGCTTTTTTTGTTGTCATTTCGACTAGAGAGCTGCGGTTTTCCGCTCGTAATGGAGAAATCCCCCTCTCGGGATACGGATATTTCTCGACTCCATCCCGGAAAAACCATCGGGATTCCGCTCGAAATGACAGAAAAGACGGTATAGTGTAACTATTGGCTCAATTGCATCAGTTCTCCTACTCAAACAACGTTGCATCCAGAATAAATTTATCTTGTCCCTCAAAATGGGGAATTCGGGAGGGACGCTGTTTTTCTAAATTAAACCACACGCCGGAGGCTTCGGCGACCGAAACCAGGGCTTTGCTCCCAGAGTGAAAGATCGCCTGGAAGCTGGTAATGCTGGTATTCCCAATCGATTTGATACCGGAACCGACTAGCAGTTCTCCCGGATATTCTGCAGGCTTTATAAAGTCGATATGCAGATTAACAAGGACAAAACTGTATTCCGACCTGATTTGCTGCTTCAATACTGGTACCTGCCGAATGAAGTCTATGCGCGCTTCCTCGTAGTAAGTACTAAAAATGGCATTATTAACATGATTCAGTGGGTCCAGGTCACGGAATCGGATTGGAATGGTGCTCCAGTGTGGGAAGAGGTCAGGTACGTATTCAGGGCGAATCATGATGCTGATAAACTGAAATTTAGAAATAATGAATTGAAAGATGTGATCTTAGTGAGCGAAATCAAAGGTGTTATTATGGAAAATCAATTTTAGGCAGTCTGCACTGAATTCTTATATTCAGGGAAGTTAATGGAGAACTATTGTCTCATAATTATTTCAATAAATATTTAGAAGAAATTTATGTACGACACGCCTGAATACGATTTTTTGGAAAAACTGCTGGTAACACCCAGTCCCACCGGATTTGAGTCGGCGGGGCAGCAGGTTTGGACGGAATATGTAGATGATTTTGCCGACGAGGTGGAGACCGACACGTACGGATCAGCAGTAGCTAAGCTTAATACGAGCTTCGATGTTGTGACGGTGATGCTCGAAGCGCATTGTGATGAAATTGGCATGATCGTGCAGCATATTACAGAAGATGGTTTTATCTACCTGAATAAACTGGGAGGTAGTGATTCAACCATCGCCCGGGCAAAACGTGTGTTTATTCATGCCAGGGATGGGGTCGTATCAGGCGTAGTTGGAAACACTGCTATTCACCTGCAAAACAAGAAAAACGGGGGAGGGAAACAGCCCGCCTGGAAAGATATTTATGTGGATATCGGGGCATCCAGCAGAGAAGAAGCCCTGAAGATGGTGCAGGTGGGTGACCCGGTAACCTATTCCGATGACTTTGAGTTTTTATCTGACCAGATCCTTACGGGCCGGGCCCTCGACAACCGCATTGGTGGGTATATGGTTGCACAGGCACTCCGAAAGTTGAATGATCGGCGCGATGAGTTGAATGTGAACGTGATGGCGCTCAACTCAGTACAGGAAGAGGTCGGGGGCTATGGAGCGCGCATGATGAGCTTCCGGCATCAGCCTGATTTGGCCTTGGTCACAGATGTAACACATGCGACCGACTCCCCGGGAATCAATAATAAGGAGCATGGACTAGTGAAATTGGGCAAAGGACCGGTCCTTCAACATGGGGGTGCCAATCACCCTAAAGTTGTGGAGTTCCTGGAACAGGTGGCTAAAGAGCATGAGTTTGAAATTCAACATGAGGCAAACAGCGTTCGAACCGGCACCGACACCGACAGCATTTTCTACCAGAAAACCGGTATCGCCAGCGCTCTCATTTCACTGCCTCTTCGCTACATGCATTCTCCCGTGGAAACCGCCTCAATAAAAGATGTCAACAAACTCATTGATTTGATGGTTGAAAGTGTGCTTAGTTTGGCTCCAGACCAAACATTTACTGCACTATAAATCCCAGTTTTAAAATTTATGAGATTAATTCCATCAAGTCGGGGCCTCCGTGTCAGTGTGACCAAGTAGATATTTGACGGGTTGGATGAAGTTCCTGGGTTTGGCCTGCATAAAGCCCCGGTTTGTTAAATTAAAGGCCTACCCGCTGGAATTTTCCGCTTCTTTTTTCTTTTCTTCTTGTTTTCTTCGTTTGTAGTTAACCCAGCGAACACCAAATCTCTTCATGTTCACTTCATCACGGAATTCCTTCGCTTCCTCCATTGCCTCATCATAGGATTCCTCATACCCGTCTTCCTCAGGCTTGCCTGCACGAAAGGCTTTAATTTTTTGCTCGCCATCTTCGTTAATATAACTTACCCCCAGGTAAACAACGCCGTTTTTGGTCGTTTTGTGAATCCCAATTTCACCCGTAACGCTATTTTGATACTGAATTTTTTGATCGGGATTTCGCGCCAGTTTTTCCCATTCGGCAAGCCACTCATCGCGATATTTTATGGCAGCTTCCCGGGCTTCTTCCCAACTGTCATAGTCTCTTCTTCGAAATCGTTTACTAAATTTTCGATGGTCGCGCTGAATACGAACCCAGTAACCTCGAAAATCTTTATTATCGACTTTGGTTATATTTTTCATCTTATTCGCTAGTCTTTTGATTCACTGTCAAATGGGTACTATGAACAAGTCTGAACGGTATAAGTTTCGGATTACGAATAGTTTAACTGAGTTTTACTATTGATCCCGATTAAACAGCCGTTTCTCTAAAATGGTTATTTGCAGACTTGTTATTTAAACTCCTAAAGCTTTCAAAACCTTATGATTGGGTAAATCTAAAATTTTCGATTGGTTACTGCAACTGCAATTTACTATTAAAAAATAACCTAAGTGAAAAGTACTATTGCAATTTTTGTGGCTATTTAGAATGAATGTAAAAATAAAAAGGCCTTCCCTTTCACAAGAAGGCCTTTACTATTGGATGTCATCGTATTGCACTACTCAGACGGAGGAGATAAGACTCCGTCGATGATATGTACAACACCATTGGTTCCTTCAAGGTCAACAGTTTGAACGACTGCCGCATCACCATTGATGCTTACGGTACCGTCAGCAATCGATATTGAAATATCAGCGCCGTTAACTGTGGTAGCAGTTTGACCGTCACTCAGGTCTCCGGAAAGCACTTTGCTTGGAATAACGTGATAGGTCAAGATATCCGCTAGCTCCTGTTGACTTAACCCGGACAGGTCAACTCCCTCAAAGGCACTGTTTAGGGGAGCAAAGATGGTGAATTCGGATTCAGTGTCAGAAAGTGTGGCAGCAAGGTCTGCTTCCACAACGGCACCGGCAAGTGTGCTCAAATCGTAACGTTTGGTCACGATACCAACTACCGTTATAAACTTGTTCGGTAACAGTACCTCATCGATGGCATGGATTACACCATTTGTGGCGTCAACATCTGCAGCAACGACCGAGGCAGCACCATTCACATTTACACCACCATTTGCCGTTACAAAGATATCTTCTTGGGTAAGTGTAGGTACGGCCTGCTGGGCTTCAAGGTCGCCAGACATAATCTCACCGGACACTACGTGATATTGCAGGATTTCGGCAAGCTGTTCGTCAGATAAGCTGCTCAACAGTCCATCAGGCAAGTTGGAAAAGGCATCGTCCGTCGGTGCAAATACCGTAAAGGGTCCCTGGTACTGGATGGTGGTTTTAAGCCCGGTCTGTTCGAGGGCACCCACTAACGAAGTAAAGTTACCCAGATTTTCTGCCTGGTCCACGATATTAGGATCCCGGTAATCAGAAGGCAGCAGGAGGCCGTCAATAATATGAATCACACCATTCGTGCCTTCAATATCGGCAGTGGTAACTTCGGCACTTCCGTTGATTGTAACCGTACCTTCTGATGAGGTGATAAGCAATTCTTCACCCTGTACTGTTTCTACGGTTTGACTAGCTTGCAGGTCGCCTGAGAGAACAGATCCTTCAATTACGTGGAATGTGAGGATCTCAGCAAGTTCTTGCTGAGATAAACCGGACAAGTCGACGCCTTCGAAAGCGGCATTACCGGGGGCAAAGACTGTAAATTCAGATTCGGAATCAGCGAGCGTGGAAGCCAGTTCGGCATCTACGATTGCTGAAACTACCGTGGAGAGTTCATATCGCTTTGAGGCGTTATCCACAACATTTTGGAATCGATCGGGTAGCAATACCTCGTCAATGGCATGGATTACTCCATTGCTGGCATCCACATCAGCTGTAGTTACTGCAGCACTACCGTTGACCGTAACATCGCCATCTGCTGTGATATACAATTCTTCACCTGTAAGTGAAGCTACGGCCTGTTCTGCAGCAAGGTCGCCGGCCATCACTTCACTGCCGATCACATGATATTGCAGGATTTCAGCAAGATCTTCATCGGAAAGACTGCTTAACAGTCCGTCTGGCAGGTTGGAAAAAGCTTCATCCGTTGGGGCAAACACTGTAAACGGTCCCTGGTATTTGATGGTAGATTTGAGACCGGTTTGATCCAGTGCACCAACCAGGGTTGTGAAATTGCCGAGATCTTCAGCAGTATCCACAATGTTGGGCTCACGGAATCCTTTGGGTAACAACACGCCATCAATGACATGAATGACACCGTTGCTGGCATCCACATCCGCAGTAGAAACGACGGCACTACCGTTTACCGAAACCATACCTCCGTCAGAGGTAACAAGCAGTTCTTCGCCGAGCACGGTTTCTACGGTTTGACTGGCTTCCAGATCCCCGGCCCGGATTTCACCTTCTATGACGTGGAAAGTAAGTATGTCCGCCAATTGTTCTGTTGAAAGGCTTGAGAGCGTACCCTCTGGTAGGGCATTGAAAGCTGTATTCGTAGGTGCAAAAACGGTAAATGGCCCGTCTCCCTCCAACGTAGCAGTCAGCTCGGCATCTACAATGGCCTGGGCCAATGTGCTCAGGTTATCATTGGATTGCGCCTGCTCTACAATGTTCATTTCAGTGCCGGGTCCCATGCCGTTATCATCGCCATCATCATTACCGCAGCCGGTCATAGTCATGACCAACGCGACTGATAGCAACAGAGGAAATACACCCAATTTTGACAGTATTCTATTCAAAGAATTCATATGTACCTTGTTGATTTTATTGAGGTTAAATTACAGGGTACATACACGGGTGAATCGGAGGGATGACTAGTTTTTTCTAAAAAAATTTAAAGAGTGTATTTGCAAGAGCTATACGGACTCAAAAGAAGAGTTCTATACTAACGGAAGGGGTAAAACCGGGCAATTTCCGTTCCTGGATGCCATATTCAGTGCCGGTACCAGTTGTGGGTTGTGGAACAATCTGGTTCTCGAGTACATTCTTTCGGTTCAGCAGGTTTATCAAATCGACCTGAATTCGCATTGATGATTCCCCGAATGAATGGCCGTAGCTTAGCCCCAGGTCGAGCTGATGAAATGGTGAAAGTGTGTCGTCAGAAGGAGAGGTTACGTTATATGGACCAAATTTTGACTGGTTTTGATGAATCGTAAGGTAGTCATAATAGGCTCTTTTGAACGCCCAGGCTCGTCCCCATATGCTTTGCCAGCGCACCGTTGTAGTGAGCCCGCCTGTAATATTCCAGTTCAACCCGGCGGAAAGTTTATGAGGATGATTCCAGGGCGTTTCTACATAATTGTCATCAAAACGGTTGGGAATTCGCTGCTTTGCCAGCATATACTGGTAGGAGAGGGTCATTTCCGCCTGCAGGGATTCAAAAAATTGGGAAATGCTTAATCCGGTACCATAGGTATAACTTTTGCCTGTGACGATGAAATTGTTTTGATCCTCGAAATGATCAGTGGGAGAATCGGGAGTCTGGAGCAGGGCATGGTAATCGAGCGCCAGGATTTTTGGATGCCATTTATAATATCCCTCCCAGCGCAGGGCCAGATGCTCTGTCGGTTCAAGCAGGAGTTCTGAATTTATATGATACGCTTTTGGCACATCCGTACTGTAGTCGGCAGGTACCCAGAAACGATTGGATGGGACGATGGCACTCGGTCCCACACTAGTGACATCAAATTGATTGATGAATTGCCTGTAGATACCGGTCGAAATTTTAGCTGAAAAATAGCCCAAACTGGTTTCGGGCGTATCATACTGGAGTGATAATCGCGGTTCAGCAAAGAGTTGTCGAATACTGGGAATGTATGTGAAACGAGTTCCAGCTTTGAAATTGGTCTGGTAACCTAGGGCGATCTCATCGTCCAAAAAACCGCTAAGCATGAACTGTCTCCCCGCAGTAGAAGTGGGATGATAGAATGGGTCTGAGAGACTAAAAGCGTAATCAACGAACTTGGACTCCAATCCAAAATCGAGCGTGTGGTGGCGATGCAGGCTGTAATCAAAACGGGCTTCGACGCTCGCTTCTGTAAGCTTGTTTTGATCACCGCTGTGCGCCTGGCCATCAACGGCATCACGTAGCCTGGCTAAAGCCTGGTCGGGATTGGCTGGAACAGTATTCAATTCATCGCTGTTGGCCATCGCAAAGTGGTGTGTGGAGCGGTGGCTTGTTAACGAGGTTTTAAAGGAGGCGTTAAGCCGGGAACTGATAAGCCAGTCGTGCTGCAGGGTACCCACCGTGTTGAGCCAGTCATATCCATCCTGCGTATACATAAAATCGGGTACGTCAGACTCCGCGTTGTCGTTATGGGAGAGTAGCTGAGTTTGCAGGTAGTTCTTGCCTTGATACAAGCTCAGTGATGTTGAGTGAAACTCGTTAAACCGGAGTTCGTTTTTCATGTGCAGATCATAGAACCGGATGTCGGAGTCATGGAATAACGCCCTGAAATTTGAGGCTACCGAGGTGTTTTCCAGAAGGTTTTCGATCAGCAGCGGATCCAGGCGGTCCCATTGCTCAAGAGTTCCGTCCAGGGATGGTTTTTGATACCATTGCCAGATATTACTTCGTCCTGCTACCATCGTTTTAAGCGTCACCTGCTCGGACAGGTCGGTTGCGAGATCAATCCTTGCGTTCACATTTAATGGATCGGCCTGCGCGGTGATGGTATTCTCGGAATGATCTGCAAGATCCTGTTTTACTTCAATGATACCCGATAATTGGCTTCCCACCTCTACGCCAAAACCCGCTTTGTGGATGGTGATTTTTTCTAATGCATAAGGACTAAAAGCACCCGTCAGGCGCCCCAGGCTCACGGGATTATAGACCGGGGTACCATCCAACAGCACTTTGTGGTCGCCTGCGGCCCCACCCTGCAGATGGAGATCAGCCACCGAAAGGCTGAAATTAGTACCCATCACAGCATTGATGCTTCGGATAGCATCGGGAGTGCCGGTATAAGATCCGCGGCTGCCGGTTAGGTCAGTTACTTCTTCACCGCTTGCCCCGTAATATGGCAAGCGTGGCTGAATGCTTGAGACAATCAGAGGCTCAATGAAAACAGGTCGTGCCTCAAGGTAAAAATTTTGGGGATTACTGGATTGCATTGGTATCCAAACGGTGTCACGTATCGCCTGGTATCCTACGTAGGTTATAGTGACCTCGTATTGCCCAGAAAGAAGGGGGGCAATCGAAAATCTACCGGAACGGTTTGTCGAGGTACCGGTGGAAGCGTCAGCAATTAACACATTTGCCCCGTCAAGTGGTTCCCCTGTGGATTTGTCGTATACGGTTCCAGCAAAACTTCCATATTTGGATGGAGTATTGGCAGATTCGATAATCAAAAAAGTACCGGAGGAGAGCAGGACGTAATCCAGTTTTGTTCCATTTAATATATCAGAAAGTACCTCTTCCGGCTTTTTTTGCTTTGAGATACTGAATACCTGTTGATCACGTAGTAGGTTTGGATTGTAGATGAGATCGATTTTTGTGGTCTCAACAAGATCCTTCAACGCCTGTTCAATGGGGATACCTTGAAATATAAGGGTATATCGGTCGGCTCCGGGATTGTTGGCATCCTGACCCATTGCTCTGCCGGCGAATAGCAAGATGAATAGAATTGCTAAAAATATTCCGTCCCTTATTCTCATATGTTAGTATCTATTATCGATTTTCTATCACAAATCCATTGTTCATCGCTCGGTATGTGACGCCCTGGCTCAGGCAGATATCCTTGATGATCTCCTCGGCCTTTACCTGGTTGGAGTAGTAGATAGTCAGGGAGTCATTCATAATTCTGTCTGCCCGTACGTCGATGGATATATTAAATCGCCGTTCAAGCTCGGGAATAATCTGGTAAAGCGGACGGTTTTCGAACATGAACCGGTTCTCCATCCAGGAGAGTGTATTTTCGAGAGACGTATTGTCGGGTTCGGTGGGCACACTTTGATTCAGCGAAAGAGAACTTTGTTCACCGGGATTGAGGATGATAGCGCTGCCAGGTGCGGTAAGTGACTGAAACGCAAGTTTCCCTTCTGTGAGTGTGACAGTTGTTTCTGAACCCGGTTCTGTTCCCCAGGAGCGAACGTTGAATTTGGTGCCCAGAACATGTATTTCTGCATTGAATGTCTCAACGGTAAAGGGAACTTCGCCTGATTGTACTTCAAAAAAAGCCTCCCCCTCCAGGGTGGTACTGCGATTGATAACCCCGTAAAGTCGATTATAACTCACTGAACTCCCGCTGTTGAGTAAAACTCGTGTGTCATCTGAAAGATATACGGTCTTTTGTTGTCCATATGGTGCTACTTCTCTGATGGGAATAAATAAATATGATATTCCAGCCGCCAGGAGGATGGTGGCCGCTGTTGCAACCCACCGCCAATTCAGTGTAAAAATGGTGGCATCTCTATCCTCAGTTTGCGTTTCATCTACCTGCGTGAGATTTAGTTCGTTTTTAATGTGAGCTAAAGCGCTGGCTTTATCTTCCTTGGTGATCGTAAGCTCATCAGTCTCATCAATATCTTCGGCCTCATCCCACAACTTTTTTACCGCAGACCGGTCCTTGGGATCAATTTTCTTCAGCCAGTAGCTGAGGATTTCTGATATATTGTTTTTCTTGTTCATGCTATATTTTTCCTGCGTTGCCTGTAGTTCTCATAGTTATCTTTGAGCGTATTCAGAGCGGCAACCATATGGTTATTGACAGTTCGTGGAGCGATTTGTAATACACCTGCAATTTCTTCGTGCGTTAGTCCATCGTATCTGCTCAGTTCGAAAACCTGTTGTTGCCGTTTGGGCAGATCTTCGACCCACTTTTTTAGATGTTCGGCCAGTGGATTTTCTTCCGACGGTTCCGATATGCCGGCATCGGGATCAGCCAATTGCAGTTCATCAACCTGGAGCGAGTGCTGTCGATTATCACGCAAATAGTTCAATGCATTATTTTTAACCATGCGATAGATATATGTTTTCAGCGATTGGGAAGGATCGAGATCAGCCCGTATTTGCCAAAGCTTTATAAAGCTATTTTGTACGATATCGACGGCAGATGATTTATCCTTGGTGAATCGCCAGGCGAATTTCACATATACTTCAAATGTTTTATCGAAGAGTTCATCCAGGGCTTTTTCATCCGACCTGCTCAATCTGGCTGCCCATTCCGAAAATTGTTGTTCTGATACGGATTCCATACTTGGCCTTAATACACAGAAAAATGCGGATATGACTAGTTTTTCCTTACGAAAGCATTTTTTGAGGAAAAACGTTTATTTGGTACGAACTTTTATACACAGCACCCGGGAGTGAGGTAGGGGAACCGAGGGCTGAATATTAACCCCTCTAGAGCCGAACTATTTTTTGCGAACCAGGATAAGTCCAAAACCAAACGCTGTCATCGCAACCATTGTGATGGGAAACCAATCGCCCCAGCGCGTGTAGAGTGTTTGTTCCTCCAGCACGGGCACATCATAACGGAATGCGGTTTTCTTCCAATAATTTGTTTTTACCTCGATATTCCCATGGGGATTAATGATGCCGGAAATTCCGTTGTTCGCACTTCGCACAATCCAGCGCCGGAATTCTATCGCCCGCAGTCGGGCATACGCAAAATGCTGGTGATGTCCACTGGTATTGCCCCACCATCCGTCATTGGTTATGATGCTGATAAAACCGGAACCCTGGCTAACATACTGGCGAACCCAGTTTGGGAACACTGAATCGTAACACACAAGTGCCGGGGTCTGGGTGCCATCGACCCGGAATTGTTGTGGCTTAGTGCCTTTGCCATATCCCTGCGCGTCACGCCAATTCACCCACCCCAAAATGTCGATCGCGTTTAGGAATTGTACAAAAGGAACGCGCTCCACAATCGGAACGAGGTTATACTTCCGATATACCTCATATTTTTGATCGGGGTAAAAACTCAACGCCGCATTGTAGTATAGAAAAGGATCCGTTTCGGGATTCCGGACAAGCGGCGGCATCTTCTCATCATAAAAGTATTCAAAGTATGTTGTCCCGGTAATAAGGGTTAAATCCCATTCTTTTGCCCTCTGGCTGAGATTATTTTTTACCCGTAGCGTCGTGGAACCGGAAATTTCGCGGGAGGTCAATGATCCCCGCACGGCGTTTTCGGGCCAAAGCACCAGGTCGGTGGAGTCGGTGCGGACAGAGTCGGAGAGATTGTATAGCACTTGCTGCGTGTCAAATACATTTCCATAGCCCCCGTAGGTTTGATAGGTGTCAAAATTAGGCTGTGCCACCACAGCTTCAATCTTTTTGTCAGACGAAAATGATGTGCTGTAATACTGGACGAGCGAGACTGCGGGAAACAGCAATACCACCGCCACAGCCCCGAGGGCAAGACGTCTATCCGAAGTTTTGACCGCCTGCCAGGCCAGGCTGGCCGTAACCAAGACCCAAAATGAGATGCTCCAGTAGCCGGTCAGGGAAATATATTGCACCAGTCCCGGTACGTTAGACCACGCATTGCCAAGTGACAACCAGGGCCAGGCCAGGTCCCAATTGTGATGCAAAAACTCATAGCTGATCCATGCCGCGGCCTGTAACAGGGCGATGAGCCAGGGTGACTTCAGCTTCTTTTGAAACTGCCGCTGAAAAACAATCGGGATGGTCATGACCGCAGAGTTGGCCAGAATCGCCGCTATGCCCCCCGCCACTGTGGCCAACATCAGCCAATAGGTAGTGATCAGGTTCCATATTACAAATGAAATGTAACTCCAGTAAGCCGCACCGCGATTGGTCTCGGTGAGCTCTAAGAGGCGAAAAAGCAGAATCCAGGCCGGGAATATCAAAAACGGGAAGGGCACGGGGGGATAGCTCAGGCCCAGAAGCAAACCGGACAGGATACTCAGCGCCCATTTGTTAGACCATAAATTTGAAGAGATGGAATTTAGTTTATTCATCATATCCTTTCGGCGCTACAACGATCACAAATTCACCTTTTAGTTCATCGCGGCTTTCAAACTCGGTGAGTAATTCTGACAGGCTACCCCTGACAACTTCTTCAAATTTTTTTGTCAGCTCCCGGCATACGGCTGCCCATTGGCCTGGATCAAAATGTTCATTCAACTCTTCCAGCAACTTGATCACACGATACGGGCTTTCATAGAAGATGATCGTTCGTTCTTCGGCAGATAGTTGTTTCAACCGCTTTTGCCGCCCCTTCTTATGGGGAAGAAATCCTTCATAAACGTAGCGATCACATGGCAATCCGCTTGCCACAACTGCCGTCGTGGCGGCATCGGGTCCCGGGATAACAGTGACTTTGTGCCCATATTGATATGCCTCGCGCACGGCCAGGAACCCGGGATCAGAGATACCCGGCATGCCTGCATCAGAAATCAACGCTACCGGTTGGTTCGCATCCAAAAGTTGAACCAGGTAGTCCACTTTCTGATGTTCGTTGTGCTGATGAAATGAGAACGTAGGTGTATCAATACCGTATTCTTTCAGGAGAATGCCTGAACTCCGAGTATCCTCACAGGCGATGTAGGAAACAGATTTCAGGACCTCCACCGCCCGGGGAGAGAAGTCATCCAGGTTTCCAATAGGTGTTGCAACGATATAAAGTGTAGCCACTGCTGGTCAGTCTTGAGTTTAAGATCTGGATGAAGATAACAGCTAAAAACGTTATTATCAGGGCTGTTAATGAGTGAATTAACGACATTGAACGGGTGATCGAATTATATGTCGATAAACATTGTATTTTCTCATGACTAGTGAGCTCACCCGTCACGACAAAATCTTTAATTAACTTCGCAGACTAAACGCAACAACATGGCAAAATTCAATCCATCGGGACTTAATCACATCACTATCAGGGTTAATGACATCGAAAAAGCGGAAGAGTTTTACGGAGAGGTTCTGGGTTTTGAACTGCTCCGCAAGATGGGAAAAAGCATGGCGGTCTACCAGGTTGGAGATGAGGATACCCTGGTACTGGTAGAGGCAGAAACAAGCTATGATCCCAGCTCGCGCGATTACCGCGTTGATCATTTCGGTTTTTATGTGGATTCTCCCGACGAAGTGGATGAGCTGGCAGAGTATTTCAGAGAACAGGAGGTCAGCATTTTGAGTGGTCCCGCGAACCGAAAAAGAGGACGTTTTGTTTTTATCTCTGATCCCGATGGTAATATGATCGAAGTTTTTTACGAAGAAGACGATGAGTAAAAGGTTGGAAGTTAGAAGTTTGAGGCTGGAAGCTGGAAGTTAGAGGCCGGAGATTATAGAGAAATGGATTATCCAACATCCAACTACTAACTTCTAAAAAATCCAGCATTGCGTAACTTTGACAGCAAAATGTCACATTTAGGTTGGTGGCATGTTATTTGCATAAAAAGGTAAGCAATTGACGAAGCGATTACGGAATTTCTAAAATTGAAAGGATATGAGCGAAACCAACGAAAAGGTGAAACAAGAGCAGCAGGATGAGGAATTGGATTCTGCTGAACAGCAATCACAGGAACAGGAAAAGATACCTGTCGAGGAAACGGAATATGCGGAGCTCGAAAAGGAAGAGCTTATCGAGAAGCTCCTGGAGCAAGACCAGTTGATTGAAGAACTGAAGGATGAGGTCGACACTGCCAAAGATAACCATCTTCGGAAAGCGGCTGAACTGGAGAATGTGAGGAAGCGTTTTCAGCGTGAGCGCACCCAGCTTTTTGAAACAGCCAAAGCCAAGGCGCTGGAAGACTTCCTGCCGATCAATGATGATCTGCAGCGTACACTGAAAGCATTTGATGAGACGGAGGTTAATGAGAATTTTATGGATGGCGTTGAGCTGGTCGCCAACAAGTTTGAAGAAGTATTGAATAAATATGGTGTTGAACGGATCGATGAGGAGATGGTGCCGTTTAACGTGGATTTGCACGATGCAATGATGAGCCAAAAGCCGGAAGATGACAGCGTTGGCAGCGATGTCGTGCTGAAAGTCCTGGAAAATGGATATCGCATGGGCGACCGAACCATCCGTCACGCAAAAGTAATTGTAAGCGAATAAGGGAAGGATAAATTTAGTATGCCCCGCGACTACTACGAGATTCTTGGAGTTAGCAAGGATGCCAGCCAGGATGAAATTAAAAAAGCCTATCGCAAGCTGGCGATGCAATACCACCCGGATCGCAATTCCGATGATCCGGAAGCAGAGAAGAAATTCAAGGAAGCCTCTGAGGCCTACGAGGTACTCCGTGATGAGCAGCAACGTGCCAAGTACGACCAATTTGGCCACCAGGGCGTAAATGGGGGTGGTGGATTTGGCGGTCGAGGCCAGTACCAGGATGTTGGATTTGAAGATATTTTTAGCCGGTTTAGCGAGATTTTCGGCTCCGACTTTTTTGGCGGTGAGTTCAGCGGAGGTGGGCGCGGTCGCTCCAGGGGACGTCGTTCCTCCGGGCAGCCGGGCTCCGATATGAAACTTCGTGTCGAGCTGGGGCTTGAAGAGATCGCCTTTGGCACCGAGAAAAAGCTTAAGGTTAAGAAACAGGTCAAATGCGACGAGTGTAACGGTACCGGTGCGGAAACGGAGAACGACTACGAAACCTGCAGCACCTGTAATGGTATGGGTGAGGTCCGGCAGGTTCACCGCACGATGCTGGGACAGATGGTCAATGTGCAGCGATGCCCCGATTGTAACGGCGAAGGACGGATTATCAAGAATAAATGCTCAAAGTGCCACGGGGAAGGCCGCTACAAAGGGAAAGAGACTGTCAAAGTTCGTATCCCCGCCGGTGTTTCCAAAGGTAATTACATCACGATGCGAGGGCAGGGAAATGCCGGAATTCGTGGAGGAGAAGCCGGCGACCTGATTGTTCTCATTGAAGAGGAAGAGCACGAGCACTTTGAGCGTGACGGTGACGATATTTATTACGATTTAGTCCTTAGTGTTCCTGACGCCATCCTTGGCACCGAAGTGGAAGTCCCCACCCTCAAAGGGAAAGCAAAAATTAAAATTGAGGAGGGCACACAACCCGGCAAGCTTTTGCGGATGAAGGACAAAGGCATTCAGAATCTGAACAGATCCACCAGCGGCGACCAGTTTATCAGGGTGAATGTCTATATTCCCGGTAACCTCACCAAAGAAGAGCGGAAGCATGTTGAGGCGCTGAGGGGACAAGAGCATTTTGCCGCCGAAAACAAAGAAGATGATGGCAAAGGATTCTTCTCCAAAATCAAGGATGTGTTTACCTGATTTTGTTTTATCAGTAATCAGTAATGTCTGGGGTATTCAATCTTTCAGGCAAAGTATTTACGTTGTTAAATATCCTTTTTGGAAAAAACCTGGTAGGATCCCTCTATAAATAGGTAGTCTACAGAAAGACCAATCTACGAATTCCGGCCTAGGTAAAGTTAACCGCCTGGAAGAGGATCAGAGCGGAGCGTAAAGAAAAAATCTGTGATTTCCGAGATTTAAACCGTTGAACTGTTGATGTTAGGTCGAACTTCAGAAGGTTTTGAAAGGATTTCTTTTGCAGCCCACATCAGGCAAAGATGCTTCGGTTTTTCTTCTTGTTGATAGAGCTATAAGTAAGAAATTAACAAGGTTTTCTGAGTCAAGAGAATCCCTGCAGCTGGTTATTGAAAAGATGAGTGATGTTCCAATGCAATAGGCTATGTATAGGCAGGATAGTACAACATCTAGGATTCTTTGGCGGCTTTTTTGGTGTACATACAGTTCTTTAGTCCGACTCCCGGCGGATTTTGGCCGTACAAAAAATGAACACTACATGGGAATAAGACTCCTATCTGATAAAGTAGACCTCTCATCCCAATCCAGCTGCTCCTTTTTATCACTAAAAAAGAACACCTGCATGACGATAAAGACTCCAGGTGGCGATTTCCAAAATTTACCGGACAACAGTAATTTGTAACTGAAATACCAAATAACTTGGCTATTGTCTCCACTCCATATCCTGGGTAAAAAGCTGGTTGAGAATCACTTCCAAAATATGATTGCTGTTTCGGATACCCCCGCAGTAACGCGGTTCGGATGCAAGCGTGATTCCCTCAAGGTACTTAAGAATATGCTGAAATAACGGATTTTGCGGATCAATGACCGACTCTATTTCCTCATCTTTATAGATCTGAACATCTGTTCGTTGATAGGGGGCCACCTTATTTTTGATGAAGTAATCCAAGTCGATGTCAAGATACATCGGCCCATCTCGTGCAGTTATTTCAGACTGGAATGTATCGATGGAGGTAAATTCCATGATTTGATGGTTATGTCCATCCCGATCAGTCCAATGGTCTTTCTGTTCCATCCCGTAATTTTTTAGTAGGATGATATCGCCAATCACATTCAGCCAGGCCGCTGACAGTACGTGCCCGTCGTTATGGGGGTCGAGTTGATATACCGTAAAATCCCGAACCTCTTCCAGATCCTGCTGGTTAAGCGAATTCAATGCCTCCTTGTCAGAATCGGAGGGCGGTGCCAGGTCACGGTGCCAGTCTATGGTAACCAGCGTTGGCGATTCCGATTCTGATATCTGTCCGGACTCTTGGAGTAAGCGAGTCCATTTCAGCCAGTAGAAAAAAGAGTAGCGATGGTCTTTGAATATCGCCAGCTCAACCTCACGTTCCGATTTTCCACCGGGATGGGCAACCATCTCACTATGTGCCCCGAATGGGGTTGTTTCGCTTATTTTGGGATCTCGGTGCATAGGTTCTTCGGGTGAAACATGAAAACTGACTCACCCAAACTACCATTCTTCTCCCAAAAAGCAACAATTGGTTACGTATGGGACAGGTGGCTGAGTTTGTCAGGATTGAGTACGGTATAAATATGCTGGACTTTTCCATCTGCTATTTCAAAAGACCAGACGCTGTGCAGTTTATCCGCGATATGAACGACCAGCCCCGGTACCCCATTGACCTCTGTGAACTCTACTTCTACTGCATGATCCTGCTGTTGCTTGCGTATGCCAACCATAAATCTTGCAATTTTGTTGGCTCCGAAAATAGGCCTTCGTGCAGCTGTGACTTTGCCACCGCCGTCGGAATACAGGATGGCATCATCGGCAAGCATTTTTTCGAGGTTGGCGATATTGCCGTGTTGTACTGCCTCCATAAAAGAGTGAAGCAGTTTCTCCTGTTTCTCTTTGTCGGTATCAAACCGGGGGCGCCCCTCCTGGATATGGTCACGTGCCCGCTGCCCGATTTTTCGGCAGTGAGCTTTCGACTTACCGATCATGCCGGCAATTTCCGAGTAATTGTACCCGAACACTTCATGCAGCAGGAATACTGCGCGTTGCACTGGGGTCAGCTTTTCCAGGACGACCAGCAGGGCCATTGAAAGCGATTCAGCCAGTTCTGTTTGTTGCTGTGGATTGTCTTTGTCTGATTCCAGGAGAGGTTCGGGGAGGTCGGGGCCTACATATTTTTCCCGACGGTTTTTTGCTGATTTGAGTTGGTCCAAACAGATGCGACTGACGATGGTAGACAGGTAGGCTGCAGGGTTTTGAATTTGCTCCAGGTCCAGCTTTTGCCAACGGAGATAAGCCTCCTGTACCGCGTCTTCAGCCTTTGCAACCCGGCCGAGCATACCGTAAGCGATCTGAAATAGGCGCGAACGGTGCTCTTCAAAAATGGTTGTTAATTGGTCCATACCTTTTAAATGATTTAGCTCAACAGTTCACACAATTCATCAGAGCTAATGTTCATGGGAGCGTTCATCAAATTATAGTAATTCTCAATTGCATTGATAAGCGTAATCTGCACGATCTCCTGCTCATCAAAGTGCTGCTTTAGGCGATTAAACGTAGAATCAGAAACATGCTTGTTCCTGGTTGCCTCATCAACATATGAGAGCGCCGATTTCTCGGCTGCTGTAAAAGACTCGCTCTCATCAAATTGCATAAGGTCATCAAAAATAGAGGAATCTATATCCTTAGTTTTAGCTGATGCCTTCCCGATGTCGATGCAGAAAGCGCAGCCATTCAGTGTAGCCACATATACCTTGATCAGGTGTTTTAATCGCGAGGAAATGGTAAAAAATTGATCCAGGTCCATCAGCTCTTTGGAGAGTCCCAGTGCCTGGGGAAAGCGGGCATAGAGGACTTTGAGGGGTGTGATTACCTTCCCGACCTTTCGCTTTGTGAACCAGTATGCCAGTTTCAGTTTTATGGAATCCGGGTTTTCAATGGGCGTAAGCCTTGGGTGAGAATCTTTCTGAAGTTCTGCAGTAGTTATAGTCATAGTATGTTGGGTTTTGGGTTATCAAGAAACATTTACATACCTATGACGAGATGGGTCGGGGAAACGTGACATTTAAATAATTTTACTGGAGAGTTCATTTTTTAGTGATGAAAAACGAACCAAAAAATCCCCGTTCCGACAGCTGTCGGAATAAAAAAATCACAGATTTTTTCTTTACGCTTCTCTCCGATCCTTCCGGGCGGTCAACTTTACCAAGGCCGGATTCTTAGAGCCGTTTAACCCTGCTATTCTATTCACTTCACTACATTAAACACTGAATTGAAATTTATAATTACTATAATTAGAGCCTACTCAAAAAGTCTGAGGTATGTTCGAAAAAACACAGTTCTTAGACGATGGCTCCGCCCAAAGTCCAGAAAATCCTTGCAGTTAATTTGCTTAAAAGCGAACGGAGCAGAAAAGCAATGAGCTCTAATAGGCCCGAAAAAGAGAATATCTGGGATTTTTTGGTTCGTTTTTTGGTCATACAAAAAATGAACACCCTAAGAGTGCATTAGCAGTTTTTCGCTAAATCAGGGTTACAGACTTGTACATGGACTTGGTGAAATAAAAGGAAATTCGATTGCAGATGAGAAAACCTTGCACCAACTTGGCATGTAAAATCCCCGAAGGCATTGACTAGCAATTAGTTGAACGGGGTCTGAGGAATCCCTAATTATCGTATCGATTAGCTTACCTCTTCTTCATCGTTACGCCCATGCCAGCACTGTCCATGAGCAGGAAAAGTGTTTCCAGCTCGGGATTTTGGGTGATTGCCTCAATATATTCGGGGGACGGATCGGGGTAACGCATGTTGTGAGCGATGACGAGTCCACCCGGACGAACAAGTGGCAACAGCTTTTGCAGGTAATCAGGATACCCGGATTTGTCCGCATCCAAAAACAGGATGTCGATCGGCTCTTTATATCGACTTACTGTTTCGTGAGCATCGCCCTCTATAAGGGTGATCAGGTTTTCAACACCTGCTTTTTTAAAATTTTCGCGCGCTATCTGGGCTCGTTTCTCGTCAATTTCATGCGTGTAGAGGTGCCCGCCGGTGGTCCGCAGCGCCAGGGCAAACCAGACCGAAGATTCGCCGGTTGAAGTCCCAATTTCAACTACACGCTGCGCATTGGTGGATTCAGTGAGCAACCGGAGCAGGCGACCATCACGTACCGAAACATTGGCATAGCTGGGCCCCGATCGGACCTCTTCGAGCGCGTGTAGGATTTTTTCTTCAGCTTCATCCCTGGGCTGAATCGGGTTGTCAATAGGGCCTTCACCGCCGCCCTCCAGCAGTTGGGCCGAGATCGGCATGCTGGCAAAAACAAAAATAATTAGAGCAGGTAAGAAGAATGTCAGTAGTCTCATGATAAGCTCCTTTTGTTGAGTAGAAGACCCCAAATTAGCAATTGATGAAATAACTGCAAATTGAGCTGGTTGAAAAGAGTCAAAAAGACTGTTGGGAGGCTGTTGTACCGCCGACCACCAGAAGTGGATTTACAGCGTTCCGCACCAGAGAAACGGAACGAGATAAGCTATGAAATGGAAAAGGGAGGAAGGGAGACCGAAAACCGGGAAATTCAAAAAAACCAAAATCAATTTGAAAGCACGGAACTAGAAAATATATTTCATCATTAATCACTTCCGCTTGTCTTTTATATAGATCGCTTTCGACTGCCCTTCTCCCACAGGACGCTCCTCCATCTCAAAAAGCTTCGTGGCATTTACCAATTCGCCCAATTTATGGAAGCCATAGTTCCTGGGATCAAACTCAGGCGACTGTTTTGCAATGTAGCTGCCTACGGGCCCCAGGTGCGCCCAGTTGGTCTCGTCAGAAGAAGCCTCAACAGCACTACGCAGGAGGTTTACAAGTTTTGTATCTTGTTTGAGTTCGTTAGTGGACTTCTGCTTTGTTTCTATTTGATCATCCTCTTCATCCCGCAATACCTCGGTATATACAAATTTGTCGCAGGCAGCGACAAACGGTTCCGGCGTTTTCTGTTCTCCAAACCCATACACTACCAGTCCTGACTCACGTAGCCGAGCCGCCAGCTTCGTAAAATCGCTGTCACTGGAAACCAGACAAAAACCGTCAAACTTGTCGCTGTACAGCAGGTCCATCGCATCGATAATCATGGCGCTGTCGGTGGCGTTCTTCCCACGCGTATATCCGAACTGTTGTATCGGCTGTATGGAGTGCTGGAGCAATACATCTTTCCAGCTGCTCAGGCGGGGAGAGGTCCAGTCGCCATAGATGCGTTTAACATTTGCTGTCCCGAACTTTGCAACCTCGGCCAAAAGTCCTTCTACAATCGAGGGTTGCGCATTGTCAGCATCGATAAGCACCGCTAGTTTATGCGTAATTTCTTCATCCATAGGATTGGATTTTTGGGCTTTAAGATTAATTGACACTGGAATATAAAGAAAAAGCTCCGTCGGAATTAGTACCGCATTTCATACCGAAGCTCTTTCCCGCAGCCCTGGTATTCTTTTCCATCTACTGCCAGGTAAACGGTGGATTCAAACTCTTTTCCGGCCATGGAGGTACAAGACTCATCGGTAGCGCGTATCGTAACGTTGTGTTCTTCAGTCTCTACTTTATAAATTTTTTCGGTGGTTTCAGTATTAAATTCTTGTTCCGGTGACGGGGTAACCAGTGTCCGCTCTCCATAGTCAAGCACATATTTAATGCTGTCGGGATAGACCTCAAGGTACCAACCTGGCTCATTTCCTGCGGCCCTGAAGCTGGCTCCCCGCAGCAGCGCATCCGCCCAGACGGTTTCCTTTTGGTCCACGTCGCAATACCCGTAGCTCTGGTTGTCAATTTCGACAAGCGCTTCATCACCTTTCGACCAGTACAGGTAATCTTCTGTCATGAAGCGAGCCCCGGATGCCGATTTAGCCTGGGGAAGGTGCACCGTGGTATCCTGCAGGAAAAGCCAGGCGTCAGCGGTGTCCACTTTGACAATGATGTTGGCGGCCTCCAGGCAATTGTAGACATACGTTTTTCCCGTGGGCTCAGGTTTGGGATGGGGGGTAGGGGATGGCTCTTTCTCCTGTTCTTGCGAACATGATACAAGCATAACCAGTGAAACAGCCAAGGCAATTAAAGATAGGAATCGATGGTGTTGCATGAATAAATTTTTGCTTTAGAACTCATCTAAAGAAAAGCATTTTTTTGCTGATGTGATACGCGGAATGAAACCACTTTATTATGGTGTCAGATTAGCTAATAAGGGTCGGATTAATTGAATAAGATCTTGATGTCATCCAACCTGTTCCTGATATCGCGAGTATGCGTTGATATGTTTTGTTTGGGTGTCAACGGAAAAAGACTTTACCAGATCCTGAAACAAGTTCAGGATGACACGGAAGCTTTTTTAACCCCTAAACGTATTAATAATATTATTAATACATCGTCTGGATGGGAGATTCTCTACTCAGTTGGCAATGCAAAAGCCACATATTCATCTCCGGAAGTTGTTCCCAGTTTGCCCCCACCGCAGGCAATCACCAGGTATTGTTTCCCGTCGATTTGATACATGCTTGGCGTAGCGAAACCCGCGGCCGGCAATTGTTCTTCCCACAGAAGTTCCCCCGTCTTTTTATGGAATGCCCGGATTTTGGAATCGAGGGTAGCCGCTATAAGTACGAGACCTCCGGACGTCACCACTGGGCCGCCGTAATTTTCAGTGCCTGTGGTTGAGATGCCCTGTTTTGCCAGTTCAGGATATTCGCCCAGCGGAATTCTCCACGCATACTCACCGGTATTCAGGTTTATGGCGTTTAGCGTTCCCCAGGGCGGATTGCTGGCAGGATATCCTTCAGGTGTTTGGAACTTATGGTAGCCGGTCATCACATAGGGAGAGGTGCGCGACTCACTATTGGTTACTTCCTGGTTAGCTGAAATATCGTAATAATCCTCTTCCAGCAGATAATTGACGATCGCTTTGGTCTCCGATTCCCCCAGGTGACCAAAACCCGGCATCATGCGCCTGCCATTTTTGACCAGGTTCAACAGCTCATCAGCTTCATAATTATCCTCCACATTTTGGATTGCTGGATTATTGCCACTTCCATCCATATCAGGCCCATGGCAACTGACGCAGTTACTCATGTACAAATTGCGTCCCATTGCTTGTGGCTGTTGGGATGAAGCGGGCTGCTCCTCTCCGGCCGGGATCATGGTCAGGGTCCACGGCACTTCATTGCTGTTGACATACAGAAGGCCGGTTTCGGGATCGAAGGCACTGCCGCCCCATTCTGCGCCTCCATCATAGCCGGGATACATCAAGACGCCGTTAAGCGAGGGCGGAGCAAATATATGGTCGCTGTCCAGCTCCTGGAGTCGTTTCCTTAGTTTTTCACGGACCTCATCCGATACGAAAGGGTTAAGATCAACCTCACTGAGATGCTGGCGGGTATAGGGCTTTGGCTTGGTTGGTACGGGCTGCGTGGGCCACACCTCTTCACCTTCCAGTTCAGAATTAGTGGGTACGGGCTTCTCTTCAATAGGAAACAGTGGTTCACCCGTTTCTCGGTTGAAAAGGAAAACATAGCCTGTTTTAGTGGTTTGGGCGACGGCATCAATTTGCTGCCCGTCATGGGTTACCGTCACCAGGCTGGGCGGGGAGGGGAGATCACGGTCCCAGAGGTCATGGTGAATCGTCTGGTAGTGCCAAATTAGTTCACCGGTGGCAGCATCCAGGGCCAGCAACGTATTGCCAAAGAGGTTTGCCCCTTTGCGGTTGCCACCGTAGAAGTCGGGCGATGCCGTGCCGGTGGGAATGAAAACTATGCCACGTTCTTCATCCAGACTCATGCCCGCCCAGCTATTGGCGCCGCCGATACGTTTCCAGGCCTCGGGATCTTCCCAGGTCTCATAGCCTTTTTCGCCGGGATGCGGGATGGTGTGAAAGGTCCACTCGAGATCACCTGTACGCACGTTAAACGCCCGGATATCTCCTGAAGCGGCATCGGCTCCTTCTGAAACGCGTGATCCCAGGATAAGCAGATCCTCATACACAATACCCGGAGATGTTGCGGAAACGTAAAGATCCCGGCTTTCTTCCCCGAGCCCGGTGGCCAGCGGGATACTTCCATTTTCACCGAAAGAGGGAACAGGTTCGCCGGTAGTCGCATCAACAGCAAATAGTTGAGAATTGGCTACGTACAAAATTCGGTGGTCATCACCATCTTCCCAGTAGGCCACACCCCGGTTGTTGGTAATTCCATGATTGATTTCAGCAGTATCGGGAATGGGATTGAAGACCCACTCTTCTTGTCCAGTGGCGGCATTCAGGGCAAAGAGCTTCATCTTGGGCGTTACACCGTAAAGCGTGTGGCCGATGATGATCGGGTTGTGCTGAATCTGTGAATTTTTGGCGGTATCGGCATCGCCGGTGTGGTAGGTCCAGGCTTTCTCCAGGCTGGTTACATTCGTAGTATCGATCTGATCGAGCGTGGAATATCGAATGGATTCATTGCCCCCGCCGTAGATCTCCCAGGTAGTATATTTTTCAGAATCAGTATTTGAACTACAGGAGAAAATGATTAAAGATATGATGCACAAAAAAGTCCACAGAACGCTTTTAAATAATGTATTCATCCCAAAATCCCTGTTAATAATGACGAACTATGTTAAATCGACTAGCCAGCAAGGCAAATATTAAATCAAATTCACCAAAATATACGCCAGGCCAGCATCAGGCATATGACAATAAAAAGAAGTCCAAATATTTTGAACAAGTGATCGGCTAACCAACCGGGCAGGTAAAGGTCGGCGACGGAGCCTCTCACAGCACCACTATTTTCTGCAAATATGGTTAGTGGGCACTGCCAATCATTCCAGACCAGGATAATCAATTCGGCTAGAACTATTGAAAATGCGATCCAGGTTATCGTCGTGATCTGGTCGAAAGCTACGGTATACAGCACATAAAGAGTGCATATCCCGATAAGGAAGAACAGCAGAGAATGCACCAGCTTAATATAGAAGACAGAGCGACTGATGTCTGCACCTCTGATTCGTTAAATAAAGATTATCACCATATTATAGATGCTTCTAATTTAAATATTTCGTCGGGAGTGCAACTCCCTCCCAACGGGGGCACTGCTGAAGCTTACTCCATAAGCATAGATGGAATTGACAGCACTTCCTGCGTATTGATCTCTTCAGCGCCGCGCACTTTTGATCCCGCAGCAATGTAAATTTTGCCATCATGGACAATCGCCTGGGTGCCGTGGCGACCCATATTCAGCTGGGGCAGTGACTGCCATTTCCCGGTTTCTGTGTTATAAGCCTCAACCTCGGAATGAGCCTCCGACTGTGTCCCACTTTCACCACCAATTACTACGAGATTATTTCCCACAGAAATAGCGGTTGTACCTGCGCGCTCGGTGGGCAGATCACCTGTGGGGGGAAGGGGATTCCATTCCCCCGTTTCAAAATCATATACGTCTACTTCTGGAATCGTCAGCTGGAAGACCCGGCCTGAAGCCTGTGACGTTCTTCTTCCACCTGCGGCGTAAAGTTTTCCGCCAATAACAGCTGCCTGGAAATGATCACGAAAACGCGGTATTTCAGCCAGTTGCTCCCATTCCCCGGTCTCGGGATCAAAAGAATCAAACCAGCGAACATGTCCACCGATATGCCCATTCTGGCTGCCACCGACAACAAATATTTTATCGTTATAGACAACGCTCGCCGCTGCACCGCGAGGCCGTGGAATTTTTGGGCCTCTTGTCCAGCTGTCAGTTTCCGGATCATAGATGTATACATTGGGGACCGGATCTTCATCAGGATATCCGCCGGTAAAGGCACCCATTACATAAATTTTTCCGTCAGAGGTAACGGCCTGGAAATGGTGCATTGGCAGGGGGGCAGTAGCTCCAGTGGACCAGCTACCTGTTGCGGGATCATAGATATCCACCGGTCGTTCACCGCGTCCACCCAGCAAATAGAGCTTGTCCCCAACCTTTGTGTAGGCGTTTTCGTGGCGGTGGTGCGGCTCAGTATCAGAAGATAATGTCGTCCATTTCTCCTGGCTTTGTGCCTGTGTTGTCATTGTTAGTACTGAAAGCAATATTAAACAGAGGATGGTTGATGCTGTACTTGCACAATTTGATGCAGAGAGCTTCATGAGTTGGTAGTTTATTGTTGGGTTCTATGACGGCAGGAAATTGCCGGGTTTCTTCCATTATTGCAAATTAATGGTCGCAACGAACTGGTTCGGGATTAAATTATTAATTTTGTTAAATTAAAACATGGGATTTCCCCTGGATTGGATGCATTAGTCAGGCAAGAGGTTGGATAAACTGCACTTTCTTTTATTAACTTTGAAATATAAAACTAACGTCTCAAATAAGACGGGAGGTTGTTATGCCACTCAGCAGACTGACGGAATATTTGGACGATAACGACAAAAAATATGTCGTCATCAAGCACTCAAAAGCGTTTACGGCCCAGGAAGTTGCCGCTTCGGCGCACATACCGGGGCGAGAAATGGCAAAGACGGTGATCCTGAAAGTGGATGGTGATCTCAAAATGCTGGTTCTGCCCTCAACTCATGATGTAGACTTTGACCAGGTTAAAGAACAGTTAGGAGCAAAAGAGGTGTCACTGGCTTCTGAAGATGAATTCAGTGGTATGTTCCCCGACTGTGAAGTAGGGGCTATGCCGCCGTTTGGGAATCTTTACGATATGGAAGTTCTTGTGGCTGAATCACTTACTGATGATGAAGAGATCGCATTCAATGCGGGAACTCATCGTGAGTTGGTTCGGATGGCTTACCAGGATTTCGAAGACCTGGCAAATCCAAATATTGTCCCGGTTTCAGTAAAACATCACTACTGAGGCAGGAGAGCGAATATTTATGATGTTTCTTGCATCATTTTGTGTTGAAATATAACGCGGGCGCATAGGCTCCGTCAGCATATTCTGAGGAGTAAAAGCTGGCGTTTATGGGACCAAGCGGACGGAGTGCAAAGCCGATAGTTTGACCGCTGACGAGCCGCTGCAAGGCCGGTTTGGAGATGGTGATGCGAGTGGTACGTTGGTTTCCGCCGGAAATACGGGTATCGATAATCATCTGGGGATTAAATACCTCGTTCAGTGGTTTCCCGCGAGAGAGGCTGGAAAGCGTCACAGTTTCTTGGTTCCAGTCGGCAGCCCCGGTGAGTATTTCCACTATGCGAACCTGTCCAAATTCCGGTGGGTCGGTATCCATACGCTGTAGGGACCTAGTAGTGAGCTCCAAGACGCCATACCCTTCTACCTCCTTTTGAGACAATGAGGTAAAGTCCCAGCGAAGGATAACATACTGCGAGTCGCTGACCGTTAATGCAGGAATTCGTTCATCGGCTGAAGCACTATACCAGCCGTTAAAATTTTTGTCGGGATAAGCCAGATTAACCATGGCATCATGTGCAACATTCGCCTTGTGCTCAAAGGTTGAGAGATCGGGTACCGGCGGGTGATAGGCGACCGGATTTCCGGGGTCGGGTCCTGTCGTATCGGTATCGACAACATCAACTCTAAAATAGTCCACCTGCACTTGGTAGGTCTCCAAGCCCCAGTCGATAAGGGCCATTTGTGCATTTATTGTATCCCCGGCCACGGCTTCAAATCCCTCGGTGGTCATGCTGATTGTATGCCAGCCTGTAGTGTCGGGGATGTCATACTCCATTAGATGGGTATGAAAATCAGTGGTTTTCTGGGTGTTAAAATGAAGATTGACACGGCGTGGAGCATGGCTTGCTTTAATGCGGGTATCAACACGCAACTCCCGATCGGGTTTGTTGAATTCTTCCAAGTTCAAATATGGTGCCACATTACGCCGAATCAGTGCCCACCAGATATTATCACGGTCTTTGGTGGCATCAACAGAGATCTTAGCATAACCGTTAGTACCGGTGAAATCCATTTTAGCTGCACCATCACCAGAATGATAGTTCCATTCCTGGCTCACTCCGTCCTCAAAATGATCAACAAATTGTGCCCGTGCCGGAGACACCTCTATCAAAAGCAGGAATATGGAAAGCAATGCTAAAGATATGTTACCCCACATAATTGATTTTGTTTTGCAACAAATTGGATGTTAAGAGATTAGAATACCTGATTACGGTTCAGATTATTTGCACCCATATTATAACAATAAGGGTACAAGACAGGAAAAATGGAATTTTACGATCTATTTCTTGTCTTAATTACAATTATTTCTAACTTTTGTAAACGATATTAATCCCTGTAAAGACAAAGTGCAGGAAAATATCTAAAAATAGAATATGAGTTAAATCAAGAAGTAGATGTTAAAATTGCTGAGAACCTGGGTTCAAAGAGTAACAACTACAATTTTTCTTACACTGATTGTTGCCGTTGGGGGCAAAGGACTGCTGGCGCAACAGGAGGTGACAAAAGAAATTGGACCTATTGATGCCCCGTTTGAAATGACGAAACTGGAACGGCCCGGGTTCCAGGATACGACTTTTAATGTGGTCGATTTTGGGGCGCAACCGATGTCAAAAGACTCGAGTTTCAAGAACACCGATGCCATACACCGCGCGATTGAGGCCGCGCATAATGCAGGTGGGGGTATGGTCTTGATCCCCAAGGGTGATTGGTTGACAGGGCCAATCCATTTGATGAGTAATATCAACCTTTTCATTGCCGATGGAGCCACTCTTTATTTCAGTACTGATAAAGAGGATTACCTGCCGGTGGTGCCGGTGCGGTATGAAGGTGTTGAAGCCTATAATTATTCACCGCTGATCTATGCCTATAATGTGAAGAATGTAGCGGTTACGGGCACGGGCACCCTTGATGCACAAGGCGATCACTGGTGGAACTGGTTTGAAGAGCACGGAGCGCCACCACGTGGAATTGCAACGCAAGTTCCGCTTTCTCGGCGCGATTTTGGAAAGGGTGCTGGAAACGAAGGAATGCGTCCCAATTTCATGGTTTTCTGGAAGTCGGAGGACATCTTGGTGGAGGGGATCACCCTGAATGACAGCCCGATGTGGAATGTGCACCTGGTATACAGCAAAAAAGCCATAGTTCGAAATATTACAGTGAATAGTCTCAGGGCTCCAAATGGCGATGGTGTCGTGCTGGATTCTTCCCAGGATGTGCTGGTGGAGTACAACCATTTTGAGACTGGCGATGATGCTGTAGTTCTTAAATCAGGGTTTAATGAGGAGAGTATCCAAATTGATATTCCTACAAAAAATATTATAGTCCGTAATTTTGAGGCGCGTAATGTCCGTACCGGGAGTGGCGGCATCGTTTTTGGTAGTGAAACCTCGGGCGGTATCAATAATGTGTATGTACACGACGCCTATTTTGAGGGAGCTGACCGTGGAATTCGTTTTAAAACAGAGCGTGGACGAGGTAACGTGATCGAAAATATTTATATCCGGGATATCGAGATGAAGGATATTGAAAACCAGGCGATTAATTTCAATACGTTTTATACTGGTCCTGAAGCTACCGGCCCCGCCCCGCTTATTCGGAATGTGGATATCCGGAATGTAACGATCGATGGAGTGCCAACGGCCATTTCGCTGATCGGGCTGCCGGAAAAATGGTTGGAGAATATAGTACTTCAGAATATACAGGTCACAAACGCGGGGGAAGGGGCTCGCATTGAGCGCGTGAAAAATCTGACCCTGCGGGATGTTAGTATCGCCTCACAGGAGCGGGCTATGATAGTTGATGATTCCTATGAGGTCAGCTTTGAAAATGTGTCACTCACCGACAGCCTGGAAACAGCATCTGCACCACTGCTGATCCGGGGAGAATACAGCGGGTCTATGTTAATGCCTGATCTCCCTCTGAAACAAATCGAGCTTGGGGATGGCGTTTCTTTGAATGTCATAAAACGTGAACCCGAACAACAGGTTTGGTAGCTGTGTGGAACTGGAAATGAACATACGCCGGTTTAAACCATCGGATGCCAAGCAGGTTGCCCAGCTCTTTCATGATACCGTGCGAACTGTAAACCGGGAGGATTACTCCAGGGAACAGGTTGAGGCGTGGGCTCCTGATGATATCAATTTCAGGGATTGGGTCGTTCAGTGCTCCCAAAAGTATACTATTGTAGCTGAACAAAATCAGGTAATACTGGGATTCGGTGAGCTGGAAAGTGATGGGCATATCGATTGCTTCTATATACACCGAGATTACCAGCGCCGGGGAGTAGGGAGAACACTATACCAAGCGTTGGAAACCAGGGCACGAGAATGGCATGTTCCTTCCCTGAAGGTAGAGGCAAGTATTACTGCTCTCTCATTCTTTAGAGAGATGGGATTTTCGATAATCAAAAAACAACGGGTGCTCACGCGAGGAGTTACGTTAACTAATTTTAAGATGAGGAAACAGCTCGGTCGGAAATCTTACTAAGAGCCGATTAATTAACCGTACTTCCTTTCTTAACTTCCACATCTTTTTTACGCTCGCAGGTTTCAGTATCACCGCAGGTACCAAAGAAATGAAGCGAGTGACCCTCAATTTTAAAATTGTGGATCTTTTCCATCATGCTTTTGATCTCCTGAATGCGGGGATCACAAAACTCCATTACGGAACCACACTCTTTACAGATAATATGATCGTGCTGCTGGTAGGCATAGGCACGCTCGTAAAAGTACTGGTTTTTACCAAACTGCTGGCGCTGCACGAGTCCGCATTCCACCAACAAATCAAGCGTATTGTAGACCGTTGCACGGGAAACCCGGCTGCCGGAATCCTTCATATTGAAAAAGATGTCGTCGGCGTCAAAATGGCCGTCGGCCCGGTAAATTTCCTCGAGCACCATAAAACGTTCAGGCGTTTGCCGCTGGTTGTGTTCCTTCAGATATGAACTGAAGATCTCCTTAACCAGGTCAATTGTCTCTTCTTTTGCTGGATGTGCCATAAAAATTATTCGATTTTTAATTCAATATAATGAATAACGTCGGGCATTTGAAAAAGTATAACAAGCAAAAGTATTGATTTATTGAGTTTTTTGGCTTATCGATTGCCAGTTTTGCCATCTGTGAGTAATTAAATAATGCATTCTATTCATCCGTGCATAATTCTTCCATTATCATCGCAGAATGTTATATTCATGAATCTCATAATGTGCGGGGAATTAAATTGAACAAACGGGTAAATTTATGCCTACAGTTGTAGCTTTTGAAACGCTGACTGAACTCTTTTTAAATCTTACTAACAAGTACAAAGGGAAAAAGAAAACGGCGTTTGGACGGAAACCGTCTCCCAACGGGGAGTACGAAGCGATTACGTGGGAGAAAGTTGCAGAAGATGTAAATGCGATGGCGGCTTACCTGGTGGAACACGGAATTGAACAGGGCGATCGCGTGGCGATCCTCAGCGAAAACCGGTACGAATGGGCGGTTGTAGACCTCGCGATTCAATTGGTGGGCGGAGTAAATGTCTCATTGTATACCTCACTACCGCCAAACCAGTGCGAATATATCCTGCAGAATTCAGAGGCAGAACTTTTCTTTGTCTCAACAGGTATTCAGCTTAAAAAAGCGATCGAGATTTTTGAAAGCTGTGAACACGTACGACAGGTCATTGCCTTTGACGAGCCCCGTGTTGAAAGCCAGCTGGAGGAGCCCTACGTGGTGCTTTATGAGAATGTAATGAGTGAGGGGTTTAAGTTGTATCCCAAGCATGAGGAGGAGATCCATGAACGCACAAAACGCATTGCGCCCGAAGATCTGGCAACCCTGATCTACACTTCCGGCACGACCGGTAAACCCAAGGGGGCAATGCTCACACACCGTAATATCGTCAGTAATGTAAAGGCGGCCCACCAGCATATCCACATTGATGAAAATGATCGCGCACTCTCATTTTTGCCGCTTTGCCACTCATTTGAGCGTACGGCCGGGTATTATGCTATTATTGCTGGTGGCGGCGAGATTTACTACGCTGAGAGTGTAGACACCGTCGCCAAAAATTTAACGGAGGTTCACCCCACCATTGTAATGAGCGTCCCCCGGCTTTTCGAGAAGATTTACAACCTTGTTACCAAGAGTGTGGAAGAGGGGAGTACTGTAAAGAAAAAGATATTCAACTGGGCGTTCGATGTGGGGCGCCAGTACGCCGATGGAAAACGTGGGTTAACAGCCCTGCAAAAGCCGGTTGCCGACAAACTGGTATTTGACAAGCTTAAAGAGCGAACGGGAGGAAATATTCGCTTTTTTGTGTCCGGTGGTGCGGCGCTTCCGGCCGAGATTGGGCACTTTTTTATGGCGGCCGGACTCAATATCCTGGAAGGTTATGGCCTTACGGAGACATCACCGATTATGGCCGCAAACAGTTATGATCACGAAAAAATGGGCACTGTTGGACAGGTGTTGCCCGGCGTTACGGTAGCTATTCAGCGGCTGGAAGACAATAAGATTATTGCTCAGCTCAGCGGTGAGGATTATCCCACGGATCTGACCAGCGAGCCGGGCGAAATTTTATGCAAAGGTCCCAATGTGATGAAAGGGTATTGGAAAAATGATGAAGCCACCCGGGAGATGATTGACGATGAAGAGTGGCTCCATACCGGGGATGTGGGCCGGTTTGTGGATGGAAACCTTCAGATCACCGATCGCATTAAACATATGATTGTCAATGCCGGCGGGAAAAATATATATCCCGGCCCGATAGAAGATCTATTCAAGACTAGCAAATGGGTAGACCAGCTCGTGGTGGTTGGCGAACGGCAGCCTTTCATGGCCGCCCTGATAGTTCCCGATTTTGAGGTCCTGGAGAAATACGCCAACGAGAACGGCTTGCGCTATGAATCGATGGAGGACCTGTTGGCGAAGGACGAAATTCAGTCCATCTTCAAAAAAGAGATTCGCTATTATTCAGATGAGCTGGCATCACACGAAAAGATCCGTGATTTTAGACTCGTCTCCCATGAGTTTTCAGTAGAAAGCGGCGAATTGACCCCTACACTTAAAGTCAAACGAAGAGTAATAGAAGAAAAATACGGTGACCTGATCGAGGATATTTTTGCAGATGCCGCCGTTTAAAAACTAGGCTTCTTTCGCTTTGCGTGCATTTATGAACGATTTGACAGCCGCACCTATAAAGATAATACAGAGAAGAGCCATTATGGCCTGAGAAATTGCGGCACTAGGGCGTTCTACCGAACTTCCACCAATCATATATACTACGTTTAGTAGTCCCCCAGCACTGCCGAAAAGTCCCAACAATGCCAGCACTGCTGCTCCATGCATCACATGCTTATACAGAGACTCTTTGCGTGCAGCAAGACCTAAAATCAGAAATACAACACCAAAAAATGCGGGAATTAACGCGGTGATACTAACCATTCCAGTCCCAAAGTAGGAGGCGAGTCCCAAAATGATCAGAATAATACCGAAAACACGAGTAAATTTTTCCATTAAAGACAGATAAAATATTTAATATTGAAAATTCAGCGATAGCATATCATTCTAACATGAATCAAATGTGAAGTTTTACGGTATTTCGAGCTAAATCCAGTGTTGACTATTTCTTTTCTTTTTTGGTTTCAATCTTTTTCATCCGCTCTAAAAAATCTTCAACCCGGCGTCGATTGACGCCCATATCACCATAGCCCACTCGGCTCGAACTGCGAATATGCAGATATGTTGTGGTGGAATCCATCTCTTCCAGTTGAACTGCCATATCATCGCGGAAAAATACAACCAGAAACACCGAGTTGATCCGGTATTCATCGGGGGATAGCTCAATGTCATACGGCCTCATTGCCTGTAGAACAGAAAGCGTGGTCTCCCAGACAGCATCAATAGCCTGCGGATATTGTTGTGAAATGCGCACACAATTGGGCGAATCGGGGCAGGGCGGCAGTGGATTAGTGACTTCAACGCCGGTATTAAAATCAGATGAACGGGAGCCACAGGCCGAAAAAAGAGATGCCATTGTAATCACCAGTAAGATTCTTTTCATGAGCAGAAACGTGCACAAAATGATATAAAATATGACACTGACTATCAGGAAGAGGCTAACAAATCCAAGCAGTCTTCAGTTTCCGTTATGACATGAATGGCATCCCAGCTATGATCCGCAATGAAACCCTGCTCCACCGCTTGTTCGATAAACTTGATCAGCAAATCGTAGTAACCGTCCATATTGAAGAGTATGACCGGTTTTTCATGGAGATCCAGCTGGCACCAGGTGATTGTTTCCAGCAGTTCTTCAAAGGTCCCAAAACCTCCCGGCATCGCGATGAACGCATCTGACAGTTCAGCCATCATCGCTTTCCGTTCGTGCATGGAATCGGTGACATGGAGAGCTGTCAGGTTACCGTGCGCACGGTTTAGCAGATGCTCCGGGATCACCCCGTGCACTTTTCCTCCATAACTGAGGACAGCATCAGCAATCACGTTCATGAGGCCAATATCTCCTCCACCGTAGACCAATTCAATATGATTGGATGCCAGCGATTTGCCAAGTTCTCTCGCTTGTTCAGCGTAAGTTGTTTTTTTGCCTGTTCGGGATCCACAAAATACACAAACTCTCTTGACACTCATCAGGCGGTAACGGTTTTCATTCGGTCAACAACGAGTTTCAGTTTTTCGATAAGGTAGTCGATCTCTTCTTCGGTGTTGTCTTTGCCCATGCTAATGCGGATGCTGGAGTTGGCGACATCTTCCTTCATGCCGATACCCTCCAAGACATGAGACGGCTCCAGCGCCCCGGAAGTACAAGCCGAACCGTTGGAGACGCAGATACCTTCCACATCAAGGTTAAGCAGCAGCATTTCGCCGTCGAGCCCACCGCCCGAGGGATTGGTAAAAGAGAGATTCATTATATGAGGAACGCCTTGGCCTTCGGCGGGACCGTTTACCTGAACAGTATCGCCGAACGTTTCATAGAGGCCTTTTGCAAGCTTTGATCGCAACTTTTTGAAGTGTTCCCAGTGCTCCTCCCTTTTCTTGGTGATAAGCTCAAGGGCCTCGGCCAGGCCAACAATGCCCGGCACATTAAGCGTACCCCCGCGGCGGCGACGTTCCTGTGAGCCGCCGTGCATCCAGGGAATCCAGGCCGAGCCGTGCCGCATGTACATAACACCAATACCTTTGGGACCATAAATTTTATGGCCGCTCATGCTCAAAAAATCTAAGCCCAGTTCATCTACATCAACCGGCAGCTTCCCAATGCTCTGAACAGTATCAGAGTGGAATAGTACATCGTGTTCATCGCAGACCTCAGCGATTTCGCAGATCGGGTTAATGGAACCGATCTCGTTATTGACATGCATAAGGGAAACCAGCGCCGTTTCGTCGGTAATGGCATTGGCTACTTTATCAGGAGAGACAGTTCCGCCCGCTTCAGGTTCCACATACACGGGCTTGATGCCATGCCGTTTCAGGGCTTCTACAGTATGTAACACGGCATGATGTTCCAGTGGAGAGGTGATGACCTCCTTCTTACCGGTCGCTTCCACTACGCCCTTGATAGCCGTGTTATCACTTTCAGTGCCGCCACTGGTAAAGATAATTTCAGCAGGTTCGGCCCCGATGATTTCAGCAACTGTTTCACGGGCTTCCTCCACTGCTACTTTTGCACTACTGCCGAGCTCGTGCGTGGAGTTGGCATTTCCGTAGTGTTCGGTAAAATATGGGATCATCGCTTCCACAACCCGTTCGTCTACGGGCGTTGTTGCTGCGTGATCAAAGTAAACGGTTTTCATAGATCAATTTCTTTTCGTCAATTCAAGGAATAAAAGATACCCAAAAAAGGTCAGAAAAAAAGCATTGACCACGTCCATATTTCGATGTAACATGGGTTTATGTTAAAAAGCATAGTTGAAACATAACGTTTCAACTTCGATTCAAAGAGGGCTTAACGGTTAAATATCCGAGAGGGGAAATTAATTTTAGGTATACGGTACATACTACTAAGCTTTTTGCTGTTTCCCGGCTTGATGGGAAGGTCTGCATCTGTTTTTGCCCAGGAGTCAGGGGGACATGCCACACTGTTTCAGTGGGAGCAGCGTGTCCGAAATTTTATGCTGGATCGCTCTCATAACCAGGGCGGCACTCATTTCAACAGGGGGTTATTCCGGGAGCACCTCAATGAGATGAGTCCTGAACATGAGATTGATTTGATGACCTATCGATATACCCTGATGGATGATTATAAATGGGAACTCGAGGAAGACGCCTATCGACTGTCATTGGGAAGTTTAAATGCAACAAATTTTGCCGTTGAAAACACAATCAAAAGCACCATTGATATAAATGCGAAGAATGCCGTCAATATAGCGGGATATCACGCGGAAAACCTCAGGGCTAACCGCTTTTTATTTTACCTGGGATACCAGCACACCCTGGCAGGAAAACATCAACTGGGAATGACCCATACCGTAACCAGGGAAAAAGCGGATCTTGATGCCACATTCTATTATCGCTACGGCACATTTTCGGATGGGATGGTGGAAGTCGATGTAACGGTGATGGACTGGGCCAGTAACGTGGTGCAGGATCTGGCCGCCGACAGCCGGAACCGTTATAATTCGAGGTATGAAACGACCTATCAATACACCAACAGCCCTGAATTGGTCTCATTAAAACTGGTGAGTCCTCTCATACATAACGTTCGTGTGGAGCTGTTGGGAGGACTCCAAACGTATTCCCGGAAAGTGGTGACGCAACCCGCTGACACTCTCAATTTTGTTGACGAGGAGTGGGCCCACTATCTGGGAGCTCTGTTGGAATATAATCATCCCAATTTCACTGTGGGTGTGACCTACCAGCGAACATTTTCAAAACTGAAGCGGGCACCGGCCGAAAATTCTCGCTATGACCTAAACTTTGGCAATTTGCAAGTCACCAATAAGTTAGGCTTTTATGCCATCGGCAAATTAAACTTCTTGCGCTTGGAACAGTGGCTGGGATACGGGGATAATATTGATCGCCTGGAAGGAGAAAAAGTACCCGGCGATTTGACACCGTTTAGTTTTGAAAGGATTCCATTTGACTACCTGGAAAAGCCCGTGACGGTAAAGAGCAGGATATTATATGATCCGGGAGATTCCGGACCAACTGCCGGCTTCGAGTTTCATGCCGAATATGTTCATCCCCAGGGAGAAAAAGCTGAAAATGGGGTCAGAAATTATGATTTTCGCAGAACTTACCCCATTATTCAAGATTATAACGAACGCTTGACTTTCACACTTGGTTATCGATTCAGCAGGAATTTTAATTTGTTGGCCGGCATTTCTTATGATCTTGACATGGACAAGCAATCTGGTATTGGATTACCTAAGATAACAGGAACTCCAACCTGGTTTGACGGTGGGTTTGGACGATTTACAATAAGCTGGTAAATTCAGCACCAAAATATTTCCAACAAAGACAATTTTTACTCATGGATAAGATGACACTTACGGATATTGATGTAAACAATAAAAAAGTTTTAATGCGGGTGGATTTCAATGTGCCGATTGAGGATGGCAAGATCACCGACGATAACCGGATTGTCCAGGCGCTGCCCTCGATCAAGCACGTGGTTGATAATAATGGACTGCTTATCCTCATGAGTCATCTTGGCCGGCCCGGTGGATCCCCCGATCCAGAGCTCAGTCTGAAGCCGGTTGCCGATTACCTGCGTACGCTGGTGGACACCCAGGTCTATTTTGCGGAAGACTGTGTCGGAGAAAAGGCGGAATCCGTAATTGCACAGGCCAAGCCCGGCGAAATTGTGGTGCTTGAGAATGTTCGTTTCCACGCCGGCGAAAAAGCCAATGACGAAGAATTTTGTAAGCAGCTGGCCGCCCACGGTGATCTTTTTGTGAATGATGCGTTTGGCAGTAGTCACCGTGCACACTCGTCAGTAGCAGGCGTCACCCGTTTCCTACAGCCGGCCGTATCCGGTTTTCTGCTGGAGAAAGAGATCAAATATCTCAGCGATGCCATCAATAACCCTATTCATCCGTTTATTGCAATTCTTGGAGGCGCAAAAGTTTCCGACAAAATCGGTGTTATCGAGAATCTGCTGGATAAAGTGGATACCATCCTGATCGGCGGTGGCATGACCTATACGTTCTACAAAGCCAAGGGACTCCCGATCGGTGATTCACTGGTGGAAGAAGAAAAAGTGGAGCTGGCAGGAGAATTGTTGAAGAAAGCCGAGGAGGCAGGGGTTGACCTCGCACTTCCAATCGACCACATTGTAGCCAAGGAGTTTAAAAATGATGCCGAGCACAAAGTGGTAGGCGAAGATGAGATCGAAGATGGCTGGATGGGTCTTGATATTGGTCCACAAACTACCATCGCATTCGGCAACAAAATAAAGAATGCCAATACCATCGTCTGGAACGGACCGATGGGCGTTTTTGAGATGGACAGCTATGCCGACGGTACCTTCTCAATTGCGGAAGAGCTCGCACAAACGACCGAGAATGGGGCAACAACCATCATTGGCGGGGGAGACTCGGCCGCAGCGATTAAAAAGACCGGCCTGGAAGATAAAGTATCCCATGTTTCGACGGGAGGCGGGGCCAGCCTGATGTTCTTGGAAGGCAAAGACTTACCGGGAGTTTTAGCCTTGACAAACAAGTAGGTGACAACTACAGCCATCAATTCTTATTACCCCTCCAACGATTTAAAACGTTGGAGGGTTTTATTTTTTAGGAAAAATGTATAACAAAAGTAAAATCAAGGGTTTACAGATTTAACAGTTTTTTTAATAGATATTGGCATTTCTAGATAGTATTCTATCTAACAGTTCTGTTTAACGGGACGCTATTCATTATAATTGAATCAAAGGGATGTCGTATGCTTCAAATCAAGGAGTTTGTTTGTGGAATATGTTGGCTTTTTTAAACCGGTACTGTTAATAGCTCAGTCCGAGTTGCCCGATTTCGGGGATATCCCACAAGAGCACTGGGATATAAACTCATTTGAGGGAGGTTATCAACTGGTATGAATAACCGCAAAAGTTGCACAACGGCGGTCAAGCTCTGCCACCTGTAACAGTATTATAAAAGAGATTCGCAACCACATATCCATCGTTTTATATTAGAGCATTTGAATGCAAAATTACTACACTGGGAATCGCACAGGTTGTGTTATGCAAGCTGTAGAAACAGGGAAGATTTTTGTAAACGTTTGACCCAAAAATCCCCCAAAATACATTTTTTTCAAATTTTTCTGTAAGGATTTCCTCTGAATTATATCTACCTTATGCACGAAAGCTAAAAAAACACACACTGAGGTAACTATTATGAGTTCTTTGAACAAAGCTATGATCATAGGGCGTTTGGGACAAGATCCTGAAGTTCGTTACACGCAATCCAATACCGCTGTGGCCAATCTTTCGGTGGCTACTTCCGAGCGATATAAAGACAGTTCGGGAGAGTGGAAAGAGAATACCGAGTGGCACCGGGTGGTAGCGTGGGGACGACTCGCTGAAATATGCCAGGAGTACCTTAAAAAGGGCTCCCAAGTCTATATTGAAGGTCCAATTCAAACGCGACAATGGGAAGACCGTGACGGCCAAACTAAGTACACTACTGAGATCAAAGCGTTGACGCTCACCATGCTGGACAGTAAAGGCGACCGCGGAGACACGCGCGTTGTGCCGGATAAACCACAGGGAACAAGCTCCTCAAAACCAGTTGATAGCAAAGTAGAGCTGGATGAGGATTTTGACGATCTGGATGATGACCTGCCATTCTAGCTAAACTAGTCATGTGTGAGAAATAGCCGGAAATATTTATTTCGGCTAAAATCCAATTTAAAAAGGTGATGGAGATCTGCTTCATCACCTTTTTTATCAAATGGATTCCGATATTAACAATACAGCAGATAGTTGCACCGCATGGCGTCAATACGTAGCTTATAGGTTATAATTAAAGATATAGCAAGGTCATTGGACGATCCCAGTAGTATAGGCTTACATACGATTTTATCTTTTTTGCAAGAGGTTGCCGTATATCATGAAACAATCAATGCGGTAGACTTGGCAATACAGCTTCTGGTTGTTGTGGCGGGACTCGTTTTTTCCGCAATTTTTTCGGGGTCGGAGGTCGCTTTTTTCTCCATTTCCAAGCAGCTGGATGTGCTCGATGAGAGTGAACAAAGCGGTTCAGCCGACCAGCTGATCATTCGGATGCTGGAGAAACCACGTCGGCTGCTGGCCACAATCCTGATCGGTAATACGTTTGCCAATATCATTACATCGGTGTTGGCTGCAGTTATTACGGGTTCTGTAGCAGTTTACCTTGGCTACTCTGAGCTTGTGGTATACATTGTAGAGGTCGTTGCACTGACCTTTACCATTTTGATCCTGAGTGAAATTACGCCCAAAATTATTGCCATTAACAACCCGCTCAAGATTTCACGACGGCTGGCCCGTTTTATTTATGTCTTCTACTGGATACTGAAACCGCTGTCAAAAGTAATTGCCGAAAGTACCATCAGCCTGGAAGAACGGCTGCCCAAACCTCCCAACCGGATGTCGACCGAAGATATTATGACTATGGCAGAAGTGAGTGAAATGGAGGGTTCAATCCGAAGTGATGAGCGTGAGATTATTGAAAATGTGATTGAATTTGGGACTACCTCCGTGCGCGAAATTATGACCTCGCGTGTGAATATCGTGGCGATTTCGACAGAAGATACGCTGGAAAGTGTACTTACCATTATCCGGGATAAGAGTTTTTCGAGGATGCCGCTTTTTGAGAATGACCTGGATAATATTCTGGGCATCATTTATTCGAAAGATGTGCTGCCCTACATCAATTCTGACATTGAACGCACCACCATCAACTGGCGCACCATCGCCCGGAAGCCGCTGTTTGTCCCTGCCACCAAAAAGCTGGATGACCTACTTCGGGTATTTCAGCAGGAGAAGACGCACATTGCCATTGTAGTGGATGAATACGGGGGCACTGAAGGTCTGATCACGCTCGACGATATCCTGGAGGAGATTGTGGGTGAGATCTCTGATGATTATGAAGAGAACGACGAAGAACTTTTCACTGAATTTAAAAATGGCGTCTTCATTTTTGATGCCCGCATCGATCTTGATGACATGGAGGAAATTGTGGGATGCGAGCTGACAACTGAGGAGGATGAGTATGAAACACTCGGGGGCTTGGTCTACCACCTTACCGAACGGATTCCCAATGTGGGGGAACGCGTGTATTTCAAAGGCCTGGAGCTCACTATTCACTCAGTACAAAACAACCGGGTTCGTAAGCTCAGGGTACGGCTAAATCCCGAGACGCTTAAAAAACGAACCCCACTCAAAAGCAAAGATTAGAGAGGATGTCAGACACCACCTCATTGCAACTTCAAGAAGATCAAAGCCTGAAATCCTACAACACCCTGGGGGTGGACGCCAATGCTGCCCAGTTCATCTCAGCAGAGTCGAAAGAACAACTGGTGCAGGTGTTGCAGGATCCGGAAAACCAAAAAATCCGCAAATTTGTGCTGGGGGGTGGCAGCAATGTGCTTTTTGTGGACGACTTCGATGGGTTGGTAATCCATATTGCGATCAAGGGAATTGAGAAAGTAAAGGAGAATGAAAAGCATGTATGGGTTCGATCGGGCGCGGGAGAGATCTGGCACGATCTGGTGCTGCACTGCGTGGAAAAAGGGTGGGGAGGCATCGAGAACCTGTCCCTGATTCCGGGTACAGTCGGGGCTGCACCTATTCAGAATATCGGGGCATACGGCGTAGAGCTGCAGGAAGTGTTTGAATCGCTGGAAGCAGTTGATATTGTAACAGGTGAAACACGTACATTTTTTTACGATGATTGTCATTTTGATTACCGGGACAGCATTTTTAAAAATGAGCTTAAAGGGAAACAGGTTATTACAAGCGTCACTCTGCGCCTGGACAAAGAGCCCAAACTGAACACCTCTTACGGGGCGATTCAAGCTAAATTGGAAGAAAAGGGGATAGAGAGCCCGACGATCCGGGATCTCAGTGATGTGGTGATTGAGATTAGGCAGAGTAAGCTTCCTGATCCCAAAGCGCTGGGTAATGCCGGTAGTTTTTTTAAGAATCCGGTCGTTAGCAAGCAAAAATTCGAGCAGTTGAAGGCTGATTATCCCGAGATTCCGGGGTATCCGCTGGATAATGATACTGTTAAAGTTCCGGCGGGTTGGCTGATTGAAGAAACCGGTTGGAAGGGCAAAGTCCTTGGCAATGCCGGAACGTATCGCAATCAGGCCTTGGTCATTGTCAACCATGGCGGGGCTACGGGACGCGAGATTCTACAGCTTGCTCAAAAAGTGAAGGCGTCTGTGCACGATGTTTTTGGCATCGACCTGGACCCAGAAGTAAATATCATCTCATAGCGAACCGTTATGTCCGGAAATGAATCCAGCTCCGATTACTTCACCAAGTACCTGTTTCGCACCGGTTGTAACTGTCCGACAAAATTATATTACAAAGCCCGTCCTTCAATTTACCCCGAGCGAGAGGAAGCGCTCCCTTTTATCGCCCATATACGCTATAACAAGCGACAGTTACGGTTGCTCCTGGAGCGACTGTATCCCCAAGGTAAGAGAGTTGCCCATGGCGACCGGGAGCATATGGCTGAGGAAACGGCACAACTTTTGGAACAGGATTATACCGTAATTTATAACGCGGCGTTCCTTTATCGATCCCTGTTCTCACGCGTTCCACTACTGGAAAAAGACGGAGAGCGAGTTCGCATTTACAACTTGCAAACAAAGGCGTTTGATCCACAGCGCTACTCCATGACCAATCGCCAGGGCCGTATTCACTCCAAGTGGATAGACTATTTGCGTGATTTTGCGTATCAACTCCTGGTAATAAAAAAGCTGTATCCCCACTGGAAACTGGAGCCCTACCTGGTATTACCTGATAAAACAGCTACAGCTCCAATAGATAATTTGGATCAGAAACTAGTATCGGGGGTGCCCGTGGAAGTTGAGGATATGAGTGATTTACTCGCATTTGTCCCTGTAATAGATCAAATAAATGCCATTTGGGATGGAAGAGAACCACTTTTTGACGATCGAAATGACTACGTTGAAGCTGATCGCTATTCATTTGAAGAGATAGTTCTGCAACTTTCTGAGTGGTATTTTAGTGGAGAAAAGAAAGTTACCGATGTGGGTAAAAAATGTGGAAATTGCGAATTCAGAGTCGATCCGATGAGCCTTGGTCAACAGGAAATAAGCGGGTTTGAGGAGTGTTGGAAAGATGTTTTGGAGGAAAAAAATGGAGATGCCCACATTTTTGACCTGATCGGTGCCGGTAACGGTGAGCTACTGCAGGACAAAATTTTTTTACAGCATGAAATCCCGCTGGAGGAGAAGATCCAACCGGAACAGATTGCCCGGTCAAAAGGACGTATTACCGACCATCACCGCCGCATACTCCAGATAGCCAAAGCCAAGGGAAGGAAGGTGCCGGATGAAATCATTAAACCGCAGTTGTTAGATGAAATTCAGGACTGGGAATTTCCCCTGCATTTCCTGGATTTCGAAGCCGGTAGTTTCGCTGTTCCCATTCGAGCTGGTAAAAAACCGTATCATCAAGTGGTATTCCAATTTTCATGCCATACACTCCACGGAGATGGTTCTCTGCATCACCACCAGTGGGTGCACCGCGGAGATGACAGCTATCCCAATTATGAGCTGGTTGCCGAGCTCAAAAAGATACCCGGTATCCTTAGCGGCACTATTGTTCATTATTCTGGATTTGAGCGTTCAGCACTCCGTCGAATTCGAGGAGAACTCCAGCAAGAAAGTGATCGGGTTCCGGGTGCACAGGATCTGATCCAATGGCTCGAAAAAGTTGTTGGGGGAAAAGGCACCCCATCGCCACAACTGGCTGATCTGGGGCATTTGGTGAAGAATTATTACTACAATGCCGAGATGAAGGATTCGCTCAGCATCAAAGATGTACTGCTTTCCGTGATGAAGATTAGTCCCGTCTTGAAAGAACGTTTCTCTCGTCCTTATAGCAGCAATAACTTCACGGACATCGTATGGTGGCAGCAGGAAAAGCAGCAGCTGGAAAATCCATATGATATCCTCCGTGACGAGGGGGAAAATGCGGTTGGGCGTGGAACAGAAGCGATGGTGGCATATAGTGAGTTGCGGAATGGGTTGAATGAACCGGAGGCTGTAGAATCTTTAATCAGAGGGCTGCTTAGCTATTGTGAACTGGACACGCTTGCTCTGGTTATGATTTACATGCATTGGCAGGAAAAACTCAAAGAAATCCGCAGTCGTCAAAATGAGTAGAGATTTAATGAAAAATTAGGCGCTTAAAGCTACCCAAGAGATATGGAGCTAATTATATTGCAACTGCTTTAAATGCAGTATTAATCAGAGATAAAAAGAAAAGAAGAGATATAATGATACGTCTACTGTCATGGTTTTCAATTCCCATTCTGATCGTTTCGCTTACTGTCAGCGCATGTGTGGTTCAGAAAAACCCGGTTTCGGGCAAGAGTCGCGCTTACGGTTATAGCTGGGAAAAGGAGCTCCAAATCGGAAAGGAGGCAGATGGACAAATCCAGCAGCAATACGGGGTGTACGATGATCAGGAAGTCAGGAATTATGTGGAAGAACTTGGACAGGAGGTGCTTTCTGTGAGCCATATGCGTCGTGAGAATACGGATCCCAAGTACAAGAATACCGAATTTTATTTTAGGGTGCTGAACAGCCCGGTGGTCAATGCATTTGCGCTGCCCGGGGGATACGTTTACATAACACGCGGACTGCTCTCACATCTGAATAACGAAGCTCAGCTTGCCGTCGTGCTGGGACACGAGATTGGTCACGTTGCCGCCCGGCACGCCTCGCAACGGGCCTTTGAACAACAGGTTGGGCAGATAGCCCTGGTCGGTGGGGCTATTGCTGGACAGGAACTGTTGGGACTCCCTGGGCAGGATCTGCTGAACCTGGGAAGTACGGCCACGCAGCTTCTCTTCCTGCAGTATGGACGTGATGACGAGCGGGAGTCGGACCAGTTGGGCGTAGAGTATGCGGCCATGCAACACTACGTGGCGGCGGAGGGTGCTGACTTTTTTACCTCTCTAAAGCGTTTGTCGGACAAGTCGGGGCAGAATATCCCTTCATTTTTGTCTACTCACCCGGAGCCCGGCGAACGTGAAAAACGAATTCCACAGCTTGCTGAAGAATGGAAAGAAAAAGGATATGAGCAGACCAAAATAAACAAAGACGGGTATATGAATACCATCGACGGGATTATTTATGGTAATAATCCCCGGGAAGGATTTACCAGGGGCAATGTATTTTACCATCCCGAATTGGAATTTCAGTTCCCGGTACCCACAGGTTGGCAGGTTATTAATGAGCCGACTCGCGTTATTTTAGCCAATGAGGATGGCAATGCCGTGATGATTATGCAGATTGACTCTGAGGCAGGTGGGGCACAGCAATCGGTCCAGAATTTTGTGAGCCAAGAGGGGATCACGGTTACTGAACAATCTGCTGCAGCCGACAGCGACCTTCCGGCTTACGAGGCGACGGCCAATGCCACAACACAGGATGGTACCAAACTCGGTATCTATGTGTATGGTATTGAATATGGTGGCAACGTGTATCGATTTATTTCGTACACCACGGCCGTACAGTTTGATTCTCAGAAATCAAACTTCTTTGCAACCACCGATGGATTTCGTGAGTTGACAGATTCGGATATTCTTGGTATTCAACCGGTGCGCCTGCAGGTAATCAAAACCGACCGTTCGGGGACATTCAGCTCGTTTTTGCCTGAAGAACTTCCGATGGATATTACGGCAGAAGAGCTGGCCATTGTCAACCAGGTCCATCTTGACAGCCAGATTGAGCAGGGCCAGTATCTGAAAATTCCAAGGCAGTGATTGTGAAATTCTTCACCGATCATCCAAAAGCTTTATAGAAATATTTCATCAAAATTGAATCCTCCAGTCAGGCACTGTGACCGGGGCTAAATTGGAGTAAGAGGGCGATAAGTTTGACAATGAATACGCTACTCTTTTAATAAAGAATGCATAGATGCTGGAAAACAGCTACAATCTTGACGTTCTTATTTGTATTTTTAGAAGACCCAGAAACGAACATCAAATTTATGACGTTACGACTGGTTATGTTTAATGTTTTGTATCTAGAGTAAGAGTCATGTACAACGATTCATTTGGAAATTCATTGAAGCGCGGATACCTAGGCCTGCCGGTAGCTATCCGTACTATAATTACGATTAACGTAGTCGTATTTTTATTGCAGATTTTGGGTGCTAATGATCTTTTCATAAGTACAATGGCATTTAATCCCGATCTGCCGACCGCTGTCATCCAGCCGTGGCGACTCGTTACCTACATGTTTCTGCACGCCGGCGGTTTCCACCTGATTTTTAATATGCTCTGGCTTTGGTGGATGGGGCGTTCGGTAGAGCAAACGCTGGGTCCCCGAACGTTTTGTGTGATCTATTTCGGCTCGGGAATCGGTGGTGCGCTGCTGGATATTGCTTTTGCTCAGTTTGTTGGCATCAACCTGGTAATCGGTGCTTCTGGGGCAGTCTTTGGCGTAATGGTGGCATTTGCTATGTTGTTCCCCCGGATGCCGATTATGCTTTTCCTGCTGCCTCCTATTGAGGCGCGTTATGTTGTGGCCGGGTTAATTGCGCTCGATTTGCTGTTCCTGGGTTCATCCGACAATACCGCAAGAATTGTACACCTGGGCGGAGCGGGTATCGGGTACCTGTTGATGCGGTACCAGCAACAGGGCATTGATCTAAGTGCGCTTGTGCGGCCAATTGAAAATTTTTGGTATAATTTGCGGGGCGCCTACAAGAAAAAGAAAAGTACACGAAAATCGAGCAATCTTCGCTCCGTATCAGACGTTGAAATCGTGGAAGAAAGTGACCAGTCAGAACTCGATGAAATTCTCGAAAAAATCTCGAAAAAAGGGTACGACGGGCTGACCAAAGAGGAAAAAAGGAAATTGTTTGAGCTCAGCAAGAAAAACTGACGGTTTGAATTCAGCTTTAACAACCTGTTGTTCCGTTCAACTACAAAGTTCACATCCAAATTTTAGTTACAGTTTATGTCTAACATTCAGCGACGTAAATCTATCCAGGTAATGGTCGGAGATGTGCCTGTTGGAGGCGGTGCCCCCATCGTTGTTCAGTCAATGACCAATACCGATACTGCCGACATTGAGGCAACCGTAGATCAGGTGAAATATCTCCACGAAGCGGGATCCGAACTGGTTAGAATCACGGTTAACAACAAGCAGGCCGCAGAAGCGGTCCCCCATATCAAAGAAAAGCTGCTCAAACAGGACGTCACGGTACCGATTATCGGGGATTTTCATTATAACGGTCATAAATTGCTTCCCGAATATCCCGATATGGCCCAGGCGCTTGCCAAATTCAGGATCAACCCCGGGAATGTAGGTACCCGGCAGCGGGATGAGAATTTTTGTACCATCGTTGAACAGGCGATAAAGTATGACAAGCCGGTGCGCATCGGGGTGAACTGGGGCTCCCTGGACCAGCAACTGTTGGCTCAAAAGATGGATGAGAACAACGAGCGGGAAAAGCCCAAATCTTCAAAACAGGTTATGCTCGATACCATGGTGGAAAGTGCCCGTCGTTCAGCCGATCTTGCTGAAGAAGTTGGCCTATCCTCAAACAAAATTATTATAAGCTGTAAGATGAGCGGCGTGCAGGATGTCATCGCCGTGTATCGCCGTATTGCTGAGATTACTGACTATCCACTGCATGTGGGGCTTACCGAGGCCGGAATGGGTATGAAAGGCGTTGTAGCCAGCACCTCTGCGCTTTCGGTACTCCTGCAAGAGGGCATTGGCGATACCATTCGTGTATCACTGACGCCCAAGCCGGGGGGAGATCGTGCGGAAGAGGTCCGTGTCTGCCAGCAAGTTCTGCAGTCACTCGGCATCCGTAATTTTATTCCCCAGGTGACAGCATGTCCCGGCTGTGGTCGAACCAACAGTACTTATTTCCAGGAACTGGCCGATGAGATCCAGGAATACCTGCGCGAAATGATGCCTATATGGCGTGAGGTGTACCCCGGCGTAGAAGAGATGGATGTGGCCGTTATGGGCTGCGTCGTTAATGGTCCCGGGGAATCCCGTAACGCCAACATCGGCATTTCACTGCCCGGAACGTTCGAAGAACCGGCAGCCCCCGTCTATATGGATGGCGAACATTATACAACACTCCGTGGAGAAGGCATCGGGGAGGAGTTCAGAAGTATTCTGGATGACTATGTGATACGTAATTACTCCAAATCAAACGGAGAGAAAAAAGCGGAAGAGCCTACCTTGGAAGGGTAGTGTTTTTGAGCACATATTGTGCAAAATTCTTTCGACATTTATCAGCACTCCTTTAGTTAACGTGCATAATACAAGGATTCACAATTCTAGGTATTACCTTGTAATTTGTTATATTCCGTTCATTTTGAAACCAAGGTTATGCAATGGGTATGAAAGATTTTTTCATACTTCCCATGATTATAATGACCGTTACAAGTATTGGCTTAGCACAGGATGCTGCATTGGAGAAAGAGCTTTCCAGGGCGGATTCCCTGTATGATAATTTTGATGAAGCTGAAGCACTGGAATTATATACTTCCATTTTGAATCACAATCCGGACAATTATACTGCTCTCTGGCGTACTAGCTTTTTGTACTCTAGGATAGGATACCGTCTCGAGGGTGAGCAGCAGCGTTCCTATTATGATCGGGCGATAGCGTTGGCGAAACGTGCTCTGAACGTGGATTCGACTGATACCCAATCCAATTTTGTAGCCTCCGTTGCCCTTGGACGGAAGGCGATGGTCTCTGGCGCGCGTGAACGAGTTGAAGCTTCCCGTGATATAAAAAAATATGCCGAACGTGCTATTCAACTGGACAGCACAAATGCCGGAGCCTGGCATGTATTGGGACGCTGGCATTTTAAGGTGGCCAATTTAAATTTTGTGGAACGGCTGGCTGCCAACACGCTCTTCGGAGGCATCCCGAAAGCAAGTGAAACCAAGGCGATGCGTTCAATTGAGAAAGCGATTGAACTGAATTCCGAAAATATTCTCTACTACTACGATTTAGCCAGAATTTACAAGCACTTAGGAAAAGACCAGCAAGCCATCGGAACGTGTCAAAAGGCGCTGAAAAAAGAACCAATGACACCTGATGACCCCAAATGGCTGGACAAATGCAGAAATCTCCTTAACGCATTACGATAACTCATCTATTTTAAAATCAAATAATTTTAACTGTTGAACTATGTCTGATCAAAAGCTACAGAAAATTGGTGTGCTCACATCTGGCGGTGATGCTCCGGGAATGAACGCCGCTATCCGGGCCGTCGTACGTGCCTGTATTTATTATGATATTACCCCCTATGGCATCCGCGAAGGATATGAGGGATTAATACAAAATGATATGTACAGGATGGAGGCCGGCTCTGTAAAGCATATCATTCACCAGGGGGGTACGATACTTAAGTCTACTAGATGCGACGGCTTTAGAACAAAAGAGGGTAGACAAAAGGCCTATGACAACCTGCAAAAACGCGGTATAGAAGCACTGGTTGTTATTGGTGGTGATGGAACATTCCAGGGGGCTAATATTTTTGGTAAAGAATTTGATTTCCCGGTGCTGGGCATTCCCGGAACCATTGATAATGACATTTCAGGTACCGATTTTACTATCGGTTTCGACACAGCGACAAATACAGTAATTGAGGCCGTTGACCAGATCAGGGATACGGCTACTTCACATAACCGCTTGTTTTTCATCGAAGTAATGGGCCGTGATTCCGGATATATCGCTATAAGCTCCGGAATTGCTGCCGGTGCCGAGGAGATCCTGATCCCGGAAAAAGACCGTGGAATGGACAAACTTATTCAATCGCTAGAACAGAGCTCAAGACGTAACAAAACATCCCGCCTCGTGATCGTCGCGGAAGGCGAAAAATCGGGGAGTATTTACGAACTCGCAGACAATGTAAAGCAGAAGTTTGGTGAGCGATATGAAATTAAAGTAACAGTGCTGGGGCATATCCAACGCGGCGGGCGACCAAGTTGTGCCGACCGTGTATTGGCCAGCCGGCTTGGAGTGGCTGCCGTCGAAGCCCTGAAAGGTGGCAAAAAAAGGATAATGGTTGGTGTTCAGAATCACAAAGTGGTCCACACAAACTTGGAAAAAGCGACCAAGCAACGTAACACAATTGATGAAGATCTGTTAAAAATTGCTGACATCGTATCTATTTAATTATGTAAATTAGTCTGATATGATGATGGTTTCATCAATAAAGACTATTTACTCAAAAGAAAGCAGGATCTGATTATGCAAATGATGCAGCACCCGCAAAAGGATATCACGGTAAAAGAGACCCGTGACAAGGTGCCCTACCATACTCCGGAATGGGCCAAGCACGTGATCTGGTATCAAATTTTTCCAGAACGTTTTAGAAATGGGGATCCTTCCAATGATCCCACTGCAGAGCGAGTTGACGGCCCCGAGGGCTGGGAGGTTAGTTCCTGGACCGGCGATTGGTACGAACGAGCTGAATGGGAGAAAAAACTTGGTCCTCGGTTCAGAGACAGCGTTTTTCACCGGCGCTATGGTGGTGATCTCCAGGGTATCCTGGACAAGCTGGATTATATCGAAGAATTGGGCATCGGGGCGATCTACCTGAACCCCGTATTTGATGCCGTATCTCTGCATAAATACGATACCAGCCATTTTCACCACATCGATCGCTTTTTTGGGCCCGATCCCGAAGGAGATGTGGCGATTATGGAGCAGGAGGACCCGGAAGATCCCTCTACCTGGCAGTGGACATCAGCCGACAAGCTATTCCTCAAGCTTATTGAGGAGGTCCATAAACGGGGAATGAAGATCATTATTGACGGTGTATTTAACCATTCAGGCAGCGATTTTTGGGCGTTCCGGGATCTTAAAAAGAACCAGGAGGATTCTTCCTTTAAAGATTGGTATGATGTGATCTCCTTTAATGGTCAGGATGGAAAAGAATTTGCTTATCACGGCTGGTGGGGCGTAAAAGATTTGCCGGAATTTCAGGCCGATAACGGAACGCTGGTAAAACCGGTGCGCGAGCATCTTTTTGATATCACACGTCGCTGGATGGACCCCAACGGAGATGGCGATCCCTCTGATGGTATTGACGGCTGGCGACTGGATGTGCCGGAAGAAGTCGGACAGGATTTCTGGGTGGAATGGCATGAGGTGGTTCGCAGTATCAACTCCGAGGCATTTACAGTGGGAGAGATCTGGACTGACAACGCCGTGAATTACATCAATGCTGAACAGTTCAACGCCTCAATGAACTACCGTTTCTTCCAGGCCGTACAGAGCTACATGATTGACCGGGATATTACGGTTAAGGAATTTAGTCACTGGCTGGATTCCATAAGGGAGAGTTATCCTGCTGAAGCCAATTATGTGATGCAGAACCTGATGGAGAGCCATGATACTCCACGGCTCGCGTCCATAATTGTAAATCCCGGGCGGAAGTTTGACCAGTGGGGCATGCCCAGCGATAGCTTTAACATTCGTAAGCCAAACAAAAAAGAACAGCAGTTACAAAAACTAATCGCGCTTTTCCAATATACCTATATCGGTGCACCGATGACGTTTTACGGAACCGAAGCCGGCATGTGGGGAGCTGATGACCCCGACGATCGAAAGCCGATGCTTTGGCCCGATATGGAGTATGAGGATGAAAAAACTCATCCCATCGAGGGTAAAACCCGTCCGGTTGATAAAAATGAATTTGATTGGGATCTGTTCAACTGGTACAAAAAACTCGGTCAGATCAGGAACAACCAAGAGTTGTTGCGTACTGGTGATTATTTGAAAATGGTCAGCGAGGTAGATCTTCTTGTTTTTGGTCGACACCAAAAGAAAGAAAACCCGGTGATCGTTCTGATTAATCGTGCAGACCAGGACCGTGAAATAAAGCTTGATCTTTCCCAGTTTATTATGACGCCTGACGGTTACAAGAACCTACTGAATGGCGATGAGATGACCGTTTCACTTGAAAACAAGATAGCTGTCAAGGTAGAAGCTCTTTCCGGGGCTATACTCGAACCGCAATAATGGTACAGTTCCATGCGGATTCATCCAAGGCATTTCAATAAATTCATGATTGTGGTTGCCGTGGTTACGGCTATCCTCATCGTGATAGCTACATTGAGCTATACCTCCAGCCGCGAATCTGCTTTCCAGCGACAAATGATGGAGGCCGATTCCCTCGGTTATGTCGCCTTTCCCTACATCGAAAGCAGGGATACCCTGCTGCTAAACCAGCTTCGGGGGCAATACCTGCTCCTCGATTTTTGGTCGACTTGGTCGGAGCCCTCAATCGAATCGCACAAAGTCCTTTCTAAACTGCCAGAAGAGGATTTTATATCACTGCGGGTAGTTGCTGCTTCGGTCCGTACCGACAGCAGTGAAGTCGCTGCTTATCGGCAAAAGTACAACTACGCATTTGAATTTGTTGACGGTACCGATTTTTACCGTGAAATGAACTTGCCCGGCGTCCCCAGTCAAATTCTTTTTAATCCGGGAGGACAAGTGGTGGCCACCTTTGTGGGATACACCGGTCCGAACCGCTATGACAGTCTGAAAACCCACCTCGCAAATGAGTAATTCTCGACAGTCCTGGATAATAGTCAATGACCAGATCCATCGAAGGGATGAACTTCTTATTCCGGTAGACGCCCGGGCCGTTCGTTACGGCGACGGCTGTTTTGAGACTTTTCGATCTTACCAGGGTCGTTTTTTGAAGCTGGAAGCTCACCTAGAGCGGTTAAAAGGGGCACTGGAGTATCTGAGGATTATTCCATCGATTGAGTTGGAGGACAAAAGTTTCAGGGAAAAAATATTGGAGTTATTAACGGAAAATCAACTTCGGGATGAAGATGCTGTTGTTCGCATCCAGGTTTGGCGCGAGGGGGGACGCGGTTTTAGCATCTCCCGTGAGGCCGATTCCGGGTATTGTATTACCGTGTCAAAACTGCCTCAAATTTCTAGGGCAGTATCGCTGGCTACGGTTGCTACGCGACGTATACCCGCGGAGGCGTTGAACCCGCGGTTTAAGCTTTCCAATAGTATTAACTACATTCAGGCCGCCACCCAGGCCTCAGAACAGCAGGCTGATGATGCACTTATGCTGACTGTTGACGGGCTTGTGGCGGAAACAACCATCGCAAATATTTTTTGGGTCAATGACCAAACCGTGTGTACTCCCTCAATTGATTGTGACATCCTTCCCGGGATAACGCGGAATATGATACTCGAAATACTGGCAACAAAATTTGACGTCAGCGTAAGGGAAGGGCAGTTTACAACAGCGGATCTCAAGCATGCAGATGCGGCCTGGATCTGTAATTCGGTCCGCGAGTTAGTACCTGTTAGAAAAATCGATGACCAAACGTTTAGCCTGGAGAATTCGTTTTTTCTTAAGTTGAAAGAAGCATTCAAATCATATAAAAATAAGTTGTTAGCATAGTTTTTTGAAGCCGTCAAATCGAAATATCAACCTCTCCACACTCATCCCTATGTTGCAGAGCAAGGGAGCCGTGGTGCTGCTGGAATCGCAGTCATATTTACATCCCGCAGCTCAAAAAACTTACTTGGCGGCGATGCCCAAAGCCGAAATATGGGCATATGGGAACCAGGTTTACCGAAGACTTGGAAAAAAAATTCATAAGAAGCCTGATGCCGATCCCTGGGAAGAGCTCAAACAGTTTCAATCTGAAACTGACGGGTGGCTTTTCGGATACTTGGGCTATGATCTCAAGAATCACCTGGAGAAGCTGGAATCCAACAACCGCGACCAGGTGGGGGCACCCGATCTTTTTATGATGAACCCGGGCTTGCTGATACAAATCACCCAGAATGGATGGTCGGTGATAAAAGGAAAAATTCCGGCAAATACCGGTTCCGAGATTACATCTCAACAACTTGATTACAGGTTAAAAAACGTTGAACCTCGGGTTACAGAACAGGCATACCGCGGCATTATCCGGCAAGCAAAGAACCATATCAGGGAAGGAAATTACTACGAAGTAAACCTCTCTCACCAGATGCAGGGCGATTTTTCGGGTTGTTTTTATGGGCTCTATGAGGATATGAAACGGGTTGGGCCGGTGCCTTTTGGGGCCTATCTGCATTTTGCGGATGAGGGCAACAGTTGGAGTGTGTGCTGTGCTTCCCCGGAACGTTTCCTTGCCAGGGAGGGAAGCCGAGTATTTTCTCAACCGATAAAGGGGACAATCCACAGGGGCAACTCAGTAACTGAAGATGAAGAGCTAAAACAGTGGCTGCAATCCTCGGAAAAAAACAGGGCGGAAAACCTGATGATTGTCGACTTGGTGCGCAATGACCTCGGTAGGATAGCTAAAACCGGTTCCGTCAAGGTTTCCAATCTGTTTGAAGTGCAGTCCTTTGAGACTGTACACCAGATGGTTTCAACCATAGAGGCTTTGGTGGACGAGGTAGCTTCAACCGATATCATCCGGGCGTGTTTTCCTATGGGATCCATGACCGGGGCTCCCAAAATTAGCGCTATGCGCTCGATCGAGGAGCTGGAGGGCTATCGCCGCGGAATTTATTCTGGTGCGATCGGTTACCTGGCGCCGGGTGGCAATTTTGATTTTAACGTTGTAATTCGAACCGCAGTTATTAAACAGGATCAGCTTTACTATTCTGTAGGTGGAGCCATAACCAGCGATTCTGAACCGGGCAGGGAGTGGCAGGAAACATTGGTAAAAGCGAAGGCGCTGACCTCGGCGGTTTCAAAAGATCAAAAAAGTTTACAGATTGAAACAGAATTGATTAAATAAAATTGCCCGAAGTCCAACCTGAAAATGGGCATAATTGAGAGTAGATGGCGAAAACTACGATTTATGACATAGCGAAAGAGGCGGGTGTGAGTATCGCCACAGTCTCAAGAGTGATCAATAAAAGTGAGGGTATAGCCGATAAGACCCGTAAAAAGGTGTTAAAAGTTGCTGATGAGCTGGGGTATCATCCCCAGGCTTACGCACAGGGGCTTGCTCGCAACAAGAAGAATATTATAATGGTTGTCGTACCCGTTCTCTCCAACTACTTTTTTATGGAGGTACTGGCCGGTATTCAGGACGAAATGACCAACTACAAGTACGATTTGAATATTTTCAACGTCGGGAGCAACAGTGAAGAGAGTATGTTCCATGAGGTGGAGAATATTTTAAAACGGGGCTGGGCCGACGGTTATCTTTTTATTTCTACTCACATGCAGGAGCAGCAGCTGGAAAAGTTGAAAAGGCACGACATGCCGATTACGCTGATTGACGAGTCCTTTTCTGGGTCCGATTCTGTGACGGTCAATAATGAGGAGGGCGTGCAGAAGGCGATGGATTATTTCCTTGAAAGTGGGTATGAAAGGATAGCAATGATCAGCGCAATGAAAAGCTCCAAGCCGAGCAAACAGCGGATTGACGGATACAAAAAAGCATTGAAAAAGGCGGACATGCCGGTGGATGAGCAGCTCATCATGACAGGCGACTCTATGTATCGCGATGGCTTTTCCGAGGAAAACGGGTACGAAGCGATGAGCAAACTGCTGGAACTGCCAAATCCGCCGGAAGCATGCTTTTGTTCTTCCGATATCCAGGCCGTGGGAGCCCTCAAGGCGATGAAGGAGAAAGGTGTGGAAATACCCGTAATCGGCTACGATGATATCACCATCTCAAATTATATCGGGTTATCAACGATCCGTCAGCCGATGTATGATATGGGAATGTATGCCACCAAACGGCTGATGAATAAGATGAAGAACAGCAAACTTACTCCTACCCATAAAGAGTTTACTCCAGAACTGGTGCTTCGATCCAGCACAGATGTATAGGAGTTGACCCTGCCAACATTTAAAATTGGAGAATGAGATTAACAATTCATACCTTTGTAAGCGCTTACATTCCTGATTTGTGATCTGTGGGCCCGGGAAATCTCAGGGAAGGGGGTCTGCTGATATAACTTACAACTTAATTCTTTTTAGTATGAGGCCTTTTCTTTCCTGTTTAAAATATAAAATACTATTTCTGATCCTGGCAGTAGGTCTGCTGGGATGGAACTGTACTCGTTCAGCAGAGGAAGCTACTCAAGACTCAGCTATTACCTCGGCTTCGGAACACATTGAGCATCCTGAATGGTCGAAGAGTGCAAATATATATGAGGTGAACATTCGCCAGTACACCCCGGAGGGCACTTTTAAAGCATTCCAAAAGGAATTACCCAGGTTAAAGAATATGGGAGTTGATATCCTGTGGCTCATGCCGATCCACCCGATAGGAGAGAAAAGACGCAAAGGGGAACTGGGAAGCTACTATTCGATAAAAGATTATACCGCGGTGAACCCGAATTTTGGTACCAGGCAGGATTTCTTTGACCTGGTGCGAGCAATACATGCCAACGATATGAAAGTGTTCCTGGATATGGTGCCAAACCACACCGCGTGGGATCACCCGTGGGTGACAGAGCACCCGGAATATTACATGAAAGACTCATTAGGCAACATTACCTATGAAGCCGACTGGACCGATATTGCACAGCTTAATTACGAGAACAGGGCGCTGTGGGACGATATGATCGAAAAGCTAAAGTATTGGGTGGAAGAGGCCAATATTGACGGTTACCGGGTGGATCATGCAGGCCACGACATACCGCTGGAGTTCTGGAAAAAAGCGATTCCTGAAGTGAATAACGTCAAGCAAGATTTCTTTTGGCTGGCTGAGTGGAACACCCCGGAGATGCATCCGTGGTTTGATGCCACTTATACATGGGAATATTTCCATCTAACCACCGAGATCGCAAAGGGGGAAGCCTCGCTGGATCAACTGACCGAATACATGGCCAGGCAGGACTCCCTCTACCCAGGGCACGCTTACCGGCTTTATTTCACAACCAATCACGATGAAAATTCCTGGAACGGAACTGACGAGGAGTTGTTTGGTGATAACTTTGAGAATTTTGCCGTTATGGCATCCACAATTGACGGCATGCCGCTTATCTATAGCGGACAGGAGACCGGATTGGAGCAGCGATTGGAATTCTTCAAGAAAGATACCATTGACTGGGACGGTTATGAATATGAAGACTTTTACCGGACACTTTTTGAACTTAAAGATAGAAATGAGGCACTTTGGAACGGTCAGCATGGTGGACATTTTCAGCATGTACAAACCAGCCCATCAGAGAGCATATACGCATATAAACGCGTCAAGGGAGACAGTGAAGTACTGGTGGTCCTGAACCTTACCGGGCAGGAACAGCAGGTGGCGTTGCAAGATATCAGACCCACTGAATATAGTGATGTGTTCAGCGGAGAAACACTGACTGTGGGTAAACAACAAGTTGCGATACCTGCCCACAGTCACCTTGTATTAGAAAAATAGGTTTGGTATTTATGGTATTCTATTTTACCAATAGAAGGGGATCATAAACAGGGATTTTATGAAAAAGAAGCACATGAAGCCCAGCCTCTCTTTCTGGGAGATCTGGAATATGAGCTTTGGCTTTTTGGGGATACAATTCGGATTTGCTCTACAAAACGCCAATGTCAGCCGCATCTTTGAGACACTTGGTGCCAGTATTGACAACATCCCGCTCTTGTGGATTGCCGCACCGGTGACCGGCTTGGTCGTTCAGCCGATCATTGGCCATATGAGCGATAAAACTTGGAATAGTCTCGGGCGCCGCCCCTACTTCCTTTTTGGGGCAATTTTTGCCTCATTAGCACTCTTAATCATGCCCAATTCTCCGGTCCTGTGGGTAGCAGCAGGTATGCTTTGGATCATGGACGCTTCGATTAACATATCGATGGAGCCGTTTCGGGCATTCGTGGGCGATATGCTGCCGGCGGAACAGCATACCAAAGGGTTTGCCATGCAGACCTTCTTTATTGGCACCGGCGCGGTTATTGCCTCGGCACTCCCTTATATCATGACCAATTGGATCGGCCTTTCAAATACTGCTCCCTCAGGAGAAATTCCACCGGCGGTTAAATGGTCGTTTTATCTTGGGGGAATTACTTTTTTGGGAGCTGTGCTCTGGACCGTCTTGAAAACGGAGGAATATCCGCCTGAAGAGTTTGAACGCTATGCCAGGGATTCCCGGGAAACAGATTCTCTTATTGATGCTGCAAAGGGAGAGTTAGTAGAAGGCGGCATTCGTCAAAAGTTTGTATCTGCTATAACCTTTATTGCAATAGGACTGGGGCTAACATATTTAGTGTATAGCGGTGGATATGAGAAAGAGCTCTACATTTTTAGTATTGGCGTTGCTGCATTTGGCGTGGTAATGGGCATTGCCGGATTACTGCAGCAGGCGGACAAAAAAGAGCACGGACTGGTTGTGGTCGTCTCCGATTTTCTGAATATGCCAAAGACGATGGTGCAGTTGTCGGTGGTACAGTTTTTCTCCTGGTTTGCTCTTTTTGCTCTCTGGATTTACACAACGGCGGCAGTTACTTCTCATATTTATGGAACAAGCGATGCGACGTCTGTTCTCTACAACGAAGGCGCCGACTGGGTCGGTATCTGCTTTGCAGTATATAATGGCTTTGCTGCTTTAATCGCTTTCGGACTCCCGAGAGCTGCCAAGTGGACCAGCCGAAAAGCAGTTCACGCCTCATCTCTTTTGATCGGCGGAGCAAGCCTGGCGGGCATCTACCTGGTCAGCGACCCCACTATGCTACTGCTCCCGATGGTGGGTATTGGTCTGGCCTAGGGCAGCATCTTGGCCATGCCGTATGCCATACTTTCCGGTGCCATCCCGGGTGAAAAGATGGGTGTTTACATGGGACTTTTTAACTTTTTTATTGTGGTTCCGCAGATTGTAGCAGCCAGTATCCTTGGATTTATGTTGCGTAACTTTTTGGGGGAGAAGCGATTTTTGCCCTCATAGCCGGTGGTGCATCGATGGGAGTAGCGGCACTGGTAATGCTGTTCGTAGATGACAAGGCCGCCAAAGAAATTGAGAAAACACCTGAAACTGTGGGGTAGGGAAGCAGTTGTTACGCGTTTTGTTTGCCTGAGATCAGATACCAAACAGTTGAAAGAAGACCATTTACTAAAATATCAAGAGATTGGTTTCATCTCTTTCAAGACAAAAATCACTAAAATTATCTGCGTATTCAGCGTAATCTGCTGTTTACATGCACCAGACTTGTCTTTGAAGCAATGTTGAGCACAGTCACCATTTTAAATAGGACTTCCTTTTGACAAGATAATTCTATGCGTGACAATGCTTTAACGGATAAATTGGGTGATCGAAATGCAAGGCTTTATGGGTTTTTATCAAATTACCCTGCATATGATACAGCCGGTACCGGCCATCGCTATCCTGAAATCCAGTTGCAACCGGTAGGCTCTTTATGGGGTGTTCATTTTTTCGGTGAGGAAAATCCGCCGGGAGTCGGACTCAAGAACTTAAACCAAAAAACTCACCATAAAATCCCAGATATTGTTCTATCAGAGCTTCATTCCGGGTCCTGCTTATCAACGTTGGGAGACGTTGCTGGCACCGAAAGCAGGGATTTTCTGGACTTGGGGCTGCCGGTGGAGTTGGGCTTTACCCCTCCGGTCTACGCATATATGAGCCGCCCGGACAAACGCAGCGGAGGCGTTAAGAAAGAAACCCTGTAGCAGCTTCCGGGAAAGACTGGAGGTGCAAACCTCAATAACCCGGAAGGAGCTTTGAACATGAATATCTTGGTTTCTTTTATCCCGTACAGCTGTCGGGACAGGCGAAGCAGAGTCGTACGCTTCCAAGATATGATCCAATAAAAGATTTCATTATCAGTTAATATTTCTTATCTGTGATGTATAACCAACGAATAATAGATAACCTGCAGAAGATTTTTACAGATTGAATGATTACCAATTCTAAACGGTTATCACGATAGCAACGGAAAGTAAAATTTTGATTTAGATTTATGAGTGATCTCCATAAAAAAGTGTCAACGCTAGGTGAATTGAAAGAAAGCGGTTGGGAATCAGTTTCGGTGAAGGAAGAGATCCGCCGAAATCTGATCGAAAAAATTAAGTGTGGTGAAACTCTTTTTCCCGGAATTATTGGTTATGAAAAATCGGTTGTTCCCCAGATCCAGCACGCACTGATGGCCAAGCACGATCTTATTCTGCTGGGACTCAGGGGACAGGCAAAAACAAAAATCCTGCGCATGCTGGTTAACTTCCTGGATGAATATATGCCGATTGTAAAGGGCTCTGAGATCAATGACGACCCATTTAAGCCGATCTCAAAGTTTGCCCGTGAGAAAATTGAAGAAATGGGTGATGATACCCCGATCGAGTGGGTCCACCGCGACAACCGCTATGGGGAGAAGCTGGCGACGCCCGATACCACCGTGGCCGACCTGATTGGCGATATTGACCCAATCAAAGCGGCGACAAAAAAGCTGACCCTGGCCGACGAGAACGTCATAAATTTTGGACTTATCCCGAGGACCAATCGCGGCATATTTGCCATTAATGAGCTGCCGGACCTTCAACCCCGCATCCAGGTAGCGCTGCTGAACATTATGCAAGAGCGGGATATCCAGATTCGCGGTTTCAACGTGCGTATACCATTGGATGTAGGGATGTTTTTCTCTGCCAATCCCGAGGACTATACCAGCCGTGGCAACATCATTACACCGCTAAAGGACCGCATCGATTCGCAGATCCTGACGCACTATCCGCGAGAGCTGAAGGTTGGTATGAAGATAACCGAGCAGGAGGCCTGGAGATCGAGAAATGGTACTGTGACCGTTCATGTGCCGCAGATAATCAAGGAAATACTGGAGCAAATTGCATTTGAAGCGCGTGAATCGGAGTATATAGACCAGAAAAGCGGGGTATCAACCCGGATGACGATCACTGCTATGGAACAGCTTACTTCATCGGCTGAGCGCCGTGCGTTGATTAATGGAGAAAATGAAACTAGGGCCAGGATCACAGACCTCTATCATGTTGTGCCTGCCCTTACCGGTAAAATGGAGCTGGTTTATGAAGGTGAGCAAGAGGGGGCGATCAATGTGGCCAAACATATCATCGGAAAGGCGGTCAAGAAGATATTTATTAAACACTTTCCCGATCCCCAAAAACAGAAGAAAAAAGGGGAGGAGAAAGAGAATGTGTACCAGGAAATACTGGACTGGTTTGCCAACGGCAATGAACTGGACATGCCCGATGATCTCAGTGCTCAAAAGTATGAGGAAGCCCTCAACAGTGTAGCCGGACTAGCTCAATTTGTTGAAAAGAATGCAAAAATGGACTTCAGCGAAGATAAGTTTGTGCTTATGGATCTGACGATCGAAGCACTTCACCAAAACTCCATGCTGGGCAAAGAGGATCTGGACGACCACCGATCGTACACTGATATGCTCGGTAGCATGCTTGGTTCCATGGGAGACTTCGACGATTTTGAAGACTTTGATAACTAGATAAGGTTACTTAATGTTGTGTCATCCTGAACTTGTTTCAGGATCTCACAAGGCTAATTTGTTTGATTTAGAAATCAATAAAGCTGATTCGGCTCTATCCAATGCAGGTTCAACGAGGAAGACTAGCTAAATAACCACGTTGCATAACCCCAAAGATCATCGTATATTTGACCACTCAAAATCAAAGGAAATTAGAGCATTTATAATCATGAAAAAAGGAATTCATCCCGACTATCACGAAATTACGGTTGTCATGAGTGATGGTACCGAATTCAAAACCCGGAGCACTCTAGAAACCAAAGATGGTACGTATCACAGCGAGGTAGATTCAAAAAACCACCCGTTTTATACTGACAACCTGAAAGTCCAGAAAAAAGCAGACCGTATCGATCGTTTTCACAAGCGTTACGGAAGCAAGGACTAAGGAACTTTATATTCGATATTTCAAAGGATGCAGAGCAAGGTTTCTGCATCCTTTTTTTTTGGTTACTACCTGCCAGTCTGAAACTTTTCTGAATTCGAACCTTCTCAAGAATTTTACATGCAGCTATTCAGTTATACCGTCGGTCCATTTGCCGAGAATACCTACTTGCTGGTTGAATCAGGGAAAGGCATTTTAGTTGATCCCGGCTTCCACAAGCAGAACGAGTTTGAAAAGGCACGGGAAGAGCTGGAATCACAGTCGGCAGAACTTATTGCAGTGGTGCTGACACATGCTCACGTCGATCATATTTTGGGGTTGAACCGCGTGTTGGAAGTGTTTGATGTACCGGTGTACCTGAGTGAAAAGGACCGTTATTTATGGAACAATTATGCATCACAAGCCCAGATGTTTGGATTTAATGTCGAGTCGATTGATGCTGACCCGAAACCGCTGCCCATTTCCAACAGTTGGCAGCTTGGGCCTTTTGATTTTGATGTCCGTTACACGCCGGGCCATGCGCCTGATCATGTGGTGCTCTATTCCCAAAAGGATGGATTGGTGATAGCAGGGGATACGCTTTTCAAGCAGGGGATAGGCAGAACAGATCTATACAAGGGAAATTTCGGTAGGCTTGAACAGTCGATCAGAGAGCAGCTCTATACGCTGCCCGGTGATACGGACATCTATCCCGGTCACGGACCCAAGACAACCGTGGATTACGAGAAGAGTAACAATCCATTTGTGAAAGTGTAATCCAGGCTAGTCGGCTTCTCTCTTCAGGCGTTCGATCTGCTCGTCGTAATATTCCGTTTTATCTTTCTTAATCTTTTTGAGCCGTTCATATGTGTTGATTGCGGCCTTGGTTTTACCCTGCATTTCGTGGATTTTGGCCAAGGTCTCCGATGCAATGTTATCCACATCGTCGTCACCTGACTCAGCAACCTGAATTTCTTCCTCTTCCGCTGTATTCGGTATGGAAATAGGATCAGAGTCCACTTTTGACAACCGGGTAATCAGGTCATCAAGGTCCAACACCGGTTCCGGGCCCTTCCGGGAGTGCTGCTTCTGAGATGGCTGGTCAGATTCTACATCAGGAGTCCAGGCATCAAACGCATCAGGATGGGATAGGTAATAATGCAATTTTTCCATGAGTGCACTGCCGGGCGCGAATGCCTTCGCTTTCAGGGCCTGCTCAATTGCCTGGTCTTTTATGCCTTTGAGGTGGTAGAACCAAGCCAGCAGGAAATATCCTACAGCATCCGGCCCTCTTTTTTCAAGGTGATTCTTTAGCTTGGTAGTCACCTTGAGCGGATCGTCTTTAAACTGCTCAGCGTAGGTGGCCAGGGATTTGGGTATTTTAAAAGGAAATTCCGACATTGAGTCTATTTAGTTATCAAAATCGACCGGGAGTTTACGGGATCTGGTTACAACAAAAAATGGCCGAGAGAACAAAAAAATTATGAGCTTCTAGTATACAAACAGTAGGAGAATACAGTCAAAAATAATTTCTGTTAAACTGGTTAATCAATGGGTTACCCGCTACCAGTCGCTGACCGCGTCATTGAACATATTATTAACGACCTGTTCCAGCGCCTGTGTAGCCGCATTTTCTTCTCCCTCAATGGGGTCCTCATTGGGATCGTAAGTAGCGCTGCCAGAGAACTGCTGGTTCCACTCCGGTTCCTCGGCATCGGTGTACAGGTACGTGGCCCTGACGGTTATCGTCACTTGATTACGGTCGGTCTCTTCATCGCTGGTTACACTGAACGGGCGGTTGGTATAGTTGGTGATTTGACCTTCCAACACCGCGTCTGCATCGGCTCGACTGTTTGCCAGGTTTAATTTTGTTTGATTGACAAAACGATCAATGAGTGCTTGGTTCAGTTGGTCACTGAGATCCCCGATACCGCTGGTCGACTGGTCGGCAAAGAAGGGAATATAGATTGAATTGACCCCCTCAGGAATAGAGGTACCGGTAAAGCTGTAACTGTAGCAGCCAGACAGTGAGAAAGGCAGCGAAAGCAAAAGAAATACAATAATGTATGTTATGCTTCTCCCCGAGGTATTGGAGTCTGGGATATTGCGGTTGAATGATGCTTTTGGGGAATTAGTATGGTGCATGGAATGAAACTTAACCTCTGTATTACTCAAGTCCGTATTGATCTAGTTTCCGGTACAAGGTCCGCTCACTGATGCCAAGGGCCTCAGAAGCTTTCCGCCGATTGCCATCAAATTTTACGAGTGCCTGTTCAATAAGAAACTGTTCCGTTTTTTCGATGGATGGGATTTCGTCACCATTAAAAAACTGCTTGAACAAATTCCCTATCTCGGGTTCACTCTCCTCTTCCTCGGATATGTTCGCCTCCGAAAAAGACTGAACGCCCAGAGACCCGGGGCTTTCCGTCTCTTCATCGATGTCAAAATCTGAGATATTTGTGGAGTGCTCTACCTCACTTTGGATGTTTTGTGGCAATGCCTTCAGATCGCGCCCGGAAAAGGCCCCATAAAGGAATGTGGCCAGCATTTTTTTCATTTCGCTTATCTCACTTCTCAACTCTACGAGAGCGCGGTATACCAGCTCGCGATCTGCTTTGCCAAAGGAGGAATCCGAACTCTTTGATTGCTGGGCATCACCCGACAGCACGGGCAGGTTATCCGCCGAGCCTGTTTGCTGGCGACCCTTGAGATATTTTCTCAGCGTCTGTGTATCAATAAATTGTGATTTCTCCAGAACTACGAGCTGCTCTGCCACGTTACGCAACTCACGTACATTCCCCGGCCAGCGATATGAAATCAACAGCTCTTTTGCTTCGTCAGAAAATCCTTTAAAAACTGAATCATATTTGGCCGAAAACTCGGTTACAAATTTGCGGAAAATAGGGATGATATCATCCGGGCGTTCACGCAGAGGAGGGAGTTTGATTTTAACCGTGTCAAGCCGGTAATACAGGTCCTCACGAAAGGCGCCTTCCTGCACGTGCTCCCACAAATCCTTGTTTGTTGCGGCAATAACCCGAACATCCGTTTTTTTCAGCTTGCTGGAGCCAACTCTGAAATATTCACCGCTTTCCAGCACCCGCAGCAACTTGACCTGTACATTTTTAGGAGTGTCACCGATCTCATCCAGGAAGATGGTCCCACCGTCAGCCTTTTCAAAATAACCTTCACGGGCCTCATGGGCGCCGGTAAAAGCTCCCTGCTCATGCCCAAAAAGCTCGCTTTCGATAATGCCCTCCGGGATGGCCCCGCAGTTAACAATAACTAGGTTCTCGTGCTTTCGTTTGCTGATAGCGTGGATAGCACGTGCTGTAATGTCTTTGCCAACTCCGCTTTCCCCCTGTAACAGTATCGTAATGTCGGTATCGGCAACCTGAACAGCCTTGTCAATAACCTGTTTTAGTGCTGCAGATTCTCCGATAAGTCCGAATCGTTCCTGAAATGCTTCGCGGTCCATTAAACTTAGATTACACTTAAATTTGAACTATTTAGCGAATATATGTAAAGTATAAATTTAAGCATTCCTTATGGGGATGCATAACTCTTTCAAGTTAAAAATGTTTTCACTAATCTTCTGAATGTATCTTAAGCGTAAGGATCAGGCCCGGGCTTAAAGGCTTTTAACTACCTTACATTTAAAGATCAATTCCTTACTTTTGAAAACGAAATTCAATAGAAACTGAATCCTAACATTGGCTGATATAGCACCAAAAGTTACGAACCAGCTCGAATTACATACCGAATTCACCGAACATTTCCAGAAGATTTACGGGCCCGGAAAGGTTGATATTTGTATTGCCCGCCTGGAAAAACTAATTGGCAAGTACGCTCCTGATATACCAATACCGGGTGGAGAGGAGGAAAAATGGACGGAAAAGGATTCCATCCTTATAACCTATGGGGATGTTTTGCGGGATCTGAATCGACCTGCGGAATGCCGGCTGGATATCCTGGAGGAGTTCCTGGAGCATTATGTTAAAGAGTCGGTGAGCGCCATTCATATCCTGCCGTTTTTCCCAAGTTCTTCTGATGCAGGTTTTTCAGTAATTGATTACAAGAAAGTGCGTGAAGATCTCGGTAGTTGGGATAATATTAAAGCGCTTTCACAAGATTACCGGATCATGGCAGATATGGTAATCAACCATACATCCAGGTATAGCAACTGGTTTCAGAATTTTAAGGAGAAAAAGGAACCGGGCAAAAATTATTTTATTGATGTGGATCCGAACCTGGATATCTCACAAGTTACACGCCCACGTAACTCACCACTGCTTACTCCTGTTCAGACAGACAATGGCAACCGGTGCGTATGGACCACATTCAGTGCCGACCAGGTGGACGTTGACTTTTCAAACCCCGATGTTCTGTTTGAATACCTTGACATTTTCCTGTTCTATCTTTCTCAGGGAATTCAAATAGTACGGCTGGATGCGATCGCATATCTCTGGAAAAAGATCGGCACAAACTGTATTCACCTCCCGGAGACCCACGAGGTCGTCAAACTGTTCCGCACGCTGGTGGACGAGGTGGCTCCCCATGTTACCCTGGTTACCGAAACCAACGTGCCACATGAGGAAAATATCAGCTATTTCGGCGACGGGGATGATGAGGCACACATGGTATATCAATTTAGCCTGCCGCCGCTGCTGTTGCATGCCATCCTAACAGAAAATACACAATACCTGACCGATTGGGCTTCGAGGCTGGAGGGCGTTCCCAAAGGCTGTTATTTCATGAACTTCACGGCCTCTCATGATGGAATCGGTGTGCGTCCCCTGGAAGGACTGGTACCCGAGGAAGAGTTTGAGCACATGATTGATGCCGTATATGAACGAGAGGGCTTTGTTTCATACAAAAAGAATAAGGATGGAAGTGAAAGTCCCTATGAGCTGAATATTACGTACTTCGATGCTTTCTCTGATCCCGGTAGTGGTGATGACAGGATGCAGATCAAGCGCTACCTCTGCTCTCAGGCCATTATGCTTTCGCTGAAAGGAGTACCGGGGATCTATTTCCACAATCTGACAGCCACGAAAAACAACACTGATGAAGCCATAGCCACAGATCAGAAACGCACGATCAACCGAATGCAGTGGGAGTTTGAGGAGCTGGTAGAGAAATTAGAGGATGAGACTACCACCACTCACTATGTCATGAACAAGTTTGAGCAGATGCTGGATATTCGTGGGGAACACCCTGCGTTTCATCCCGATGCTCCGCAGGAAATATTTAATTGCGGAAATGATCTCTTTGTCATAAAACGCACCGCCCTGGATGAAAGTGAAACGATTTTTTCGATAAGCAATGCCACCGGTAAGCAGCTTTCGGTGGATCGGGATGAATTGCCATTACCCGCTTCTCCTGAATCTGTAACCGATCTTTTGAGTGGAGATACGAAAGGAAGATCTGGCTCCATTAGCCTGGAACCCTTTGAAACAGTTTGGCTCTGCTACTGACAGGTAAATACTTGACAGGGAATTTAATCAGTTTCAATTGATTTATGTGCTATTTCGTCACTTTCAGGCTCATCCCCGGTCCAGTAGTAAAATAAAATTCGGTCCCCTTTTTCATACCCATAGACATCTGAAAATGCAATTTCTTTCTTGCTCCTGGGATGTATCCTGTTGTCATCTGAGGAGATCGGGGCCCATGAAATATACGCAGCTGTCCCTGCTTCAACTGCGAAGTAGTGAATCGGTTCGGAGAACTTATTATGCACAGTAAAGGTTTCCTCCGCTAGATCTACTTGAACCCCTCCTGAAGCGGTACTCAAAAGTCCCTCTGAACAGCTTGTAAAAAGGATTCCCAGAGCAAAGATGAACGTGGCCGCCAGGATAGAATTTTCAATCTGTTTCATCGCTTCCTTACATAACAATTATCAGTTTCCTAAGTTACACGCTGAAACTGAATCATAACTATAAGCACAAAAATTAACTTTTGACTGAATGGATCAAACGGAGTGGCTAAATAGATCAGTTGAAGAACGATTAGAATGGTATACCAGTGAAATAGATCGCTTGATCAGATCGCTGGACGCATCCGAAACCAAAAGCAGCAAGGAGATTCTGCAAGAGATTAAAAAGCGGATGATCTTTGACGGGACGCCCTCAGACAACCGGATGAGTGAGGAGAGTGAAAAACAGAAAGGTTATTACAAGTCGATTTATAAAGCTTATAAGACGCTCCCCAATGTTGGTGACGATCAAGAGGAGTGGAATGATAATCTTGCCAGATCGAAAGAGATACTAAATACCACCGCGTAATTCTCAGTTTGCTCTAAACGGCTAGACCCACGCACTCGGTAAGCTGACGCAACTCGGTAATGATCAAATCCGGATCGATATTCTCACAACGGGGATCATCCTGACGGAGTTTTAGGGAGCGGGTATCCCCGGCAAAAAGAGCAGTTTTCATTCCCAGTGTACTAGCTGGCATAATATCTTTGAGCATGTCATTCCCAACGTAGAGCACATTTTTGGGCTTCATTTTGTGTTTATTGCGAAGGGCCTCGACAAATCGTTCATAAAAGTGAATAGAAGGTTTCTTCACGCTGGCCTGATAGGACCACACGAGCAAATCCTTGTCAAATCCCGCGGAATGGACGTCTCTGTTGGTCAATGCTTCAAATGCAACAGGTGTATAGAATTGTGAATTGGAGACAATCCCCAGGATATACCGCTTTTCACGAAGTGCAGCAAGCGTATCCATCAAATCTGGAACGGGCCAAACAGCATTAAATCTAAACTCGTATTCAACGGAAAAGCGTTCGGCAATTCCGCGATCGAGATCTCCTTCAATATAGTTCTGCTTGATCAGGTAATTCAGGACCTCGTACCAAATAAGCACAATATCCGGCTCAGGGTGGTCAATGCCTTCGGATCGCTTGAGTTTTTTGTAATCACGAATAGCCCGGTCAAAATTGTTGAGACCTTTCTCGGCAGCATCCTCAGTTACCTCAAAGCCGGTATCTACCAGTGCCTCTTCAAACTTAGTCCGGCTTTCTTCACTCTGTTCTTCATCAATTCCGATGTCACCGACCCCTGAAAGAAACATTGTCCCGTAAAAATCGAAGGCTACACAGTGTATGCCACCCAATTGCTGAAGTTGCGGCTCCTGATCTGTGGGGATTGGATTCAAAGGGGAGGAGAGCTCCTGGATTCGATTGACTAATAACGCCTTATCCATTTATTAGAGGCTGGTTTTTTGTTCAATGTTTAACGTTACAGACTGAAGGTTGTGGATTTCAAACTTTCAATGGGTATATATGAATTGACACAAAAATGAGCTCTGCACTCAAGAAATGATTATTCTCAATCAAGCTTACGATTAAACTTTTTACGGTACTCTTCGATTTCAATCATCGGGGGACGCTCTTCTTCTGTGATTTCTATTTCTTCCTGTCCATAGGAATCCTCAATCGCCTGTGTTTGCCGGAGAATCGTCTCGTGATCGGAAATATCACCAATGATGTCCAACGCCTTGGCTCGTTTGATGAAAGTCTGTAAAATGCCGAATGACATTTTCCCCAACGCTCGGGTCGGTTTATTTTCGTGCACCCGCTGGTCGAGATCGGTCTGTGCAAAAGCATCAAGGCCGTATTTGGTATACACATCGATCAGGTGGGAGGTCTCAACCCCGTAACCGATCGGGAAGTGGATCTGCTCGAGCACTTCGCGACGTACGGCATATTCACCCGATAGCGGCTGGATGATGCCGGTCAGTTCCGGAAAATAGAGCGAAAACAGGGGCCGAATAAGAATCTCTGTCACACGCCCACCACCCGAGGGGCGAATGCCACCGGATACTGCGAGCGGGCGATCGTAAAACGCTTTCACATACTGAATCTCTTGCCGGTGAATAAGCGGTGCCACCAGGCCATATACAAAGCGCGGGTGGATATTACTGATATCGGCGTCTACGTAGACAATAATATCGCCCTTGAGCTGGTAGATCGCTTTCCAGAGATTTTCGCCCTTGCCTTTCTTTTTTTCGATACTGGGTAGAATGTCGTCGGCCAGATAAGTGTCGGCGCCAAATCCTTCGGCAATCTCAAGCGTCTGGTCTTCAGAACCGGAATCGATCACTGCAATTTCATCAAGCAGGGGATAGCGGTCCATCAGCTCTGAACGGAAAATTACGACCTCCTTACCGATCGTTTTTTCCTCATTCAAGGTGGGCAGGCAGAGCGAGATTGTCAGATTCTGCTCCTCCTTCTTTTCAACAAGCTGTTTGAGATCCCAAAATTGAGAATGATGGTAGGTGTTGTTCGTAATCCAGTCTTTAATCTTCTTCACAATAGCCTCCGTCGATTGCAAGCAATGTACCAATTACTTGTGCAATACCTTTAAAAGTAGGGTCAATTTCGATGTTCTCGTTAGTCTCGTGAATGTGATCGCCGTGCGTCAATCCCAGTGTGATGGCGGGGATATCGTGATCAATAAATGCCGAAAGTTCCGAGGTACTTGGGCCCGGACGTGATTCGATCTCGAGTTTCTCCATGATCTGGCGCGTGTGCCGTATCAATGGATGCGAAAACGGGATGCCGCCCGGTTCACGCTCTGCAAAGATATCCAGGTTGATGGTGTCGCCGCTTTTTGAGGAGACTTCCGTCACAATTTCATGGATCGCCCGATTAATATCACTGACCTGTTCCGCCGATTCGGATCGAATCTCAAAGCCCAGTGTCGATTGCAGGGCTGTAGTGTTGAACGAGGTGCCGCCCGAAATTGAGCCCATCACAATGCTGGTGCGGGGGCGCTGTGGCAACTTGATTTGATTGATTTTGTTAATAACTTCGTTGATGGTGAGAATAGCACTGGCATCGCCAAAACGAGACCAATCATACTCTTCGGGCACCTTACAGGTAACTTCACCCCTCTGCATTCCGATGGATGTGTGACTGAGTCGTCCCAGCTCCACCCCCTCCAGTCCCACGCCAACCTTGACGGGCTTTTTGGCATTTGAGAGAAAAAAGCGGAGCCCTTCGAGATTGCCGCGACCGAGGCTGCGCGTCGCCCCCATCAAGAACAGGTTGTGATTCAGTTTAATATCAAATTTATCCAGGAAGAACGGGAGCGTGGCAAGGGCAGCGAGTCCGAGGCTGTTATCAGCTACACCCGCACCGGTAACCGTATCCGGTTGTACTGTGAGGGTATGATCGGTCTTTTCGGAGTAGACAGTATCGGCGTGGGCTACTACCAAAATATTTTCTTCGCCCACTTCTCCCTCAATCATCCCGATGCCGTTGCCGACTTCATCAACCGAGGTTTGGTCAAGTTCTGCCTCTTTAAATCGGTTCATCAGGAATTCGATACGTTCCTCCTCCTTAAAAGTAGGAGCGGGGATTTCGCCAAGCATCACGAGGTTGGCAAGCAGAATTTCTTTCATCTCTCGTGATTGCTCTTCAATGGATGCAAGTGAATCTAGTATTTCATTAAATGAATCAGCCAAAACGTGTTAATTAATGTGAGGTAGTTATTTATCAACAGCTTATAATAAATTGACTGTGAATACAAAAAGTTTAAAAAAGAAATGAATGCTGCACTCAAGTATGGTGAATTCGAATGGTATATTCAAATCTCTGAAAAGATATCTGAAATTACCAAGTAACGTTTTAACAAATTAATCGTCATATCTAGTGAATGAGTCTCAATAAGTGTATGCTTTTTTTTATAATTCAGGATGTTGACCTGGAATAAAAGAGCATGAATGGAGCATTCACGAAAAGAAGAATTTCAACTGATCAAAAACATCCTGGATGGCCAGCAGGGGCTATATCGTAGACTGATCGATCAATATTCGCCCATGGTTTTCCATATTGTAAGACGTTTTGTGAACGACGAGGATGAAGTTGAAGAGTTGGCGCAACAAATTTTTGTGAAGTGTTACGAACGGCTCGATTCATTTGACATGAAATCAAAGTTTTCTTCTTGGTTATATATGATCGCCAAGAACCATTGCCGTGATTATGCCAAAAACGTCCGGCGTAAAAACAAACGGTTTAGTGAAATGGAGCAGCACAACCTCGAGGCTATGATGACGACTAATGAAACTCCTGACCAGTCTCTGGAACAGGAAGAGTGGAACAATTTGCTGGACGAGGCTTTAGACTCCCTTTCGCCGGAATATGCTCAAGCTTTTTTGTATAAGTATCGAGATGAGATGACATACCAGGCGATGGCAAAACGAATGAACGTTTCTGTGAGTGCTTTGAAAGTTCGTGTTCACCGGGCACGAAAAGAACTGAAAGAATATTTTGAAAGTAGAGGTGGCAATCATGAATAACGAGAAAGAGACCCTCCTCAGGAAGTATCTCGACGGGGAGCTTTCAGCAGAAGAGGAGCAAAAAGCACTGCACTTGTTTGCTGATGATGAAGAACTGCGGTCTATGCTTCGATTTGAGATGAAGCTACAGCAGTCGTTCAGGGGCGAACAGGAGCTGTCCTCTTTTGAGGTACCGGCGGGCTTTAGTGATCGTGTCATGAATCAGATCACTGAGAATGCTACGGCGGATGCGGAATCCAAAAATAAAAACAGGCAAGAGATCTTAGATTGGTTTGACTGGCTCTGGCGTCCGCAAGCCATACAATGGAGGCCCGCTTACGGGATGATAATCTTACTGTTGATTGTGAGCGTAATCCTGGCACTGCCCGGCAACCCAGCAGAACAGGATTCTCAACAGGCTACACTTGACCAATCGGTGCAGACCGTTTCGGAAGCGAATGACGAGGTGATGCTCAGGTTCGTTTTTATGGATGACCAGGCCAGCTCTGTTGCAGTAGCCGGAGATTTCAATAACTGGGAGCCAGAGCCCCTTACCCGGGAGGTTGTTGATGGCAGGCAGGTATGGACCGGCCTTGTCTCCATGAGTCGGGGCGAACACCGCTATATGTTTGTCAAGGATGGGAAGCAGTGGGTTACCGATCCCCTAGCCCCAATGTACCGGGAAGATGGGTTCGGAAATAAAAATGCAGTGATCTATCTATGACCAGAATTGTGTTGGCAGTTATTGCTGCTTTGTGTTCTATTGCAAATTTAGCCTATGGCCAGCAATGGCAAACGGTATTTTATGTCGACTCGCGGGTGGGGTATTCCTCGAATACCTATCTGAATCCCTATTTATCGGAGTGGGATCGGTCAGTGGCATCTGGCTATGGCACTGTCACAGTGATGGGACAAACGGCTTGGTTTGATGATAAAAATGTAGCAGAGTTTACTGCAGGGGCAGTTTTCGAACCTGTTTTTGGTCAAACAGACACATGGAAAGGAGGACTGGGTTTGATAAACTATCGCCGAAAGTTTACTGATAATTTGACCGGCGGAATTGAAACGGGAGCCAGCTATTTCAGTTCATCCTATCAGCGGACCTTGCTCTGGGCTCAACCTACGCTCAGCTGGTTTCCCACACCGTTTACGAATATAAAAGTGAAAGCCGGGACAAATTACCGGCATTATAATGATTACGTGGTAGACAGCGTTGCGGTAAATTCGAAAGATCAGACAGGACTTTATGCCCTGGAATTAGAAACCTGGCCAAGCTTCCAATGGCGGCTCTCGGCGGGATTGTACGGAAGCCTGGCAACACTGCCCTCGGTGGGCCGGGGATTTCGCTCAACAGGAAGTGCCACCCACATTTTTGAGGATGGTGAAAGCCTGCGCTTCACCGTTGGCATTGAACAATATCGCAATGAATTTACAACGACAGTTCCCGACGGAGGGGGCGGTTTTCCCCCGGTTGGCGGCCCCTCGGGGGATACAGAAATAGTTGAAAATACTAACAGGATCTTTCGGCTTGGAGTAGAAGCAAACTATCCGTTGAACCAACAGCTGTCACTTTTTCTGAATGTTGAAGGGCTGCAATATCACTCCGATGCTGTTTCTGATAATTTGCAGGATATCCAGGTTTCAGGAGGTGTGCGGCTTACATTTAATGCCACGCGTTTTAACAACCGGGGTGGAATTGAGCCGGACTGGCAAAAAAACGATAGCCGGCAGGAGGTACAAATACGGTATGCCGGCGAAGGGCAGCTTTACCTGGTAGGAGACTTCAACAACTGGCAACGTCCCGGTATACCACTTGTTGAACAGGGTGAAAACAGGTACGTAGCCCACCTTGACTTGGAGATGGGGTCCTACGAATACAAGGTTTTAGAAATAACCGGGGGAGAGGAAGGATGGATCTCTTTTTCGGAGAATATATACACCGTGGATGACGGATACGGTGGAGAAAATGCAATGTTATTGATTGAAGAATGAAACAGGAATGGAACACTATGAAATACTTGAATAAAAATAAACTGCTACAGTTGTTGCCTATATTGTTGCTCTGTTTTGTTGGGTCGAATGTAGTTCAGGCCCAGCAGACATCGGTTGATGAGCTTATTCAAAGGGCAAACGAAAATGGTATCGATCAAACAGCACTCGCTGAGCTGCGTACGAGGGCACAAAACCGTGGCATGGGGGAGGAACAGCTGTTCAATATTATTGAGCCTGCTGTGAGTTTGTCACAGGAAAACCTTCCCGCTGACCATATCATCCAGAAGGCACTCGAAGGGCTTTCCAAAGGAGTGCCGGACAATCAAATTGCGTCAGTAATAAACCGGATGAAAAGCTCTACACAGCAGGCCGCACAGGTTGTAGATCCATGGATGCAGAATCCCGCTGTACAAAAGATGGTCGAACGATCGGACGGGCCGGAAAACAGCCAGCGAGTTCGGAACCGTATGATTGAGGCCTCCTCAAAGGCAATATCACAGAATATTCCATCAGAGTCGGTTAACCAGATTTTGACCGAGATTGGAGATGAGTCAATTTTATCAGAGAAAGCATCGTCAGATATTATCGCGGCAATTAACATATTACCTGATATCGCGGCCGGGGGCCAACCAGGCGTTGCACAGGCATTTGTTGTGCGCGCATTGAAAGGGGGATTTAATAGCGAGGAGTTACTTAAACTGCCCATGGCCGTGAATATGGCACAAAAGCGAAATCAACTGCCTGCAGCGGGTGTTTTGGAAGGAGCCTCACAACAACTGCAAAATGGAACCCCCGCTTCCCAGGTGTTGCAAAACCTCTTCAATGGTAATGTCGGTGGTGGACCGCCGGGTAATGTCCCCAAGGGTCTTCAGGATAATCCCGGGCAGGGAAAAGGTCAGGGACAAGGTCAAGGAGGTAGGGGACAGGGTAGAGGGAATAATTAGCTCTGAATTTAATTTTGAGAGGGCTATGTTCAAGCCATTTAGCAATTAGATAATATTTCGGTTGGGCATACCGTATTTAACGGCCATTGACAAGGACTAATAAGTCGATCCTTAAAAACTTGGTTTCAAGATTGTCCAGCTACTCAGTGGGTTGACAAATCGCAGTAAAATTTTAAGCCAACAAAGCAACTGGCGCATCCACAGCTGCAGGTTCCAGGCGGTCGCGGCCAACAGCAAGTTCATCTGGGCCCCGTCAGCCCCTTTCAGGTAGCTACGGTCCAGCCCGTAGTCGCTTTTCAGGTGGCCAACGGGCGGTTCGATGGCCGTTCGCTTGCGAAACCAGCGCCGCAACCGGCGCTTCTTGTTGCGATCTTTGCCCGCTTTGAACCGATCCGGATACCACACCTGCACGCCCAGCACTTCGGTCAAGCCCCGGTAGCCGCGGTCGGTAATGGTCTTTTCCGGCAGGCGGTCAGTCAGGGTGTGATATTGGCGGAGGGTGTCCTCCAGGGTTTTCGAATCATGGGCGTTGCCTTCGGCCATGGTGGCCCCCACCAGGACCTGGGAGTTCGCTGTGATCGCCAGACTCACCTTCCTGCCAAATTCATATTTCTTGTGGGCCTTGCCCTTGGCAATGCAGGCCGTATGCGGCTCGTGAAGGCTGTAGACTTTGTTTTTATCGTAACGTTGTTGATCGAGCACCTGCTGGCAGAGCTCCAAGACCGGCTGATGCCGGCCCGTAACCTCCTCAGGCAACCTCCGCTGGACCTCCCGCAGCAGCCGCCCGGCGCAGGTGCGCAGCTTCCGGGTGGCCTTGCGGGCCGCGGTGGCCCGCTTTGGATGCGATCCGTTATAGCTCGCCCGAAGCAGCTTTTTGCCCACAAACCGGTAGGATTGTTTGAGTTTGATGCCGGCGTCTTTGGCAATCCCTCGCAGTCGCCCCATCACCTTCCCGTAGAGCTTGGCGTCGGTCGGAAAGGTGATATTGGTTTCTTGAACCGTGGTATCCACGCATAGGGTCTTCTCGCGGGCTTTTTTCCCATGCAGGGCCACCGACCAGCCGAAGATTTTTTCCATCCCGGCCGGGCCCAGCCGGCCCCGGAAGTGCGACAGGTCGCTCGGGGCCACCGGAAACCGCCACTGGAACCGATCCATGCCCGAAAAATACTGGTAGTACGGATTTTGTATCCACACGTCCGGCAGGCTCTCATCGCCGTGCCCATACATCTGTTTGAGCAACAGCAGACTCACCATCAGCCGGATCGGATGGGCCGGACGGCCGGTCTCGGAATACAGTTCGGCAAATTCGGTCTCCAACTGGCTCCAGTCCAAGCGATCAGCCAGCTGGACCAACGGATGCTTCGGGTCGATAAAACTTTTTAAGATGGGACTGAACATATCCCATTGCGATTGGTCTCGAGGAGCTGAAAGCATGGCAAAATCCGTAAGGTTTTAAGTGTATTTCTCCAGAATCTAAGGGATTTTACCATAACCTTATCCACAAAATGCTGTGGATAACGATTATTTCCGCCGATTTTTATAGTTTTTAAGGAGCGACTAATAAGAGTAATACCACTCTACTTCTCGACGTATTCTCACAACTTTCCTTGTTATTTTATTTCTAGTGAATGCGTTTCCTTGATGTCTTTACACTTACATTCCAATAACCGCTTGCCGGTCTTACCGAACGCATAAAAATTTTTCAAAAAAGTTAGTAACCATTGCCTGCCTCGGTCGTCATATTGGCACAGACGGAAATAAATCCCAAAAGAACAAGGCTTATTTATGGTCACGAGAAAGTTACAACATTATTTGATTGTACTATTACTTGGTGTAGGACTCCTCGCTGCAGGGTGCAACAATTCTGGAAGTGACGTCGGCATGGGTACGCTGGAAGTTCGCATGCACGATGCTCCGGCCAACTATGATGCAGTAAATGTATTTGTAGAGCGTGTGGAGATAAACGCTGAACAGGATACCGCTGGTTGGATGACAATCAGTGAACCCCAGCAAAGTTATAACCTTCTCGAACTCACCAACGGGGCATATACTGTTCTGGGAGATACCACGCTGGAGGCCGGAACATATAATCAAATCCGGTTGATTCTGAGTAGAGAGGGACACAGTGTTGTTGTAGACGGTGAAGAGAAAAGTATGTTCGTTCCCAGTGGAGCTCAAACAGGAATTAAGTTGAATGTAAATGCCGAGATCCAGGAGGATATCACGTATACGCTCCTGCTGGACTTTGATGCCAGTCGCTCTGTCGTTAAAAGAGGAAATGGACAAGCTAATCCCGGTTACCTGTTGAAACCGGTGATTCATGCCTCAAATCAGGCAGTGACGGGTAATATTGACGGCACGGTGAGCCCGGTGGATGCGGAACCTGTGGTGTATGCCATTGCTGATTCCGACACGCTGGCTTCAACCTATGCAGATACTACTGATGGTTACTTCAAGCTGATAGGCCTTGAAGAAGGTAGCTACACGGTTTCCATAAATCCAACGAACGAGGATTACAGTATCAAAGATACTACGGACGTTGGAGTGACGGTAGGCGAAACCAATGAGCTAGGAACTATTGAGTTAGAACAAGCTCAATAGGTTAGATCGCATACAGACAACGTAAAAAGGCCTGCTTGGGAACAAGCAGGCCTTTTCTATTGAAAATATTTCTATCTATTACTCCTCGTTTGCAGGGCACCTTTCTTGTGGTTGCAGGTGATTACCTAGGCATACAGCCCTTGGTAAATTTCTTGTAACATGTTTACCTCGCTAAGATCATGATAATACAAGAGATATAGTTCAATACAAGGTAAGAAACGCTATTACCAATTGGGACTATATTTATCATTAATTCAAAAAGAGATAAAAAGGAGACCGACGTTATGAGTTTCATTTTTAAAGCAAATCTATGTGCACGAATCTGCGATGAATGCGAAGAAGATCTTTCTAATGTAAAGGTGAGGCTATACCGGGTTCGGAAGGAGCGGCCGGAAACTTCCTTGGCTGCAGCGAACCCCAAAAATACTTTTGCCATTTTATCCGAGAAGCAGGTGAAGGCCAAAGAGAAATCATTACTTGCTGAAACAGAAACCGACTCAGAAGGTAGTTTAACTATTGAGCTGGGCGACGATCAGGACTATGATGGGGAAGCCTTTGAGATTGACGTGCTGGTTGAAAAGGCACCGGGCCAGGAGCAGCAGCCAGACGATGCGGAGCCTGTTCAATTCACCATCACTACACTGCAGCCCCGGTGGCGTCAACGAGACGAGGGGTACCTGGCTGTTTGGGAATACTGTATCCCAAGCCGGTTCTGGTGTAAAGTCAGAGAACAACTTGATGCTTGGGTCATATGCGGTAGAATTGTCAGGTGTGACGAGAAGAAAAATCGGGCAGTACCCGGTGCTACGGTAAAAGCTTTTGACGCTGACTGGTGGCAAGATGATGAGCTCGGACAGGCACAGACCGATCTGAACGGTCACTTCAAAATCTATTACTCCAGGGCCGACTTCGAACAAACCCCATTTCCACCCATAGATGTTGAGTTGGTTGGTGGACCGGATGTCTATTTTGAGGTTGAATTGGGGGGCGACAAAATTATTGACGAAGATCAGTCCGACGGTAGGAAACCAGGACGCGAAAACAGGGGGCACTGCTTTTGTGTAGGAGAACTCTGTGCCGAGGCACCGGGACTCACTCCTCCAGAAATACCCCATTGGGAACGGGTAGAAGTCTTTGAGATAGACACCGATTTTTCCACACACGGATATGCCGGATCAGGAAAACTGGTGATGAGCGATGTGATTGACTTGCATGGTAATATGCCTTTACGGAACGCAATAAATGATAAACCGCTCAAATACAGGTTCCTTATTGGGGCATGGGACTGGCCCGGTGGAACGGAAGATCCGGATGTTATTCCATCGGAAGCGCCCACAAACAGTGAATTGGAGCCTATCCCAGCAAGTGCAGTAACTGGTACCAAGGTTGGGTATCTCTATTATACCGATACAGATGGTATCGTTAAATCCGAACCGGTGATTGTAAACTCATCCGATCTGGACTCCGATGGTTGTATCACCCTGCTGGGTAAGAATGTGTCAGTTGTAATGGCCGATGGCACCACCCAAACTTTTTCGGTTGCAGAAGACAATTTCCTTGGTGCATTTCGATTGTTGCGGTTTAATTCTGAATATTTATCCAGTCCGCCACATGCAGTTTTAGATAACCTGGGACGGGGAAATGCCGGACAAGCCGTAGCAGAAGTTGATCAAGAACCGATCCGAAAATACACAATGCGGTTCCAGGTTTTTGATGATGATGAGCCGGTGAACAAAACCAGAAATAACAAAACTCTGCCAGCGCTGGTCATAGATAATTCCCCCTTAAAATTTGCTCTTAATTTGGAGGAGCTGGAATCTGACTTGTGCAATCCCATCACTGACGATGTGCATATTTTGTACACTCTTGACCATCCACATATGAACTCCTACAGTATTAAAATCGAGAGCAATTCGGGAGTCGTTCATAACGCCCCGCCATTGCCTACCGACTCTTTTGGCGGCGACCTTTTTTTCCGTGGAGGAAGCAGCGGTTCAGCAGGACACCTGGTGGATGTGTCCAGTGATCCCTCTTGTGCATACGCAGTGATATTAAGCTGGAATACCCGGCATTATCACAGCCGAAGAGGTACCGGCAGGCACGAACAGATCCTGTACTGCAAATAACCACCTCTAACATTGTGTGAATAAAAAAAGGTGCGATGCACTTCAAAGTTCATCGCACCTATTTTTTTGGAAAGAAACATTACGCTGCAACCATTTCTCGATTAAACTCCTGGATGCTGCTCCGGCCGATCACATCTGCCATCAGGGTAGCGGAAGTGCAGTCAGTAATTTCAACTTCCACGTAATCCCCTTTCTTTAGGTCACCGCGGTCAAATACGACCATCTTGTTGGTGTCCGTACGACCTTTGAGCTGCTCGTCGGAGCGTTTACTCGTGCCTTCAACCAGTACAAGATGACGCTTGCCGATCTCTTGTTTATTCCGCTTCTCCTGGATTTCCATCTGCTGCTCAATAATTTCAGTCAGGCGACGCTTTTTAACATTCTCCGGCACATTATCCTCAAACTTGCGGTGCGCCAGCGTCCGCCCACGTTCTGAGTAAGCAAACATGTACGCCAGGTCGTATTCAACTTCGGCCATGAGGGAGACGGTATCCTTATGCTCTTTCTCCGTCTCGTCACAGAAGCCCGCAATGATATCGGTAGAGAGAGAAACACCCGGAATGATATTACGCATTTTTTCCACCAGCTCCAGGTACTGCTCGCGGGTATAGGGGCGCCGCATCCGTTCAAGTACAGAAGTGCTGCCGGATTGAGCAGGTATGTGAATGTAGTTGCATAAGTTCGGGCGCTCTGCAATCAGGTGTAGCAGCTCCTCGGGAAAATCCTTGGGATGAGGTGAAGAGAAGCGGATACGCATTTCGGGATCCACTTTGCTGGCTTTGTCCATCAGCTCAGTGAAATCACTGCCTTCAAAATTATAGGAATTCACATTTTGGCCCAGTAGTGTCACTTCTTTATACCCCTGGTCGCTGAGATCCTGCAGCTCATTCAAAATGCTTTCTACGGGGCGACTTCGCTCGCGACCACGGGTAAAAGGCACTACGCAGAAAGAGCACATGTTGTCACAGCCCCGCATAATGGTTACAAAGGCACTGACGCCGTTGTCGTTGGTTCGAACCGGGGATATGTCGGCATACGTTTCTTCAAGCGAGAGTAGCGTATTTACTGCTTTTCGCCCGTCGTCAACATCGGTGAGCAGCTCCGGCAGATCACGGTAAGCATCGGGACCGACCACGAGATCCACCAAATGCTCTTTTTCTATGATTTTATCGCGAATTCGTTCTGCCATACACCCCAGTACACCGACGGTGAGATTGTCTTTTTCCTTCTTCAGGGATCGGAATTCGGTAAGTCGCTTCCAAACTTTATCTTCGGCATTTTCGCGGATAGAACAAGTGTTGATAAAAATGATATCCGCACTCTCCGGCTGCTGGACGGGTTCCATGCCCTCCTCCATCAGGATGGAGTTGACAATTTCGGTGTCCGAGACGTTCATCTGGCAACCGTAGGTTTCGATGTAAAATTTTCGTTGATCCAAAGTAAGAGTGGTCGTTTTTGAGTTTATAGCTGCTTTCAATTAGTCTGGTAAATATAAAAATGTTTGGCTAAGAAATTAAGCGGTATTATTGAGTCCGATATATAATCTTATCCAACCGTAGGCCCTCCGATTACAGAACAGGCAGATCAGAGGGCAAATATGTGGAAGTTGAATTCAGACGCCGCAGGTATATGGAAGAAAAGACTGCGATGGCTATGGAAGAAAGTCCACACCAATGCCTTTGCGGATATGTTAAGAGAGGCTTATTAAACGGCTGGGGAATATATAAGTCTTCACTTCACCTATAACTCAATCCTTCAATCCCATAATCCTTCAATCCTACCTTCCTTCAAAACCTTCAATCCTTAAACACCGCTCGGCCAGGTTTCGGGTTTGGCTCTCCATTCACTCAAAAGGTCTAGATCTTCTTCATCAATATAACCCTCTTCTATAGCCACGTCCACCAGGGTAGTGTAGTCGGTAAGGGTGTAAACGGTAATATCCGCATTCTCAAACTTTTTCATTGACTTATCAAAGCCATAGGTAAAAATGGAGATCACGGCCTGTATATCTGCCCCAATGAATTTCAGCGCTTCAACAACGGAGAGTACCGAACCACCGGTAGAAATAAGGTCCTCGATAACGACCGTTTTTTCACCTTTTTCAACACCGCCTTCAATTTGATTGCCCATGCCATACGCTTTTGCTTTTGATCGGACGTAGGCCATCGGCTTTTCCATTCGGTCGGCTACCCAGGCTGCATGTGGTATTCCTGCAGTAGCTGTGCCCGTGATAACCCCCAAGTCGGGATATTTTTCTTCGATAAACGAGACAATTTGGTCGGCAATCTTGGACCGAATTTTAGGATAGCGCAGGGTGAGCCGATTATCGCAATAGATAGGTGAATTCCACCCCGACGACCACGTAAAAGGATCGTCTGGTCGCAAAATTACAGCATTAATCTCCAGAAGGTGAAGTGCTAATTCTTCCGCAAATGATGCGTCAATTATCATAATTCCTTATATCAGTTTTTATAAAATTTATTCTTTTTCCCCACACCTTGGATTACCAACCGGCTTAAAGTAAGAAAAACTTATTAATTATGTATGAAATTGCGTTTTCTATAGTATTAACAACAATACAAGCTTCAGAACAATAAACGCATAAAATCCTGCCAGCAGATCGTCTACCAGTATTCCCCATCCGCCCGGCAGTTTTTGAAGCTTGTCAACCCCAAGTGGTTTAGCGATATCAAAGAAGCGGAACGCAATGAATCCGCCCAGGAGAATCAAGATATTTGTCGTCAGGTCGGGTGTAAAAGAGATCGCGATAAACGCCATTCCCTGACCGGCCAGCTCGTCCATCACCAGGGGAGAGGGATCACCTCCCCAAACGCGCTCGCATTCATCTGCGACCCAAACCGTGAGGAATGAGCAAAGTGCAGTAAAAAGGGCTATCCCGTACCACGGAGCATAGATCCCAACGAAATAGATCGGGAACAGGGCAAAAAAACTGCCCCAGGTTCCTGGAGCATTGGGAAGAAAGCCGGCATTAAAAAAACTACCGATAATCGGTTTTAGTCGTTGCATTATTGTTTAAGTTGAAGATATCACGATTAACATAAACGTATTCGAGTCCCGAGTAGATAGTTAATACGACAATGGCGATCATAAACCAGCCGAGAAACCCGGTAGCCATCAGTTCGATACAATACTGGCTTAGCCAGACATCCGTTTCGATGAAAACACCCACCATCAGGACAAGATAGAGGAAAAACATCTGGCTCATTGTTTTGAACTTGGCAGTAAGACGGGTCTCCATTTCCAGGTTACGCCAATCCGCCAGCATTCGCATTCCAGTTACCAGGATATCACGGAAAACGATAAGCCCGACTGCCCACCAAGGGAACTGACCGGCATCAATAAAAGGCAAGCAGATAAAACCTGCAAATGTGAGTATTTTGTCGGCCAGTGGGTCCAGAAATACGCCATAGGAAGTTTGTGCGCCATACAGCCGTGCAATGTAGCCGTCAAAAAAATCGGTCACAACCGCTACAGCAAATACAGCAATACTTAACGATCTCCAAACTACCTCATCCTGGATATACATAATGAGAAAGATAGGAGCCAGGATTATGCGGAGCGTACTTAATATGTTTGGTATCCGTTGCACGCAGGTAAAGATAGCAATAGTTTTACAGAATTAAATCTTTTATGCGATGTGATAATCAACTTCGAAAAGCGTGCAAAGATTGATATTTTCCCCTCATTCAATGAACGGCTAAACTGATTTATGAAAGCAGAAATTGTAAGTATTGGAAATGAGCTTCTGATCGGCGATACGGTCAATACCAACGCCAGTTGGATCGGGCAGTTGTTGACTGAAGAAGGCCTTGATGTCACCGCGGTCCACACCATTGGCGATGATCTTGAGGTTGTGAAAGAGACGATCCGGCGGAGCATGGAGCGGAGCGACCTGGTGATTTCGACCGGCGGATTGGGCCCGACCCATGATGATGTCACCAAAAAAGCGCTGCAGGAGCTTTTTGATGCCGAGATGGTTGTTGATGAATCTGTGCTCAACTTTGTGAAGAAGATGTTTGAGAAACGCAACATTCCATTCACCAAATCCAACTATCACCAGGCCGAAGTGCTCAACAACGCGGAAGTTCTGTTTAACACCCAGGGTACGGCTCCCGGACTCTGGTTCGAGGAGCTCAACTCCAGCCTTGCCGTACTTCCGGGCGTCCCGTTTGAAATGAAGCACCTGATGCGGGAAAAAGTGCTCCCCAAATTCCGCGAAAAGTTACAAAACCAGGAGTACCGGCGATCGCGCTACCTGGTGACGGCCGGCATCGGCGAAAGCACACTCAGCGACAGTATTATTGGTGACCTGGCCCCCTTTCTCCAAAATGGTACGACGGTGGCCTATCTGCCCAGTCCCTACGGCGTGCGTATCAGGATTACCAGCGCCGGACGTTCGGTGGAGGAGATCGAGCAAAAAATAAGTCCTGTGGCCGATCATATTTATGAAAAGGCTGGTTCATTATTGATTGGGGAGGGGAAAGAGCTGAGCCTCAGTGAAGCGCTTGGAAAAGAACTGCGGAAAAAAGAAATGACGATAGCCACGGCCGAGAGTTGCACCGGTGGATTGCTGTCAAGCACATTAACTGACGTCCCCGGAAGTAGTGACTATACGATGGGGGGCATAATCGCCTATTCCAATAACATTAAAGAACAGGAGCTCAATATTTCGGCATCCACACTTGAGAAACATGGAGCGGTGAGCAAACCGGTGGCCCTGCAGATGGCGCGTAATGTGGCTGAAAAGTTTGGGACCGACATCGGGGTGTCTGCAACCGGAATTGCCGGGCCGGGCGGGGGAACAGAGGACAAGCCGGTGGGAACAGTTTGGATCGGGTTTTGGTCAGAAGAAAAGCATTTTGCGCTCAAAACCATATTCACCAAGGATCGCCTTCAAAACAAAGAGAGAACTGTTGCCGTGGCCATGGAAACAGTTCGCCGGGTACTACTCGATATGGAAACGATGCCGTACGGCTTAGAACCTGAGTGGGCTTGAGTCGACGATCGAGCACATATCTCACTCTTCTGCTCATCCTCTTTGCCTTTGGAATAACCAATGGCTATGCCCAGGTTGACCCAGTGCCGGTTGACACCGTACAAATCAGCGTCGATACCACTCGCATCAATCTCCAGGAAGCAAGGGCAGATACGGTCTTTATTGACACTACCGCTGCGGATACAGCCGCGAAACCCATAATTGATATCATCCCGTGGATCTACAACCAGGGGATTAGTGCCCAGATGGCTACGAATGACAGCTTAATGCGATGGCAAAACTGGCCGGTTTGGACATCCAAGAAGAACAGGGATCCCGGCGTGATCAGCTTTCGGCTGGGTACCGTGGGGCGTAGCAGTTCACTGATGATTGATGCCCATGATCCCCGCTACCAAGAGCTTTTTTGGGAGGACATCCCGCTTCATAACCGTGTAAGTGGCACGGTTAATTGGAACGTAATCCCCATCCACAAGCTGGAATCCATCTACGAGGAGGGGGAGGGACTCACGCATGAAACCAACTTTTTCTTGAAAAACCACTATGTGAATCAGCCGCTAACCCGGTTAATCTTTGACGAAAGCAAATACAACCGAAGGGCGCTCGAATTCTGGATTACCCAAAATTTTACCCAGAAAACGAATGCCGAGCTCAGCTACTGGGATCGACGTGGCGGCGGGGGCTACAACAACTCCTCGTTCACCGGCAACCAGATTTTTGCCAAGGTATACCATCAATATGACAACCAGCAGTTCTTTAAGGTTCGATTCCTGAATGGCAGCCGAAGCCTGGGCGAGCCTTTTGGATATACCATCCCCGATCTGTCAAATTTTGCGTTTAACCGTTTTAATACGCCAGCTATCCAATCGAGTGCCACGTCTGAATCGGGATTTACCACGGTGGCACTTTCATATCACCGTCGTCCGGCCGATTCAACGGCCAAGCCGGAACGGTTCCGCGGCGGTTTATTTATGAATAACCAGAAGCGGGAAGTTGCCTACAGCGCAGATACGACCTATTACAAGCTCAACAGCGTTGGAGTTTTTGCACATAAATGGATTGAGTTGGACCCTTTCAAGGTTGAGGGAGAGTTAAGGTATGAACTGCTTTCTAGTAAGGAGCCGGCGCGATCGAGCCTGGAGGGAGACAACTGGGGGCAATTGAGCACTTCTGGAACGGCTTCTTTTCAGCCGCTATCGTGGGCAAAACTGGAGGGCAATGCCCGGTTTAAAAAACGGGGCGAACAGAGCAGCTATTCTTTTGGAGCGGATCTGGAACTCATGCTGGCCAATCGCCTGAAACTATCCGGTGGAGCTTCCCGCGGCACTAAAATCCCGACTTTGCAGCAGCTTTATTGGAATTCTGCTGAGTATATGGGAAATCCGGGCTTGGATTCTGAAAAAATCATGGAAGCCCATGGTAACCTGGAATACGAGATGCTTTTTGGATTGAATTTTGGAACAAGAGCACAGCTAAAGCAGGTAAACGATGGCGTTTTCCTCAATTCCCAAAATCAGTTTATAAATATTAATCAATACCAGGCGGTCTCGGCTACAGGATATATGGATTTCGAGAAGACCCACTGGGAACTTTCTGCATCCGGAACGGTTCAGCAATACCAAAATGCACTGCCGGATCCGGCTACGAGCGTTCCGGCTTTCAATACGACCCGGGTTTGGCTCAAAGGTTCGGCCTATTGGAAAGGGTATCTTTTTAACCGTGCCACCTATGTAAAAGCGGGGCTGGCAGGCATGTTTTCTCCGTTTCAATACCAGGCCGAGCATTACGATACAGCACTCGATTACTGGCAGCCGGCCAGCACTGACCAGGAGCTGCCATGGTACAGCCGGTTGGATCTGGATGTCTCCGCCCGAATACGCTCTATCATGGTTGTGCTGAGGTATGAAAATGTGCTTGACGAAGTTAGCCAACTCGGCTACTTTGAGACAGCAAATTACCCGATGCCTCCTCGTCGATTTCTGTTTGGAGTACGGGCACGATTTAACAATTAGAAATTCACTGTAGGTCAAAAATCTCGAGTTTGTTTGCTCGTTGAGATATTATTATTCAAGATTATAAAAAAGTAGTCCATGAGTTTAGGTTACGTTATTAAAGAAGGTGTAGCGGGTTTCAAGCGCGCACGTCTGGCATCTTTTACCTCCATTTTTTCCCTGTTTATTGCTGTGCTTTTACTGGGGGTGCTTGCCCGGGTTTCATTCAATGTCTACCAGGTGGCCAATGCGCTGAAGCAGTCTATTGATGTAGAGGTTTTCCTTGTAGATCTGGATGAACGCACCACGCGGGAGATCCGTGGCAAGCTGGAAGAGGAAAAACTGGTACAGTCCCTCTCATATATATCAAAAGACAGTGCAGCCGCCATCTTTCGAGAAGAGTTTGGAGCAGGCGGGGAATCATTGGCCGATCTCAAATTTCTGCCCGCATCATTTCGCCTCAAGATCAATTCAGAAGCTTCGGTTTCACAGATAGATTCACTCGTGACCCGACTGGAGGATTATCGGGGAGTGGAAGAGGTGCGATTCAACCAGCAGCTCCTGGAGATGCTTCAGTCCCGCTTCGAGACCGTTGCCATGGCCGGCGGGGGTATCGGGCTTTTGATTCTGCTGGCTGCTGTAATCCTGGTGTTTAACACCATACGGCTGACGATCTATGCCAAGCGTGGTCTGATTAAAGCGATGAAACTGGTGGGAGCCACCAATGGCTTTATTCGACGACCGTTTGTTGTAGAGGGCATTATCCAGGGATTTGTTGCCGGGTTGGCTGCTATACTTGTAATGTACCTGTTTTTCCTGTTTCTGCTGCCGGAATATATCCCGCAATTCGGGGTGCTGGAATGGCCATTTGGACGCTGGTACTACCTCTGCGGAGCCATGCTGTTTCTCTCTATTTTTATGGGATATCTTGGAAGTCTGTGGGCGGCCCGTCGTTTCATCAAAAAAACGTCGGTTTCTGATGAGTGATAATAATCATCTGTTCCCGTTAAATCGCTCTTCAAGAATGTTGTATCGATAATCAAAAATGGTATCTAGCTGCCGGCGGATCAGGACAGTATTGACCAGTTTGCCCAGGATCCCATACGGTGGTTGATACGAAACTTGGTCGGTCATTACAACGCCATTTTCCGTTTCCTCAAGCCCGTGGAAATGGTACCAAAACCGGTAGGGGCCAATGCGTTGCTCATCGATAAACTGTTTGTTGGGAATGATGTGCTTGATTTCCGTCACCCAGTCGGAGACGCCCAACAACGGAAGGGTAACTTTGTACTGTATCAGCAGCCCATTATGCATTTTGTCCGGCACCGGCGATGTGATTTCGAAGTCAAGTTCTGGGGGCGTGATGTCATTGAGATTGGCGGGATGAGAGATAAAATCCCAAATCTTTTCAAGTGGAGCGTGTAACGTTTGCCGTTGATATAGCTGGTACATTAGCAATTGTCTGAATTTATATTTGAGCAATGCAAACAGCTTGCAGTAAGTAGAACGTTCCCTGTAAATTTTTGTGAAAAAAGCCCCAAAAAAGTTGTAAGTTATTCGATCGATTCTGGACATTGAAACCACAGTTATCCGAGAGATAAAATTACAATAGGTCAATGGTTATCAGCATTATTTTTGCGCTGGGTGCTCTTCATGGGTTTATCCTGGCGGCCGTTCTTGCCTTTAAGAAACTCAATCGCTTCCCGAACCGGCTCCTGTCGCTCTTAATGCTGGTATTTTCAACCGACTTGGCAATGGCTGCCTTCCACAGTGCGGGACTGCCAGAAGCCTATCCCCATTTTATTGGCATCGATTACCCGTTAACCCTGCTTTATGGTCCGCTGCTATTTCTATATGTCAAAACGCTGAGCAAAAACCTGAAGAAACTATCAGCGAGAGACTGGCTGCACTTTCTGCCATTTCTGTTCCTGTTGCTATACATGATCCCGTTCTTTTTTGGAACTGCTGTGGATAAACTGGAATTCCTGGGCAATACTCCTCAAAACAGTCGTGCTTGGTGGTTTTCGGTGATTAATCACGGCAAAGTCCTTCATGGAGTGGGCTATATTGCGCTGGTCGTCTACTATCTTTTTGAGTACCGCAAAACACTGAAGCACAACTACTCATCCATTGAAAAAGTGAATTTGAGCTGGCTGCAGAATTTTATTACCGGTGCAGCAGCTTTAGGCATCACCGCGGTCGTACTTCACCTGCTGAACTCGTTTGAAACCACCGTAATTTTAGGCTTTGGAGAAAATATCTATTCAGAAATGACGCTATTGGCTGTTACCGGTTTTGTCTACGGAATAGGATACATGGGACTCAATCAGCCGGAGGTTTTTGTGAATTTTAATGAGTTTGATGCTGCTGAAGAGTACGATCTGGAAGATGGGAAAGAGCAGGTTGATGAAGAGAATACCAAGAGAAGCTACCAGAAATCTGGGTTGAATGAACGCGAGGCGCAACAGCAGCTTGAACGCCTTGTTGAAACCATGGAACAACAGAAGCTCTATCAAAAGGGTGACCTGAATCTCGCAGATTTAGCTGGTATCCTTGATCTGCAGACCCATAACGTGACAGAAATTATTAACAGGTACCTGGGCAAGAACTTTTATGATTTTGTGAATGAATATCGCGTGGAAGAGGTAAAAAAGCAGCTGGAAAACGGGGAATCCCAAGACAAAACGCTGTTGGCTATCGCCCTGGATGCCGGTTTCAATTCCAAATCTACGTTCAATTCCGTATTCAAAAAGATGACCGGGATGACTCCATCCGAATATCGGAAAATGGAAGTATAAGAGTGGTTAAGGTTCTTATAGCCTGATTCCATTTCCTGAAAGAACGCATTATTGCTAGTCCAAATAACAAGAGCACAGCCCCATTGAGTAGGAGGGAGAAAAGGATGAATATGATTAATTGAACGCGTTGAGCAGTTCTATTGTGAATTATGGCTTCATAACTCAACCCCTAAACGCCGTTAATAGAATTAGTTCGTAGTTACTTGAGAAACATTCTTGCAGTAATTTTTTAGTCATGTCACGAAAACATTTCTTCCCATTTTTATGATCCCGACTTTTTTCAACTGCTTGGAAAAAGATACCGGAAGCCAGGCTTATTATCCCGATAACATGCCACGAGAGGTGAGTCCAGAATTTATCGGGCGCCTCATCCCGGTTGGGAAAAGAAGATTTTTCAAAAAGAAAAATTTGGCCTGAAAAATATTCAATCAAAATCAGCATAAAGAAAAGACCCAACATGACTAGCCCGTATTTCTCACAAGTATTTGGACTAAATTTCTATAATTTAATGGCCGGCAGTAACTTATGTCATATTTAGCGGACAAATTAATGTAACAGGGTGTAAAACGCTGCGAATTTTTCCCCTTAGCTGCGTTGAAGGGGAAATCGCCTGCTCAACGTACCAGAGTATGTCTGCGCGGCCATTTCCCCTGCGCCTTGCTGTAGGAAAAATTTCTTGGTGAGAAATCCGGGCTAAAGCCGGAATATCCATAAATTAATCTTCTTGATTTCTGTTTAAATAAAAGGAAAGTATGATGCTGTTAATGGTAACAAGGGTGATAACCCACACCGGCAGTTCAACCTGGGGTACAGCATAAGAAGAAGTGAGAGACGCCCGGTAAAAGAAAATGAACAACACGGCGATTAAGACTGAAATGCCATACCATAGTCTCCCTCCCAAAGATAAACGTGATATTTCGAACTCTCGATGGTTCATTTATCAGCGTAAATAGACCATATCAAAAAATTACAGTATCTTTTTTTTGTGGTTGGAGGTATTCCTTTTTGTATGAACAAAAACGAATCCAAAAAATCACCGGCTGGAAATTTAATCGCCTGGCTGTACTCCACTGTGGCTAAAAGAAATCTAGATTTTTACGGCTTCTGCCCTTTTGGGTTTAAAGTAGTTTTCCACATTACAGCTCTTAAACAAAGATCTTAGCAAGATTTCTTTCTTCACGCCTCCGTTACGCTTGCCCGGGACGGCTCATAAATTCAAGGCCGGGGAGTGGAGGATAAGATTAGATCCCTCTGGCAGTACCTCGAGTCCAGAAAAAGAAAGTTGCTGACTTTTTAGACACTCTCGGTCGACATGGAATGCACTTATAGAAAAACTTTGCCCACAGGTATTATTCCGCTGCCTCGACACTCTCCGGCAGGTGCTCTTCCCTGGCATCTTTAAACGCTTCCCGTGGCGTAAGGCCCAGGATATCGAACATCCGCTTGTCTTCGTCTAAATCATTGTTGTCCGTGGTGAGCAGCTTTTCACCGGTAAAGATGGAGTTGGCTCCCGCCATAAAGCAGAACGCCTGCTCCTGCATGCTCATGTTAACGCGTCCCGCCGAAAGACGAACCATGGAGCCCGGCATGGTAATGCGGGCAGTAGCGATCATGCGTGCCATCTCGTGCCAGGGCACCTGTTCCTGGGTTTCCAATGGGGTACCTTCCACCGGAAGCAGTGCATTAATGGGTACTGATTCCGGGTGCTTGGGCATGGTGGCAAGGTTGAGGATCAGTTCGATGCGGTCTTCGTGGGTTTCTCCCATTCCTACAATGCCCCCACAACAGACACTTATATCATTATCTCGAACCCTTTGAAGGGTGTCAAGGCGGTCCTGGTATGACCGGGTAGAGATAATGCGATTGTAGAAATCCTCGCTGCTGTCCAGGTTGTGATTATAGGCATAGAGCCCGGCCTCTTTTAGTTTTTCGGCCTGTTCCTCGGTCAGCATGCCCAGCGTACAGCAGACTTCCATATCCATGTCGGTGATCTCCTTGACCATATCGATCACCTTCTCGAAATCTTTGTTATCACGAGCACATCGCCACGCAGCGCCCATACAGAACCGGGTACTCCCAGCGTTCTTGGCTTTCTGAGCCGCACCTAATATTACATCACGGTCCAGCATATCCTCTGCCTCTACATCGGTGTTGTGGTGGGCACTCTGCGGGCAGTAGGCGCAGTCTTCCGGGCAGCCCCCGGTTTTGATGGAGAGCAGGGTACACACCTGCACTTCACCGGTAGCGTGGTGTTCCCGATGCACGGTTGCCGCGCGATACACCAGCTCCATCAATGGTGTGTTATAAATATCGGTTATTTGCTCTTTGGTCCAGTCATTTCGAATCTCAGCCATGGAATCGGGAAGTTTTTTTAATCGATATTTCATTTTCGTTCAGTGAAATGAGCTATGCCTTTATCTAAAAAAGCAAAGACATGGATCATTCCATTTTATCGCTTCAAAAGTAACAGGCATCAAGCGTAAATACCAATTGAAAATTTAAGGATAGGGTAGTAGTTAGGCTATGCTCAAAAAATAATGGTAGTCTTTTTCTGTGGCCGATGTATTCGTTTTTGTGTGAACAATCCACCAGTAGGCCGCTAAAGAACGGTTCACGATAAAGGAGAGTTCTAATTATCATTTTGGTGTCTTATTCCCGTCGTAGTGTTCATTTTTTTATCGATAAAAAAATGAACGAAAAAAATCGCCGCCAGATGAAATTTTTGTTGCGTTTCCTCCACCTACGCTAAAACCATTTAAACTCGATCCGCTTAACTACGCGGATCGAGTTTAAATGGTTTCTTTACGCTCCGGCTTCGGGCACTTTACTCAACAAAATTTCAAAGGGCGGAATATAAAACTCTCAATGAATACTGAGCAAGATTTCTTTCTTTACGCCTCCGCTTTGTTTCCCCAGGACGGCTCATAAATGAAAGGCCAGAAAGGGGAACCCCTTATGCTGCCCCGGAGTCCTGATAATCCTTGCGATCGGCGTGCAGAAAAGCGAGGAAAGTTCCAAAGCAGACTACAGTTTGGGAGCAAGCTAGAACTACATCTGGGATTATCTGGTGAGCTTTCTGGTGGAAATTCTTCAGTCCCACTGTCGGGATTTTCCTCATTGAAAAAATGAACAGCCTACCAAAAGGAAAGACTCCAGGAGAAGAAAATTGTTGGTTAAGCCGGATCAAATGCAAGGTAAATGTGCATATTGGCAAAAACTACTGCCATTTATAATGGAGAGCGGCGGATTTCCACTCGTAACGGATATATCTCCAACCGTGGATTTGGGAGATTTCTCGACTCCACCGAAAAAACATTCCACTCGAAATGACAGACAGGACGGAGGTACTCATTTCCTGAATTTTCCGAGGACAGGATTTAACCGGTAAACACGTTATGATTCTTTGATCAAACCGGAGCGGTAGGCCTCCAGCAGCCGCTTGAGATCATCAATTTTGTGCTGAATTTCCTTTCCGTTATCGGTGTCGGCCACGCGGATGCGCTCCGTATTCTGTTCGAGAATCTTTGTTTCCGAATGAATATCGACCTCCTGCTCAATCGCTTTTTGCCGCGACTCAAACGGCTCATGCGCTGCCAGGATCAACCCATAGGAATTGAAAATGAGGGTGTAGCCAGCAATACCCGTCTTGGCCTGGTAAGCTTTGGCGAATCCACCGTCAATAACCAGTAACTTGCCGCCTCCCTTAACAGGACTTTCGCCCTTTTTTACTTTCACCGGCACATGCCCGTTGATGACATGTCCGGTGTCAGGATCAATACCAAATTCTTCCAGTATTTTTTCCATGACCTCTTCATCCGTTCGGAAGTCATAGTAAGGATTCATCTGCTCTTGGTGTGTGGCGGGATCCTCAATAAAATAGCGTTCAAACGTTGCCATTTTATCTTTGCCGAATAGGGGGGACTGGGACCCGCTCCAAAGGTACCACATGGTATCTTTGCCGTATTGCTTTTTCTCTGGATCGTCCTTGGCAAAATAACCCTGTCGAGCCAGCCGGTCCAGCCGGTCCATAAAACTTTTTGGGCTGTGCGCAACTCCATCAAATGTAAAGTGACGTAAGTGCCCATTGCGAGTCATGGGGATACATCCGTGATACAATAGGTTCCCATTATAGGTCAGGTACATGCTGCCTTTTGAGAACAGGAAACGCACATGCTCCTGGAGCCGCTCACTATTTTTGAAGGAGAGACGTAGTTTTTCCATAACCGCTTTTTCCTGGTCCGAAAGCTCATAGGGATTTTCCGGATCAATAGTGGGGAAATGGGTATCAAGCATGGGATAGGTCTTGTCTCCAACCTGTACGGTTCCATCCTCGTAATTGATCTTGTCCAGCAACAGACGGTCATCCATCTGGTATTGCGGGCGGCGCTGAATGATCTGTCCTTCTAGTTTGAGCTGGATAATACTGATCGCCTTCTGCATCTGTGCCATTAGCATCTGCTCATTCTCGGTAAACTCTTCTTGCGCATTCTTGGGTTGGAACTGGCTGCAGGGATCATCACCATACACGTCCACGGCCAGCGAGATAAGTGGGAGCATGCTGATGCCGTACCCGTTTTCAAGCGTCTCCATATTGGCATAGCGCAGCGAAACACGAATCACGTTGGCGATGCAGGCCTCACTACCGGCGGCCGCGCCCATCCAAACAATGTCGTGGTTTCCCCACTGGAAGTCGACTGCGTGGTATTCCATCAGTTTGTCCATAATGATGTGTGCACCAGGCCCCCGGTCATATACATCGCCAATGACATGCAGCCGCGCGATTGTGAGACGCTGGATCAGTCGCGATAGCGCCACAATAAATGCCCCGGCACGGTCCGTCTCAATAATAGAATCGATAATACTGCTATAGTATTCCTGCCGGTTTTTAATACTTTCCTGTTCGTGCAGCAGCTCTTCAATAATGTAGCTAAAGTCTTGTGGAAGCGCCTTGCGTACTTTATTCCGGGTATATTTCGAAGAGTACACCCGGCACAGCTTGATGAGATGAAAAAGAGTTTGGCGGTACCACTCCTCCGGGTCGTCGATCTCTTTCAGTATCATCGCCATCTTCTCTTCCGGGTAATAGATGAGCGTCGCCAGGTTCTGCTTTTCATGAGCCGTCAATCGGTCTTCAAAGATCTCCCCAATGCGACGTTTGATGGAGCCGGACCCGTTGCGCAGCACGTGGAGGAAGGATTCATACTCCCCATGAATATCCGAGATAAAGTGTTCAGTGCCTTTGGGCAGCTCCAGGATGGCACTCAGGTTGATGATTTCGGTTGATGCCGCCTGGATGGAGGGGTACTGCTTGGCCAGCAGCTTTAGGTAGCGCAGTTCACTGTAAGATTCTGACATACGAGATTTCCGATAACCTTCTTTTGGTAAAATCTGATCTTGAAGCATAATCCCGTTCTTATATACCGTTTATATGAAAGGTACCCCTACAGGGAGATGAATTCAATTAGTAAACGAAGAAACTTGATTGGCGACTAATTTATGATTACAGGATAATCATCTTTTACTCATAACTCTGACATACAATAGGCATAAGTCACAAAACTTATGCTTATTAAAATATTTTTTGTCCGCATAGATTTTTTTTCTTTGCGCATAAGTTGATCAGGCAATGCGCATAGGATTGGTAATGGATGCCGATAAGTTGCTCAAATCATGCACATGGTTTCATCAAAAGAAAAGTACGATTTTGAACTGATGGTAAGCTTGATTTTAAGGCTACTCAAAAAGCTCAATCTGTTTAAGAAAAGGCAAATCCTGAAGAAGATTTGATTGAAATATTGATCAGAATTATTCATGAAAGGGGCTTAATGGAATAGTTGAGCGCGTGGTCGGCCCCACCAACCATACTGACTTAAATAAATATTCCTTTACAGGGTCTCCAAAGTGATTGATATACGCTTTAACGTAGTTTGGGTATACTAACGCACCACAATGTGTTAGATCGAGGGCTAAAACCATTTTCTCTCTATCCGATGGCGAATACCTTTCCTTTTTAATATTAATGGCCTCGTGAAGAAGAGAAACCGCTTTCTTCTTGTCTCCAGACAACGTAGCTTCGTTTTTTACGCTTAGATCTTCCCATAAATTTTTGAATGGGATAGTAACTATTTGTAAAGTAAATTTATCGTCATCAATGACTAATATACCGTCCTCACCGCGATTATCATGAGCATCATCAACAAGAAGTTTAACATTGTATCCGAGTTCGCGCAGCTTTTTGACTAGAATCTTACTGACATGAGGTTCGTTCTCACGCCCGTTTTTAAGTGGACCAGAGTTTTCTAATTGAAATCTGCCATACTTATCCCTATATCCATTTGAAGCTCCACCCGATGCAGGGCGGTTTTCAACTCGTCGACCAAGTGGGTTATTTGGATCACCTTCAACGGTGGTTCCGATCGGATTACCGGTGGTTTCAAATTTACCCGTATCTGCCTTTAGGATATAATGGCGTAGACCACACACTGAACAAGGCACACCGTCTTGCACCGGTCCCTCACCTCCACAGGATTTACAAACATAAGTTTTTATTTTTTCTTTCATGGGTAATTGAGGGAATGGATTATTTTTGCTAATAAACGCAATATAGAAATATTTATTTTGTTGCAATCCTAAAAGAGAGTTGGTGCCTAACCAAAGTCATACTCTCCTCTCACTCCTCTACCACTCGGTAAATTTATGACCGCCAATGACTGGTAAGGACGCTGAAATCGACTACTTAATGTTCGGACGTTTGACAGGACTCCACACCAGCAAGGGTGATGATATTGACCACTTCTTGGAGGATGACAACGGAAATAAGGATTATAAGACCAATAGTTTTACAAAATTGAAAAATGAACATACTGGTTCGAGAAAGAAGCTTGAGGCTTTGTTAGCAGAAGGAATTATCAAACAAAGGGTATTTGCTAATTTCAAAAAAACCTTTGCATTTTAGAGAAACAGAAAGGGCACGATGCATCGTGCCCAAACATTAAGGTTTCGTTTCATAAATTCTATACTGCAGGGAATCAGCCAACTTTTATCATTAAGCAATCCCTTCTTCAATCCCCCCCTTTTTTTCCTTATCTTTGGCGACTAATCCATTTTAAACTTTTGTAAAGATTTTACTGAATGAGTTCGTACAAGCCAGAAGAGATTGAATCCAAATGGCAGGAATATTGGCGGGAGAACAAGACCTTCAAAACGCCGGAAGACCATGACAAGCCCAAATATTATGTGTTGGATATGTTTCCCTATCCCAGTGGGTCGGGCCTGCATGTAGGGCACCCGGAAGGCTACACCGCTACCGATATCCTGGCGCGATACAAGCGCATGAAGGGATTCAATGTGCTCCATCCCATTGGGTGGGATGCTTTTGGCTTGCCTGCCGAGCAGTATGCTGTAAAGACCGGCACGCACCCCCGGGAGACAACCGAAAAGAATATCAACCGGTTTCGCGAGCAGCTGCAGTCGCTCGGTTTTAGTTACGACTGGGACCGCGAGGTGAACACCACCGATCCTGATTACTACAAGTGGACGCAGTGGATCTTCCTGAAGCTCTATGAAAAAGGACTGGCCTACGAGGATGACGTGCCCGTGAACTGGTGCCCGGAGTTGGGAACCGTGCTGGCCAATGAAGAAGTGATCGACGGCAAGAGTGAAGTGGGCGGTTTCCCGGTTATCAAAAAGCCGATGCGCCAGTGGGTGCTTAAGATCACCGAATATGCCGACCGCCTGCTCGAGGGACTCGACGACCTCGACTGGCCCGAATCCACCAAACAGATGCAGCGCAACTGGATCGGAAAGTCGATTGGGGCCGATATCGATTTCCCGGTTGCAGGTAACGCTTATGACACCGATTCTACGGATGATCACAAGATTAGAGTATTTACGACGCGGCCGGATACGGTTTTTGGTGCCACGTATATGGTGTTGGCACCAGAGCATGAGCTGGTCGATAAAATTACCACCGATGAACGGAAAGAAGCTGTAAAAGCCTACCAGGAGGAAGCGGCCAGGAAATCCGACTTGGAGCGTACCGAGCTTAGCAAAGAAAAGACCGGTGTTTTTACCGGTGCCAATGCCATTAACCCGGCAACGGGCGAAGAGATACCGATCCTTGTGGCAGACTATGTGCTGGCGACCTACGGTTCCGGGGCGATTATGGCGGTGCCGGGGCATGACGACCGGGACTGGGAATTTGCCCAAAAATTTGACCTGGATATCGTTGAAGTCGTCGAAGGCGGCGATATCACCAAAGAGGCTTACACCGATACTGAAGAGGGCGTAGTCGTAAACTCTGAAAACGACGAGATTTCCCTGAACGGATTGTCGGTGGAAGACGCCAAGAAGAAAATTACTGACTGGCTTGAAGAAATGGGGCAGGGGAAGAAGGCCGTTAATTACAAACTGCGCGACTGGTTGTTTTCCCGGCAGCGGTACTGGGGCGAGCCGTTCCCAATCATTCATGTGGATGGAGAGCCCAAACCACTGGATAAAGATAACCTGCCTGTGACGTTGCCAGAGGTAGAAGATTTTGAGCCTACACCGGATGGAAATCCGCCATTGGCCCGAGCCGAAGGTTGGGTGAAAACGACTGATCCTGAGACGGGGAAGCCAGCTGTTCGCGAGACCAATACGATGCCGCAGTGGGCCGGATCCTGTTGGTATTACCTGCGGTATTGCAGTCCCCACTTTGATGGCGCCCCGGTCGATCCCGAGGAAGAGAAGTACTGGATGCCAGTAGATATGTATGTTGGAGGCGCGGAGCACAGCGTGCTTCACCTGCTGTATGCTCGTTTCTGGCACAAGGTGTTGTATGACTGTGGCGTCGTAACGACCAAAGAGCCGTTTCAGCGGCTGGTGCACCAGGGGATGATCCTCGGCGAAGTGGAATACACCGGATTCAAGAAAGAGGGCGAATGGGTTTCCCTGGACCAGGCTGAAGAGACTGATGACGTAGAACGTGTAAAACTCGATGAGACGGAGGTAGAAAAGCGGGGCGACAACTTTGTGATTAAAGGTACCGACACTTTTGTGGATGCGAAAGCTCACAAGATGTCAAAGTCGCGCGGAAACGTTGTAAATCCTGATGATATCGTCGAGCAATATGGAGCCGACTCGATGCGCCTGTACGAAATGTTTATGGGTCCGCTGGAGCAGGTGAAGCCCTGGAGCACCAAGGATGTTGATGGCGTATACCGCTTCTTGGGACGTGTGTGGCGATTGATCATTGATGAGGAAAGCGGTGAGCTGAACGACGCAGTGCTAAACGAAGAGCCATCAAAAGCGCAGCTCAAAGTGCTCCATGAGTGTATCAAGAAAGTTACCGAGGATGTTGAAGATCTTTCGTTCAACACGGCGATTTCGGCAATGATGATTTTTATCAATGAAGCCAACAAATGGGATCAAATTCCGCGTGAAAGCCTGGACCAATTTCTGGTTCTTTTGTCTCCATTTGCACCCCATATTACCGAAGAACTCTGGAGACGGCTGGGGCACGAGGGATCGATAGCTCATGCCGAATGGCCGGAGCATAATGAAGAATTCCTGGTCGACGAGACCAAAACCTATGCGATACAGGTCAATGGCAAAGTGCGTGGGGAAATCGAGGTCCCTACCGACAAAGCCAAGGATAAAGATTTGGTTCTGGGCAAGGCCAAGGAAGAGAAAAACGTCAAGCGCTACCTGGAGGAGGGAAAGCTCGTGAAAGAGATTTTCGTACCCGGTAAAATTGTGAATCTGGTGGTGAAGTAGTCGAACGACCAAATACTACAGTGAGGTGAACTACTACTTTTTTGGTCTTTAAATTAAATCTGATTGGTGCGTTTTATTTCCTTTTTAAACATTAGGGCAAGTAGCAGCATGAATAACGGTGCTGTAATTGCCCAGGGAGTTGCAAGGAGTAATAAACGCTCAGAAAAGTCAGGATAGAAATAAACAAATGATATCAACGGCGTAGTAAGAGCGTGGGCTAAAAAGGAATATCTGACCCACTTTTGAATGCCATGTCGTTCAAATACTGGCAAAGCGATTAAAGTGGCCAATCCCATGAATATGTATCCTATTGCATCGAAGTCCCAGAAAAGAGAGTGTGGCGTTTGCTTGAGAACTTCGATTTTATCCCCCACGCCCTGAAGTGTCAACGGAATAACTGTTGCCAGCTGGACGACATAATTTGCCGTTACAAACACTACATATATAGCGGTAAATATTAATGCTGCATGGCTCCAAAATTTTTTATCGACCGGCACCACATAATGAAGAGCCAACATTTCAAGCAGGAAAGGCAGGGTTATGCAAAGCGAAAATCCATAGATAAGAATTTCATCCAGTGGATAAGTGAGCATACCCCAAATCTGTAGCATCTGAACGATGTAGAAAGCTAATGTTGCCAAAAAGGCGGTTAGCCCGCACCAATACCCAAATAAATATATCCTCTTCATTGTTACTTTTGTCAGAATAAGTACACAGTGGGGCTATTCGTTGTTTATTTCATTACAAATTAATGGTGATTCTACCAATTAATCCCGACTCTGAAAAACGACTGCGTTCCCCGCAATTTTAGATCCTCTTGCTCTCCGGAGATAACATCAAAGATTTGTTTAAAATCCTCGGCTTCACCATCGGTCCAGTGTAGCCTTCTCAGGGTAAAGCCTGCTGTAACACCAATTTTTCCTCCAAGCAGGCGCTCAAATTTGGCATCAATATTCAAGTCTGTATTTCTGGTCAGCCGCACTCCTCCAAAGGTATTATTTTGAGATTGAAACCCATCACTTATCCCGGTGAAATCTCCCATTGCTCCTACACTGCCCACAAGAGAAGCAAAAGCCGTAATATTATCTTCTAGGACCGGCAAACCGGTGGGAATCCTGATCTCTGCCCCCAGGCCGCCACCAAGACTTCCCGTGCCGATATTTGCGGTAGCGTCATCTTCAATATCCATCAGCTCCAGATTTCGATACCCCAGGTTAAACCGAATGGGAATGTAACTGCCGATAGGTAACCCAAAAAAATTCCGAAATAGCGTAATATTCCCACCAACATTTAGATCGGCTGTGATACTGCGGATATCACCTTCGTTTTCTTGCGCGTCAGCAACTCCATAACTCAACATCAGGGAAGAGGATTTTGAACTTAGCATCAGGCCTTGACTTTCTCCGTTGAATCTAAACCGGTAGCTACCATCGTCACTTTGCAGATTATACGTATCATCAATATAACCGACCGCCAGTGAAGTGGTCTTCCGGCTTCGTTCGGCATTATTTACAACAGCAGAGGTCGACAGGATGTACTCAGAATGATTAATTCCGGAATTATCTGCAAAGGTATATTGGTATATCTCTGGATAAAGAGCTTCATTTATAATAGTAGGCTGAAATTCAGTGCCTTGGTGTGGCGTTTGTCCAAAAGCGGTCGTTGAAACAAAAAGTGTAGTTATAAAAAAGACGAATGATAGCACGTTCCTTTTCTCCAGACTCATAGTTACTCCCTCAAGATTAATTTATAAGCTTACCTATAAACAGTATAAATAATAAATGCTTATTTAATAGTGGTAAATTATTAGAACTGCTTAACCATTATTAATAAATAGTGAGCGAGCCTAAATGTTTTTTGATCATACTATTCCGTGATTTCATATTCTATGCAGCTTAAATATCAAGGAAAAAATACAGGTCTTCTTTATCTGTAAGCATTTTGGGGAGTTTGCTTTGGGCATGACCCTTGTTCCTGAAATCCAGCCAGCTATTCACATCCTGTTGTGTTAAGGAACGGATCGTAGGTGGTCCCAATGCTCCACTTTCCCGGCGAATGGCATAGTGCCGGTTGTTGAGTCGTAATTCTTCATCAATAGCCGTTGAGAGTCGCTCCAGGGTTTGGGTATGAACGGGGGCAGTGAACTGGATGAACCAGTAATGGCAAGGTATTTCCTGTTCAGATTTTAAAAAGCTGCCTACAGTAAAAGCACAGTGTGCAAGCCCTAAATCATCGCAGCATTTATCCATCGCCTCTTCAGCTTCGTAAAGTTGTAGAGCCTCGCCGTAATCATCCAGCATCTCATTCAATCGTCCCATTACCTTTATGCGGGGAGGATCCACCGAAGTAAAGGTCACGATATCTTTGACGGCATAGCGCCAGAGTCCGGTATTGGTGGTAACCAGCATAGCATAGGGTCGGTGGGGCTCAACTTCCCAAAGCGGCACGGTGGGCTGAATACTGAGCGATTCCATCTCGGGCAGTGGATCCGGGATAAATTCATAAAAAATATCGTTGTTGTGTACCAGCTTCAGATCTTCTTTCTCCAGGTGATCGGTAAAGGCAAAATAGCCCTCAGAAGAACCGTAAGTTTCGATGAAATCGAGTCCGGGTTCTCCGTATAGTTTTTCGAGATGGGGACGATAATTTGCAAGCTTCACTCCACCACAGATCATCAGCTTCAATGACGGCCAGATGTCAGAAACCCTGCTTTTCCCGGTTCGCTGCATCGCCTGTTGAAACAGTGTTAAAATCCAGCTCGGAACAGCTACAATGACGCTGATATCGGACTGAAGCGCCGAATCAAGAACTAATTCAAATTTATCCTTGAATGAAAGATGGGTTAGTTCCCGGGGATTTCTAAGGTGAAAGGGACGAAGCCACCAGGGGGAATGGAGTGCTGTATAGCCGCTTATTTCACCGATCGAGATTCCATTTTTCGTTTCAACAGTACCCGGCAGGCTCAGGTGTTTGCCAAAAACATTGGGTATTCGCCTCCATTTTTTTAGATAACTGAATGCCACACTTCTCATGAAGCGGTAATCGCTCCGGAGGCGTTCAGCAGAAAGCGGGAGATGTTTCCCTACACCTGTAGTACCGGCTGACACAGCATATTGTTCAATTTCTCCTGGCCATAGCAGATCGGTTTCCCCCTTTTTCATCCGGCTAATTTGGCTTTCAATATCCTCATAAAAGCAGATCGGCAATTGGTCACAAAAATGAGAATAGTCCTGAATCTCTGTAAAGTTGTGTTGCTTTCCATAGGTAGTACCTGCAGCCTTTGAAAGCAGTCTAAATAGGATTTCCAGTTGTAGATTTTTTACTCCCAAATCAGGCATCCAATCATCCAAAATTAATATGGAGGGATTATAGCAAAACTTGCTAACGAAAAAAATTGAATCACTTAATTAGGGCCTGCACTACGTGCCTGTCCGAATAAATTATCCCCACAGATGGTGTGGAGTTCACTGATTATTTTGGCATTATGTTTGTGGGAATCTTTAGATCCATAAAAATTAGCAAATGTATTTCTGTTGGCCCGATTTTTTATAAGTTGTAGGCAATCAAAATGTAAATTACTGTTACGATATAAGAGATGGGGATCAACAACGGGTTGCGAAAATGGGGCATTCTGGTCGGCATTATTACGGCACTTTTGTGTATAGCGGAATCAGAAGCCGTGGCAATGCAACAAACCGGACCTGAGGCCAGGTCTCCAAATGTAATTGTGATCCTTACCGATGACCAGGGATGGGGCGATTTGAGCATCAATGGCAATAAAAATCTTGACACGCCCGCGATTGATGCCTTGGCAAAATCAGGGGCTTCGTTCAGTAATTTTTACGTGAGCCCGGTCTGTTCTCCCACCCGTGCCGAGCTGCTGACCGGCCGTTATTTTCCACGTAGTGGAGTATACAGTACTTCGGCAGGAGGTGAGCGATTGGCACTTGATGAAACTACCATCGCTGAGCTGTTTAAGAGAGCGGGTTATAAAACCGCCATATTTGGGAAATGGCACAACGGTATGCAGTATCCCTATCACCCAAATGGGCGTGGATTCGATGAGTTCTACGGCTTTGCATCGGGGCACTGGGGCGACTATTTCAGTCCGCAATTCCTGGATCGCAACGGCAAGCTGGTGCAAGGCGAAGGCTATTTGAGCAATGATCTGACTGACCATGCACTGTCCTTTATGAAGCAGAACAGTGAGAACCCTTTTTTCTTGTATATTCCGTTCAATATTCCTCACTCCCCAATGCAGGTACCCGACAGGTGGTGGAACAAGTTTAAAAATAAAGAACTAGCCATGCACCACCGAGACCCGAAGAAGGAGAACCTGCAATTTACTCGTGCTGCCCTTGCGATGTGTGAAAACATCGATTGGAATGTGGGGCGCATTTTCGAACAGCTCGAGGAATTAGAAATTGCTGAAAATACAATTGTGGTCTATGCTAGTGATAATGGACCAAACAGCTGGCGTTGGAATGACGGCTTGAAAGGGAGAAAAGGCTCCACGGACGAGGGCGGCATTCGCTCGCCGCTTTTTATTCGTTGGCCCGGGATAATCAAATCTGGTTTGGAGGTAACAGAGACCGCATCTGCCATAGACCTTTTGCCTACCCTGGCAGACTTGGCGGGAGTAGATATCAAAACCAATCATCCGCTGGACGGTGTCAGTTTGAAACCGCTGCTGTTACAACAAGCCTCTCCTTGGCCTGAGCGCTTGATCTATTCTCACTGGAACGGCCGGACCAGCGTGCGTAACGGTACTTACCGGCTTGATCACAAAGGCCGGCTTTACAACCTGGAGGATGACCGCGGGCAATATCATGATGTATCTGGAAAATATTCCAGGCTAACCAAGGCGTTGAAGGATTCGGTGAAAAGCTGGGAGAGAGAAGTGGGATTACATAACATTGCCAAAGACCGGCCATTTCCCCTGGGTCATTCCGATTTCAAATACACCCAACTCCCGGCGCGTGATGGTGTGCCACATGGAAAGGTCAAGCGTTCCAATCCCTACCCGAATGCCTCATTTTTCACCAACTGGACAACCCGGAAAGACAGCATTACATGGGATGTGGAGGTCTTGGCAGAAGGGAAATACGATGTCACAATTTACTACACGTGTCCGCCGGAGGATGTGGGGTCTACGGTGTCGCTGCGTTTTGGGTCACGTTCAGTCGAAGGCAAAATTACTGAGGCTCACAATCCTCCGCTGGAGGGCATGCAGCAGGACAGGGTGAAACGGATAGAATCTTATGTAAAAGATTTTAGGCCGATGCAACTGGGGACGATTGAGCTGGAAAAGGGCCGCGGACCGTTGACCCTTAAAGCCAAAGAGATTCCCGGGGACCAGGTGATGGATGTCCGTTTGCTGATGTTTACGAGAATTGATAAATAGGGTATCTGGGATGAATAGTAAAAGGAAAGTTCAAAGTAAAAGGGATTTATGGATCGCAAAGAAAGCATAAAAACAATGTTACTGGGTACAGTTTCATTACCCCTGCTAAAAAAGAGTGAGTCGCTCTCTGTTTCAAAACCAGGTCAAGGCGCCACTGCCGCTGAGCCGATGAACAGCGAGTGGGATCGCTGGCCTGACATGGAGTGGACCGGCCCAATGTTCTGGGGCAACCGGCTGCAGGACTGGCATATAAGGGATGGGAAGGCCGAGTGCGCCGTCAGCGACAATAACCGGACGCTGCACTGCCTGACCCACCAGTTGGCGCCACTTAATGGGACTTTTTCTACCCAGGTGGAGATTGAGGTTCTGAATCTCACTGAATCCCCGGAAGATTATGTGGGCTTCCGGATCGGGGCGAAAGGAAATTTTGAAGACTACCGGTCGGCTGCGGTTTTCGGTGAAGGACTTGAGGCAGGCATAACCGTGGAGGGCAACCTTTTTGTTGGAGATCAGTTGAGCGCGAAATCGATACCACTCGATAATCCCATTCGGCTGGTGGTCGAAGGCATACGGGCTAAAGGCGGGGGGACGTTGATTTCAATATCGGCGGTTGATCCGGCATCGGGGAAAACACTGAGTGCATTTAAAAGCGACGGCCCGAAACAGTCCCAGCTGGCCGGAAATGTAGCACTTGTATCTCACTTTCAGTCAGAGGACCGGGATGGGGAGTCCCCCTCTGTCGCGTTCAGTGCGTGGAAAATAACAGGTGATAAAGTTCGTGTTCATCCACAGCAAACGTACGGGCCGATCTGTTTTGCCCAGTACACCCTTGATAGCGGAATTTTGAAGATGACCGCCCAGCTTGCACCCATCGAAAAGATTGAAGGGCATAGGGTAGCATTGCAGATCAGGGAAAATAACAGGTGGAGTTTAGTCCAGGAAACAACAGTAGATTCGATGTCCCGGACTGCTCATTTTCGTGTTGAAAACTGGGAATATGGGGAAAAGATCCCTTATCGAATTACTATTCTGCTTCCTCTAAATACCGGAGAGGAGGAATTTCATTACGAAGGTACGATCGCAGCTAACCCGACGGATTCCGACAAGTTGAAAACGGCGGTATTCAGCTGTAATAGTCATTATGGATTCCCGAATAATGAAGTGGTGGAACATGTGGGGAAGTACCAGCCCGACATGGCCGTATTTTTGGGCGATCAGATCTATGAAAGCCACGGTGGATTTGGCGTTCAGCGTTCGCCGGTAGAGAAAGCAAGCCTCGATTTCCTTCGAAAGTGGTATATGTTTGGCTGGTCATACCGCGATATCTTCCGTCATATTCCATCCGCATTTATCCCGGACGATCATGACGTCTACCATGGCAACATTTGGGGAGAAGGCGGTGGGGATGCCCCGGTAGAAAAAGGCTGGGGATACGACTCACAGGACGAGGGCGGCTATAAAATGCCGCCGGAGTGGGTAAACATGGTGCAGCGCTGCCTGACCAGCAATCTCCCCGAACCTTACGATCCAACCCCGGTTAAGCAAGACATCAGCGTCTATTACACCGGCTGGAAATATGGCGGAATAAGTTTTGCTATCATTGAGGATCGGAAGTTTAAAACAGCACCCAAAAATGTGTTACCGGAAGAAGCCAAGGTTGTCAACGGCTTCATCCAGAACCGGGAGTTTGAAATCAGGGATTACTACGATATTGATGCGGACCTGCTCGGGGAGCGTCAGATTTCATTTCTGCGGGATTGGGCAGCCGACTGGAGTAATGGCACCGAGATGAAGGCGGTACTATCGCAAACCAATTTCTGCACGCTGGCAACCCTGCCGGAGGGAAGCGTGCTCGATCAGGTTGTACCCAAGCTGGAGATCCCCGAGCGCGGAAAATATGTGAAGGGTGATGCCCCTACGACCGACATGGACTCCAACGGCTGGCCACAGAAAGGTCGGGATGAAGCTCTCAAAACTATCCGCAAAGGATTCGCTTTCCACATCGCCGGGGACCAGCACTTGGCAAGCACGGTACATTACGGGATTGAGGAGTTTGGCGATGCCGGGTTTGGCTTTGCGGGACCGGCACTTAACAATGTATGGCCGCGGCGCTGGTGGCCCCCGGTTGGAAAAGGGCACAGACCTCTGCCCGGGCGTCCCAAAAATACCGGCAATTTCGAAGATGGTTTTGGCAACAAAATGACAGTGTATGCAGTCGGGAACCCCGTGCAGACCAACCGTGAGCCGGCTATCATTTATGATCGTGCCACGGGTTATGGCATCGTTACGTTTGACAAATCGGAGCGGACCATCACCGTGGAATGCTGGCCGCGGTATGTCGATCCGGAGGCAAATCCGGGGGGACAGTTTGATGGATGGCCGGTGGTCATTCGCCAGGAAGACAATTACGGTAGGGAGGCGGTGGCTTACCTGCCGGAAATTATTGTGGAAGGCATCGAGAACCCGGTTGTGGAAGTTTATAATCAAGCTACCGGTGAGCTGGAGTATGCACTGCGTATCAAGGGACGCACGTTCCGGCCAAAAGTATTTGAGGTGGAAAGTCACCGCCTGCGAATTGGAGAACCGGATACAGACGAGTGGCAAGAGTTTGATTCAGTAAGTCCAGCTGATGAAGGGCCGATTGTTTGTAAATTTTAAGAAGATTAAATAGTTGGTCAGATCGCATAGAATGACCTTCACTCTTCGCTAATCAAAAACAACGAGATATGAAATTGTGTTACGGCCTAAAGAGTACAGTTCCTTCCAATTTTATGAAGGCCAGTATCCTCTCTGCAATTTTCTTATTGATGTATACCGCATCGGTCATGGGACAAGGCCAGTCTCTACATGTTGAGGAGCCCTCAAATATCATAGTATTTGTGGCTGATGACGCAGGCTGGAGAGACTCCGGGGCCTATGGAAACCAAACGATAAAAACGCCCAATATTGACCGGCTGGCCAGTAACGGTCTACTATTTGAGAAAGCATTTCTAACCACGGCACAGTGCAGTCCATCGCGTATTTCGATGCTTTCGGGATTGTATCCCCACGCTACGGGAGCGGAAGATTTACACATGCCCCTGCCCGAGGGTACGCGGATTGTACCTGGCTACCTGGCTGATCAGGGATATTTCACCGGTCATATGAAAAAAACACATTACGGCCCCCACGCTGATGCCCAGTTCGACTGGTACAGCGAGGAGCTCTCGAAAGCGTTTCCCTCGTTTTTGGATAATGCGGATCAAAGCCCCTTTTTCCTGTGGGTGGGATTTAGTGATCCCCATCGTCCCTATGACGATGCCCCGTCTCGTCATGACCCAGAAGATGTCCTTGTACCACCATATTTGGTCGATGATTTAGAAACGAGGGAAGATATTGCCCGATATTATGACGAGATAAGCCGGATGGACGATCAGATCGGTCATTTTATCGAGGAACTGGAGCAGCGCGGTGAACGGCAGAACACCCTGATCATTTTCCTGAGCGATAACGGGGCTCCATTTCCGAGAGCGAAGGGGACCGTATACGATGCAGGAATTCGAACGCCACTGATATTCAACTGGCCGAAACGGATTGAACCGGGCAGCCGCTACAAAGAGCTGACAAGTGTTATTGATCTGGCCCCAACGCTGTTAGAGCTTTCAGGACATGCAGTGCCCGATCACATGCAGGGAGAGAGCATCTTGCCGGTCCTTTTTGATCAAACCTTGCCGGGGAGAAAATATGTGTTCAGTGAACGAAACTGGCATGACTGTGATGAGCATATCCGGAGTTTGCGCACTGACCGTTATAAGCTGATTAAAAATGCGTATATCGATCTGCCTCATGGCACGCCTGCCGATATCGGTGGCAGTGCCTCATTTCGCAGTTTGATCCGACTCAAAAAAGAGGGGACCTTGACTCACGCCCAGTCGCGATTGTTCGAGGTGCCCAGACCGCGTATTGAGCTCTATGATCTGCAGGAAGATCCCTGGGAGATACGCAACGTAGCTGCGGATTCAGACTATTGGCAGAAAGCGCGTGAGTTGGCCCAGCAGCTTGATGAATGGATCAAGAATACGGGCGACTTTCCCCCATATGTTCGCACCCGAGCCGATCATACCGATCGGATGACCGGGGTGTGGTTCTCAAAAGAGATTCCACCTATGCGGAATTTACAGCAGGAATAAAACTTGTTCGGAGTGTAACTTTTGGGATCCTGTATTCCACTAATCACACTATTTACGCGCCGAGAAAAGCAGGCCCAATCCCACGATAAAGAAAAAGGTATGGGGCAGCAGGGCTGCTATAATCGGTTCTATAGCCCCTTCCGCACCAAAAGGTTCAATTACTTTCATAAAAGCGAGATATAGAAAGCTGATCGTCAAACCGGCAGCGATATAAAATCCTTTGCCCCCTTTCCTGCGAACGGATGCAATCGAAAACCCAATAATAGATACGACAATTATAGATATCGGGTACGCCAAACGCCCATAGAACTGGATTTTTGGGAGACTGATGCCGGTAGCCCCACTACGCTGGAGCGATTCTATATAATCTTGAGCCTCGGGATAGGTGAGCTGGTAAATATCTGATGATGTGCGGGCCAGGTCTTGGGGATAGATGCTCAGTGAAACGATCATAGTATCTACGTGTTCATCCACATAGCCATTAGGCACGTATTGGCGCCTCCTTACATTCAGCATTCTCCACTGCTTCGTCTCAGGCATCCATTTCATGCGCGCAATATCCGCTGTTTCTACAACGCTGTCACCCTCGAATTTCGTGGTTTGGATACGGCGCGCCAGCGAGTCTTTGGGGCTATAGTACTGGAACTTATAGATATTATTTTCACTGTCCTGCCGGTATATCTGATCACTATCGACATTCTGATTCTTCGACTGCAGATATTTTTTTTCGAACTCTATACGCTGGGCATTGGAATTGGGAATAACAAAACCATCAAGATAGCTGATAATGCCCGCCATTAAAAGGCCAAATGCGAGGTAGGGTATGAGTAGTCGGTACAAACTTATGCCCGCGGCTTTCAGTGCCACAATTTCCAGGCGGTCGGCCATCTGTCCGGTGAGGTAGAGGCAGGCCACAAAAATGGCTACCGGTATGACAAGGCGCGTCATTTCCGGAATATAGTTAAGATAATATTGTCCGAAAATTTCCGCAAAAGTAGCCCCTTTGTCAGTAAAATCGTCACTGTTTTCGGAGAAGTCGATCACAATGAATATGAAGATCAACACTGCAAGTACGAAAACAGTGATTGTGAGTAGTCTCAGAAAAAGATATCGGTCTAGTTTATGAGTCACTCTTTTTCCACAGGTTTGAGATTTTGAAAGATGTGCAGAGTCGTACGACAAGATAGGTGCCTATTATGCCAAGAATGATGTTTGAAAACCACATTGCCCAAAAAGGAGTAATGAAGAGCCGGTCGGCCATTTTTTCTCCCTGGATTAGGCTAATCCAGTAAAACGTCAAAAACCCAGTGCCAAACAGCGCGGCATACCCGATATTTCCCTTCTTGGTAAACATACCGATAGGAGCACCAATCAATACAAAAATGAGGCACGCAAACGGAATGGAGAACTTCTTGTGCACTTCCACCAGGTACCGGGAAATGCGAGAATCTCTCCAGCTGACGTTTGTTTTAAGGTTCTCGACATTTGATTTGTATTTCCGCAGGTCAGAGATCGCCATTTCCGCCAGTCCAAGCTGGTTTTTCCTGTTTTTCATCAGGTTTACCGCCAGGTATTCACTTTTTACTTTGTCCACGGTATCAGCAACTCCCGTTCTGTTGGAGCTTACTTGCAACTGGTAGGTTTGCCGGGTTATCTCTGTGGTATCGGCCGGGGGGGTGAAACTGTTGTCCTGGTTAAAGGACTCTTCAATATGCGATTCTCGCTCTATACGCAGGGAATCGACCACGGCAAGCATGGCCTCGGCGCTCATCGTACGATCGTTCCGGGTCCGCTGGTCGGGGTTGGAACGCGAAAATGAAAGATCCGACAGGTCAAAACTGATTCTGTACCGGTCAAAATGAGTCTCCTCCGTCACCGGATCATATGAGCTGGTGCGGGTGAGGTTGCGCAGGGTGGAGCCATCAAACAAGTAGAGCGTAAGAAGCTGACCGTCCGCACTACTTTCAAGGTATCCGCGATCTGCCTTAATCACAGCTTCTTTCCGGTTTTTGTCGGAGTCGGGCTTTTGTATCAGCGTTACGTTGTAAAGGGAGTCGGTTTCATTATTAATATTCTTGACCAAAAAAATGTAGCCCTCAATTCCATCATAGAATTCATTTGGTTTTAGGTCAAAACCAGGCTTTTTTGTACGAATATCAATAAAAAGAGAGCGGGCGCGCTGGTTGGCATCTGGCAGCACGTAATTGGAAAACCACCCCAGGAAAATGCAAAGGAAGAAGGCGGAAATCAGCACCGGTTTGATCACATGAAACGGGTTAACTCCCGCGGCGCGCATTGCCGTCAGTTCGTTAAGTTCTGAAAACTTGCCGAATGCCATCAGGCAGGCTACCAACGTAGCCATTGGAGCGGCCAGCACAACCATGTAGGCCAGGTTAGTGATAATAAGCTCAATGATAATTCCCAATGGCAGTCCCTTTCCCACAAGCTTGTCGATATGCAGCATCAGGAACTGCATGAGCAGAAGGAACATCACGGTGAGAAAACAGAACACGAAAGGTCCTATATGACGCCGCAGAACATCTCGTTGTAATTTGTTAAATATGAGCTTCATACCTTACATTTTTGAATGATCTAAAATTAGGCCTATAATACCGTTTTGCCAAATGCGAATAGGTATACATCATCGTACGTGAGTATTTTAAAGAAAGACATTTAAATATTATTATCTCTAAACCCGTTGGCTAGATCAGTAACCCAATTACCAGAAAGGAGCCGTTTATATCTCATTTTTACTGCATTGAAAATAATAGGTTTTGCATTGTTTAAGGCAGAAAAAATTGAGGCGGTTACGTGCAGCACAATGTTTTTATTAAAAATTTAGTATCAGCTATAGTTTTACTGATTTTGTGGGGCTCCTCTTTTGTTACAGCTTTTTCGCAAGTTCAGACTGATAGCACCTCGTCAGCGTCGGCTGATACACTTCAACAGGACTCCCTGGGTATATTACGTACGCCACCAGTCGTTTCGTATCCCTATCCCGATGAGATTCCCAACATTTATTATATAAGATTGTCAGAAGAGCAAACCAGGGTAGCGCGTGATTCCTTGGGCAATTACGTCAGCCAGCGCAGGATTGGCGACATTGAAATCGCCCTGCCGTATGTGATGGACCAGGAAGAATATGCTGCCCGTACCATAGAGAACAGCAAACGAGAGAATTGGAAGACCCTGGTCCAGGAGTTCGAGTCGCAGCAGACCTCGCAACGGGGACTCCTGGATTTTAAAGTAGATATTCCCGGTGGCCAAGAGTCCACATTTACAACGATTTTCGGGAAGCCTGAGGTAAATCTGAAGGTCAACGGTACGGCGAATATGAACCTGGGAGCGACGATCCAGAAAACAGAGAATCCGCACATCCCCGAGGATCAGCAAACACAGATTGACCCCACATTTGAGCAGAGTCTTAAGCTGAATATCCAGGGTACTATCGGCGACAAGCTGTCGATCCAGACCGACTGGGATACCGAGCGAGAATTCGACTTTATGAACCGGCTTAATATCGTCTACCAGGGATATGAGGATGAGATTATACAACGACTCGAGATGGGGAACGTTTCCATGGAGACAGGCAACACGCTGATCCGGGGTGGAAGCTCTCTTTTTGGCGTCAAATCGGTGGCACAGTTGGGGGCGCTTGAAGTCACCTCTGTTCTTTCGCAGCAGGAGGGAGAAGGTAACACCCAAACCATTACCGGCGGAGCGCAGGAGCAGGATATTTCCATACGACCCGCCGACTACGAAAATGATACGCACTTTTTCCTCGATTTTTTCACTCGCCAGCAGTTTGAACAGAATATGTCGAATCCGCAACAGCTGGGGCAGGCACTGCAGCTTTCGGAGGTGAAAGTCTGGATTTTGCGTGAGTCGACGCAGTCGTTTGATGGTGAACGGCAGGCTATTGCGATGGTAGACCTGGGCGTGGTGCAAAACCCGGACAGCAGCTATGCTCCACCCAACGATGATCTCGACAGTTTTCCCGAAGACACCCTGGACCAGTACCGCGATCCGGCCGTGGGTGTTTCAGCAGCCGATTTTGGTGTTGAGCCTTCAGAGTTTGTCGAGGGTTATTTTATCCCGCTGCAGGAGGGAGCCGATTATGAGCTCAACCGTCCATTGGGTTACCTCTCATTGAAACGGAACCTGGGTTCCAGGCAGGCACTGGCTATCTCTTTTAAATATCTTAATCCCCAAACAGGAGAGACCGTAACGGTGGGGGATGTAAGCCAGGGTGGTGGAAACCGCATTTTTCTGAAATTAATCCGCCCGCAAAATGTCACCACCACCAACAGCGCATGGGACCTGATGATGAAGAATATCTATTCGCTGGGCGTCAGTAATGTCAGCCAGGATGGACTGGAAGTAGACATCAGTTATACCGAGCAGAACCTCCCGCAAAACACCTTGCCGGGGCGCAATACCATTATGTTGCGGGATCTCGGCCTCGATCGCGTGGATGCCCAGGGCGCCACCAATCCGGATAACCAGATCGACTTCAGCTCCGGTACGCTGAATCCTGTTTCCGGGACGATTATTTTTCCCTACCTGGAACCTTTTGGAGGACGAATAGCGTCAGTGCTTTCCCAGTCCTCTATTTCTCAGCCAGAGATTGATCGTCTGGCATTTAATGAGCTCTATTCCGAGAAGAAGGTGAACGCCAGCCAGAGCTCGAAGAACAATTTCTACCTGATCGACGGGACCTCGAAGGGAAGCGTGTCCGACAGCTACTCCCTCGGATTTTCACTTGTGGAAGGGTCAGTGAAAGTGTATGCCAACGGCCAAGAGCTGCAGGAGGGTACCGACTACACGGTCGATTATTCGATCGGGAATATCACCATTCTGAATGAGCGCTACCTGGCCAAGGGACAGGAGATCAAAATTGAATACGAGAACAATCAGTTTACCCAGATTGAGCGCAAAACATTCACCGGCGTTCGCGCGGAATATCATATAAACAGCGACATCACGCTGGGAAGTACCTATTTCAAGCTCAAGGAACGCCCACTGCAGGATAAAATCCGGATCGGGGATGCCCCCATCAACAACTCTGTGATCGGTTTTGACGCCAACGCTCGGTTTGATATGCCCTGGATGACACGTGCCATCGATCGGGTACCCCTGTTGCAGACCAAGACAGAGTCCAGCTTTTCCCTGAGTGGCGAGTTTGCACAGCTCCGGCCCGACGTCGTGCAAACCAATGCCGTAAGTGACGCGATCGAGGATAACGAGCTGTTCCAGGATGAGGAGAACGGGTTGGTATTTGTAGATGATTTCGAGGGCACCGACATCAGCTTAAGCTTCCTGAGACCCTCGCGATGGAGCCTTGCTGCGGCACCGGCAGCTATACCCGGCTATGCTCCCGATGAGCCTTACTTTGGGGAAACACCTCCACAAACCCCCAACGTCACGTTGAATGACAAGATTGCGCGTTCCGACCTGCGGGGGCAATTTGCCTGGTACACCATCCCCCAAAATATTGAAGATATTCTGGGTTCGGTAGAGCGGACGCCGGAATCGCGGCAGGTACAGGTTACCGACGTGTTTCCGAACCGGGATGTGCTTTCCGAGGAAAACTACATCAGCACCCTGGATGTCTTTTATGATCCCACAACACGGGGTCCATATAATTATAACACCGATATCCAGAATATCACAGAGAATGAGCCCAACCGTATGTGGGGCGGGATGACGACCACGCTGCCTTCTGGACAGGAGGATTTGACACAGAATAACATCGAATTCCTGGAGTTTTGGGTGCAATCGGTGCTGCCTGGCGGGCGCGACCCCAATGCCCCGGACCTGGAGGATTATGAAGGGACCATTTACATTGATGTTGGTATCGTTTCAGAGGATGTGGTTCCGAACTTTAAGTCGAACAGCGAGGATGGACTTGCCAAACGCCCGGATGACCTGCAGGAAGATATCCTGGGCGGCAATGCTCGTTCCTATATCCCGATACCACCACCGGCGCCGGAGGGCCAGTTTTCGAATGAAAACCGAAGCCTGGAGGACGTAGGGCTTGATGGTGCTCCCAACACGGAGGGAATTGATCGGAAAAATGAGCTGCAGCTATTCAACAGCTACCTGAATGAGATGCGTGCCATCTATGGTGCCGATTCCCAGGAATTTCAGCAAATAAGAAATGACCCCTCAAATGATGATTATGTGTACTACGGGCAGGACGAGGTCTCAGATGAGCCGCTGCACGTGCGTTTCCACCGGATGTATGGATATCATGAAGGTAATACGCCCCTCAACAGCCAGGATGACAAACGGGCCGTCACCAACCGCCCGGATGCAGAGGGATTAATTACGCCCTCCATCGTAGAGCAGAACAACGCCTATTTTCAATATGAGGTGCATTGGAACCCGGCGGACTTTGATGAGTTGGAGGTGGGAAATCCCGACAATTACATTGTGGACAAAGTGCCGGGCTCCAGCCAGGAGAACCGCTGGTACCAGGTGCGTATCCCGCTTAAGGACTATATTCGCAAAGTAGGAGGGATCAATAATTTCCAGAATATCTCCTACATCAGGGTTTGGTTTTCGGGGTATGAAAAGCCGTTTACTATGCGTTTTGCCACTTTCGAGCTGGTGGGTAGTCAATGGCGGCCAGCGGAAAATGTGGATCAAAACCAGACTTCACAGGCCGATCTTCGGATTTCATCCGTCAACATCGAGGAGAACAGCCGTCGCCGCCCGGTTCCGTATCGTATTCCCGAAGGAGCAATTCGTTCAAAAAATCGTAGTCAACAGCGCCAGACGGTAGCCAATGAGCAGTCCATTGTGCTGGAAACACAGAACCTGGGTCCCCAGGAGGTGAAGATGGTGAAGCGGGTCTACCCCGGCGGACTCAACATGGTTAATTATTCCAACCTGCGTATGTTTGTGCATGGAGAGGGATACGAAAACCGGGAAGATGCCCAGCTTGTGATGCGTTTTGGGACTGATTTGGTGAACAACTACTACGAGTACCGCCAGCCGATAACCCCCACCGATGATACATTTCCTTTTTCATCCAAACCACTTTCGGAGCTCACCGACGCCGAGCGCGAGCAGGAGTCGGAGGAGGTCTGGCTGAGTAATCAGAATAGCGTGAATATTGTATTGCGGGCGTTCAATGAGCTGAAACAGATCCGGGACCAGCAGGGTATGGATCCCTCAGAGGTATTTTCGCGTCCCGACCTGCTGCAAAATGCACCACCCGGCGCGGAAGTGGCGATCAAGGGAAATCCGTCGCTCGACCGGATCGGGGAGATCGGGATGGGGATACGCAATCCATTTGATCCCGAGAACCCGGATGTGGGGACCTCATCGCTGGATGCGGAGTTTTGGTTGAATGAACTTCGTGTTTCGGGCTTTGATAACCGCAAGGGATGGGCGGCCAATGCCAAAGCAGAGCTTCAACTGGCTGACCTGGCGACTGTCAACGCGAATGTGAACCGGGAAACGGATGGCTTTGGGTCGTTGAACTCCCGGTTGGGACAGCGGCGCGTATCGGATGTGTTGGCGTATGATCTCAATTCCACCTTTAATCTGCACAAGTTTATTCCCGATCGTTTTGGATGGAATATCCCAGTTACAGTGTCCACCCGTCGTTCTACCAGCACCCCGCGTTTCCTGCCCAACCAGGGTGACGTGCGTCTTTCTGAATTTGAGCAGGCTGTTCGCAACCGGGATGATATAAATGAGCAGGAGCAGGAGTCGATTATCAACCAAAAAATCAGGGAGAGCCAGACCGTTTCTGAGAGCTACTCCATCAACCTATCGAATGTGACCAAGCGGGAATCACAATCCAGGATCGCCCAATATACGCTCGATAATACCAACCTGAACTTTGTTTACAATACCACCGACCAGCGAAACCCGGAATACCGATTTCAAAATAACTGGAATTACAACGGCTCGATCCGGTATAACATTAACTTCAGGCAGACGAAGCTGTTTAGGCCATTTGGTTTCCTGGGAAGTGTACCGTTGCTCAGTTCACTGTCCGGGTTGCAACTCGGCTACACGCCCTCATCCCTCAATGCTTCAGCAGGCGTAGACCGGAACTATGATGAGCGGAGGCGTCGCGTGCTTGACGGCCAACAGAATGTACCGCTCCAGCAGAGTCATAATTTTTCCTACAACACCAACTTTGGCCTGGGTTATAATCTGACGCCTTCCATTCGCACCTCCTTCCAGTCTCGTACGGTGTTTGACCTCTCTTCTGCAGGGACGAGGCCCGCAATAAGCGACAACCCGGCCGACAGCAGCGCGTTTGATGTTCGCCCCACGTTTGATGTTTTTGAGGACCTGATTTTTGATACGCTCAGATCCCGCCGAAGCAATTATGAGGAGGCGTATTCTGCGGCATGGCAGCCCCGGCTCAGCTCTGTCGAAGCATTGAGCTGGACCAGTTATTCGGCAAACTACAACGGGGGGTACCAGTGGCGAAACAGCCCACAGGGATCGAACCTGGGAGCCACGCTAACCAACAATCTCAATGTTACCCAGAACCTGGAACTGGATATCCGCGACCTGCTAAACCGGATGGGATGGTACCAGCGGCTACATGAAGAGAACAGCAACACCGGTCCACCTCAGCAGGTGGGAGCTGAAGACGGAGAGGCCGAAAATGGATCTGGTGATGGGATAGGAGTTATCCTGAAAGAGGGCGCCCAGGCATTGCTGAGTTTTCAATCCATTGATATCTCCTTCAACAACACCAAACGATCACAACAGGCTGGGTACAGCGGCGATTCCCAGATATTTTACATGTTTAACACCGGGGGAGATGACTTTTCACCGCCGTTCTCATATCGTACAGGGTGGAGCGACCGCATCGGGGCCGGACAACTTGTAGGTAATCCCAGTGGAGACCAATCGATCCAGATACCATCGAATAAAAATTACACAGACGATATCACCGTCGGGACTCGGCTGACGCCATTTGAAAACTTTTCTATTGATTTGACCTGGAGTAGCAAGTGGGATGTTACCAGTACACGGACGCTCACCTTGCAGCCCGACCAGATGAGAACCTCTGTGCGAACGCGAAACGGGAATATCAATTCCAGTGTGTGGGCTTTCGGCGGTGGTTATGCAGATCTTTTCCACGCTCAGCTGGGGAGAGCGTTTGACGATATCAACGATCAAAATGACATTATTGCTGACAGTACCGGTAATGGAGATGGCAGTACCGTATTGGGCAAACTGTCACTGCAGGAGGACTTCCGGAAAGCATACCTGGGGATGGGGACCGGGGCCATTGGCAAGCGCGAATTTACGCCGTTCCCACAGCCGGGCTGGCGGGTCGTCTGGTCCGGATTTGAGAATATTTTCCCGTTTGTGGGGGAATGGATGTCGAGAGCGTCCATAAATCACAGCTATAGTGGCCAGTATCGCCTGGGTTGGGTTTTGAACTCCGGGAGTGGAGAGCTGCAGCCATTATCCCTGGGCGCCTATACCATCCGGGATTATCTGCCGGAATACGAGCCGACTTCGATTACTATAGAGAAAAAATTCAGCCCGTTGGTGGGGCTCAACATAACGTGGGATTCCAACCTGAGAACCAACCTGCAATATGATTGGAGCAAGATCACGAGCCTTGCCCTCTCCAACACCACCGTGACCGAGCGATTTTCACGAGGGTTTAAATTTTCATTCAGCTATACGGTGCGGGACTTTAAAATTCCCTTTTTCCCGCGTATTGAAAATGCCGTTGATTTTACCCTGAATACCAGCTACCTGGAAGATACCGAGCAAAAACTGGTTCTGAACTCCGATCTGGCCAATGCCCTGCAAGCCGATCACAATACGATCGTGAAAGACGTCGACAGCTACGATTTTCAACCCGGACCTATCACAGGACAGTCGCGCGTAAACGGATCAGCTATTGTGGGATACCAGTTCTCTCAAACCATCAAAGCCAATTTCGAATACACCTACAGCCGCCTGATTCCCAAATCCACCGGCGTCTACGCCCGCACCGATCACGACATCCGGTTTAACGTAGTGGTCTCGATCCGCTCGAATTAATCAAGCGTTAAACACTGGAGAACACAATGGAGTCACAGAGTTATTCCCTTTGGGTAGCTTTGTGTATCTTTTGTGACACTTTGTGCAATAGCTTCCGGTGGATCTCTGACTGCTCCTACTGAAAATCACATCGACCGCTCCTTGAAATGGGTATGCCCTTTTACATCAAACTTGGCGATGCCGTGATTAACCGTATCCAGTCCGAAGCGGTTGTTGAGGTAGTCTATCGCCTGGTACATCCGCTTCATTTTGGAATCTTCCTGGAAGAAAAGTTCTGTTTGGGTGGTCATATTCAGATCCGAAGTGCTAAGCATAATGGACCGGAATGTACGCCCGAACTTTTTATAGTGGAAAAGCATCGGTACGGCTTTTTCCAGGCAGTGGTGGATCACGTAGCTGTCCAGGTTCGTTTGGCCCGGCGCACGGAATGTAAATGAGAAGCCTTCTTTTTTAGCCCCCTGGAAGCCAACCGTTCCCACGAATTTATCTGATTTTTTTCCGTAGCCTCGCAGTCGATAGCATACCTGTTTGGCTGCCTTGGCAAATTCTCCCGCCACTTTCCAGGGATCGTCGGTCCATGTAGAAAAAGTATGCCCATAGCCCACGCGTTCAGGTACATATTCCGTTTCATCCATCACAATGGCCTTATCCTTTCCGGCGGCCGTCATCCACAACATTTTACCAAAATAATCCCCAAAAATTTTCTGGAATTTGGGATATCCTCCCTCAATAGCATCTTTGATTGTCCGCAGTCCCTGAAGCTTTAGTTTGGTATAGCGTCGTCGACCGATCCCCCAAACATTGTCGAGATTAAGAGGCCATATTTTTTCTTGGATATCAGCCTCTTCAGTTAGAACTGTAAGACCATCCGGTTTATGCATTTCTGAGGCTATTTTGGCGTACGTTTTGGATATTGATATACCCAGACTACCTATAAGTTGCGTTTCCTCGCGGACCGCTTCTTTAATATCCCAGCCCAGCTCGACAAGCTCCTCATAGCTGGCATCTTTCTTCCAGGTGATATCCATAAAAAATTCGTCCAGGCTATAGGCTTCCACATCTGATGAAAAGTTGTCCAGCACTACCTTTATACGCTTGCTGTAGGCGCGATATTTTTCATAATCTACCTGCTTAAACACCACGTAAGGGCACAGCTTATACGCCTCAAGGGCACTCATACCAGTTTTTACTCCCCACTTCCGGGCTTCATAAGAACTGGTGGCTACAATCCCTTTTACCGTCCCATCTGTTTTGCGCCATCCGCCCACCACCACCGGCATACAGTGAAGATTGTAACACAACTGTTCCACCTGCGCATAGAAGGCATTCATATCTACATGCACGTATAGCCTGGGTTTGGAACTGGCATGCTGCATATCGGCCGCAATGGTCTGGTAGCGCGTGATATTATGCACGTTTTTGCGGAGCTGGTAACGACCCGGTGCTGGCAGTTCGGGAAGTGGGGATAGTGGAGTAGAATTCATCTTGACAGTCATCTGGGTTTGCTATAATTTAACACATGTACATTTGTACATAAATGTATGAAGCCAACGGGAATAATCAAACTGGTTCCCAAAAATTTTGTGGATTTATTGAATAATCGGTTTTAAAGGTAAAGGAGGGTAAAAATGAGTGAGAATGGACAGGGGCAATCGAATGAGCAGAAAAAGGAACCGGAACCGCTGATTGTCATCACAACGGTAGCTTCGTTTGCAGATAAGAAGCGCGGCATCAATCATCGGCTGCAGCCGATCCGGATTTTGCGGAAAAACGGGCAGCGTCACCGTGTGCGGGAGGTTCGTAAATGGCACGATGAGCCTGTAGGGCACGGTCACAAGCATGTGCATGTCACGCTCGTCACTGAAGATGACCGCTACCTGGATATCGTATTTGACACTCGAAAGATCGGCTGGTTTCTGGTTTACGAAGAATCGGGGATGGTTTTGGATTAAGATTTTTAACATAGTGGAGAATTCAAAGGGATAAAGGGTGTTCAGCTCCAAATTTAATTGCCCGGGGAACCCACCCCGCATTCTGCTTCTGGACGAATCAGATTGGTCCCCTCCCAAGAGGGGAATTGTATATTGCTCAATAGAAAATTAAGATATATTTCTTTATCATTAGCTCGGATTTCTCACCAAGAAATTTTTCTCTCAGTAAGGAAATTTCGCAGCATTTTACACCCGTTATAATTAAGCCTACCTCAAACAGCTGAATCCTATCTTTATAAAAGAAAGGATTCAAAGTATTAGCTCGGCCTTCCAAGTCCAGAAAATCCCTGCACTCAGATCTCACATAAGCGAATAAAGAGGAAAAGCAAAGCTCTGATTAGTGGCAACCAGTGAGAATATCTGGGATTTTTTGGTTCGTTTTTTCTTCACTAAAAAAATGAACATACTGACTTGGGAGAAAAGCTTTAGCCTGTGTTCCAGGCTACCAGATCACCAAAAAATTACTCCAAATGCACGAAATTTACCCGGGAACCAAGAAAAGCCCTGCACTTGGTTGACAAATAGAAGTCATAACATTATTGAGTGTCAGAACCAGCCATAGATTTAAAATGGCGACTTAAACAATCCGTGTTCATTCAAATGACCCACATATTTTCCCAAAATCCGGACCTCCTCGGATTCACCTGGTTCCAGAATGATATCGTCGTATTCCGGGTTGGCAGGCTTCAGGCGTAACCTGTTCTGTTCCTTATACACTTTCTTTAGTGTAGTCTCGCCATTGTAGAGCACCGCACCTACCTCGCCACTGCGCAGTTCCGTTTTGGAAAGCAGCACGTAGTCACCGTCGGTGATATCGAGTTCTTTCATGCTCATTCCCTTAACGCGTAGGGCAAACACATTGTCCACGTTGGGAAATAGGTGGTCAAAGGTGAGCTCGCCGAGGTCCGATTCCACCGCCTCCTGCATAGCTCCAGCCGTAATTTCTCCCAATACCGGGATTACAGCATTGTTGTCATTGCCCCCGGGCCAAACGTCCACAGGAGAAGAAAAGATGTAATTGCCGCTTTCATCTTTTTTTAAAAAACCCTCTGCAACCAGTGCCTGGTGATACTGTACCGAGCTGTTGGCGGATTTGAGTCCGTTAAGCTTGGCCGCCTCGCGGTGAGTAGGCATCCGCAGGTGCCGCCGGAAAAAGGAGAGGAGATTGTCGTAAAATTGCTGACGCTTTTTAGTGAGTGCCATATTTTATGTAATTTTGTACATAAAATAAATGTTGGGTTGATAAAATCAAAAAAAGTGTCTTGATTGAGTTTTCAGGAGAAACGACGAAATATTATTTCAAAAAACTTAAACCCAACAATTAACCATCATGAGTGCTATGAAAGGCAAATCCATATTTATTATCCCAATTTTGTTCCTCGTTCTTTTTACTGACATCAATGCTCAATCGAGCACCTCATCTTTAGATATTTCAAAACCACCGACGGGAGAGCTTTCGGAGGGGCAATTAACAGTGATAGCGAACGATATACGACGCTTGGAATCGCATCCCTTGGCTCATGACGCAAAGCAAGCAAGAGCACATTTATTTAAATGGATTTCAGGTTCTCCGGATATCCATGTGCAAATCTGTTCTGGTATAATAGGTCCACTGCTTGAATCAGAAAGTAAATATCAAGGGGAACTTTTAATGCAATTTTTGCTCTCCGGTGCTGCCTACGCAATAGAGAATCCCAAACAGAGGGACAATAAAACGGCAATTGCAGAGAATGGAATAATCGGGGCTTTAAATACATATAATATTTTTAAAGAAATAGAGGGTGAGCCTGTAAGAGATGACTTTATGGAAAGGATGACTGATCTGAGAAAACAAGATAAGCTCCGCCAATATGTTGAAGAAGGTGTGAAAAGTTGCCAGTAAATATGGGAGACTACCTTTCCAGGACCTAAGATTATCACTAGTGTCATTACCACTTAATTCGTGAGGTACTCTTTTCCATAGGTCCAGTTGAATGGTTTTGCGTTCTTCTGGTTATAGTCTTTGATGTAGCTCATGAGTTGATCGACCAGCTGCTGCCGGGAGTG